>NZ_JALDXU010000001.1:0-147553 GCF_032154715.1 Citricoccus sp. | reverse complement strand
GTTGTGGGTTGCGCACCCACAACTTCTGCCCGCAAAACGAGAGGACGTGATGGGGAGAACGGCTCGAGTCGGCGCGAGAGGCGGCGGGCGGTCAGAGGTGGACGTGGAGACGGCGGGCCGCCTCGGAGATCGACCCGGAGAGCGAGGGGTAGACCGTGTAGGTGTTGGCCAGGTCGTCCACGTGCAGCTTGTGGCTCACGGCCAGCGCGATCGGGTAGATCAGCTCGGAGGCGCGCGGGGCCACCACCACGCCGCCGATCACGGTGCCCGAGCCCTTGCGGGCGAAGACCTTCACGAAGCCGTGGGTCACGTTCTGCATCTTGGCCCGGGGATTGGTGCTCAGGTCCAGCTTGAGGATGTCCGCCTGGTACTTGCCGGAGGCCACCTGCTCCTCCGTCACGCCGACGGTGGCGATCTCCGGGGAGGTGAAGATGTTCGACGACACCAGGTGTGGCTGGAACGGCTTGACCGCGTCCCCCATCAGGTGCGCCACGGCGACGCGCCCCTGCATGGCGGCCACGGAGGCGAGGGCGAAGACCCCGGTGCAGTCGCCGGCCGCATAGATGCCGGGCACGGTGGTGCGGGAGACCCCGTCCACCGCGATGTGGCCGGAGTCGGTCAGCCTGACGCCGGCCGCCTCCAGACCGAGGTCCGCGGTGTTGGGGATCCCGCCGACGGCCAGGAGGCAGTGGCTGCCCTCCAGCACGCGGCCGCCGGAGAGGTGCACGCGGACTCCGGTGGCGGTGCGCTCCACGGACTCGGCGCGGGTCTTGCCGACCACGTTGACGCCGTCCTCCACGAAGGCGTCCTCCAGCACGGCGGCGGCGTCCGGATCCTCCCCCGGCAGCACACGGTCCCGCGAGGACACCAGGGAGACCTTGGCACCGAGCTGGTTGTAGGCGGAGGCGAACTCCGCGCCGGTGACGCCGGAGCCCACCACGATCAGGTGCTCGGGCACCTCCGTCAGCGAGTACACCTGGGTCCAGTTGAAGATGCGCTCCCCATCCGGCATGGCGGTCGGCAGTTCGCGCGGACTCGCGCCGGTGGCCAGGAGGATGTTCTCGGACTCGATCGTCTCCGTGCCGTCCTCAGTTCTCACCTCCACCGTGGTGGGCCCGGTCAGCCTGCCCCGGCCGATGACGATGCGTACGCCCGAGCGTTCCAGGGCCCGGCCGATGTCCCGGGACTGCTCGGAGGCCAGGTTCAGCAACCGCCGGTTGACCACGGTCATGTCCGCCCGCGCCGGCTCATCACCCAGGGCCACGCCCAGCCCGGAGGCGCGTCCGGCCCGGCGCATGGAGTCGGCCGTGGCGATGAGGGTCTTGGAGGGGACCACGTCCGTCAGCACGGCGGATCCGCCCATGCCCTTGGACTCGACGACGGTGACCTGCGCCCCGAGCTTGGCGGCCACCATGGCCGCCTCATAGCCGCCGGGGCCGCCGCCGATGATGGTGAGGGAGGGACGGGGACGCGAGTACATGGGGGTGGAAGTCACAGACACCATTGTGTCCCACCCGGCGGCGTCACGCCGAATGCCGGCCGCCTCCACCGCAGGCTGATTCCGGCGCTTCCCACTAGGCTGACGGTCGTGACTGACGCAACCGCCTCCACCGGCTCCTCCACCGCCCCCAGCTTCGACGACCCGTCCGGCCACTCGCCACTGCAGGGCGACCACCCGGGGTTCTCCGAGGCCCGGCGTGCCGCCGCGGCACTCGCCCAGGTAACGGGCGTGGCCCGGCACCGCATCGCGGTGGTCCTGGGGTCCGGCTGGGGCGGCGCCGCCGAGCTGATCGGCGAGACCACCCACACCATCCCCACCGCTGAGCTGCCCGGTTTCGCCGCCCCCTCGGTGCCGGGTCACAACCCGACAGTGCGCTCCGTGCGCCTGAACGGTGACGGGAGCCAGGACGGCGCCGACGCCGGGCACGCGCTGATCTTCGGCTCCCGCACGCACTACTACGAGCACCGCGACGCCGGCGCCGTGGCCCACACCGTGCGCACCGCGGCCGCCGCCGGGGCCGAGATCGTGGTCCTGACCAACGGCTGCGGCTCCCTCGTGCCCGAGTGGACCCCGGGCACCCCGGTGCTGGTGGCCGACCACATCAACCTCACCGGCGCCACCCCGCTGGTCGGGGCCAACTTCGTGGACCTCACCGACCTCTACTCCCCCCGCATCCGCGAGATCGCCCGCGAGGTGGACTCGTCCCTGCCCGAGGGCGTCTACGTGCAGTTCTCCGGACCCCAGTACGAGACCCCGGCCGAGGTGCGGTACGCCAAGGCGATCGGCGGCGACCTGGTGGGCATGTCCACCGCCCTGGACGCGATCGCCGCCCGCCACGCCGGCCTCGAGGTGTTCGGGATGTCCCTGGTCACCAACGCCGCCGCCGGCTTCAGCGGTGAGCCCCTCAGCCACGCCGAGGTCGTGGAGGCCGGCCAGGCCGCCGGACCACGCATCTCCGCCCTGCTGGCCGGCATCATCGACCGGCTCTGACACGCTGGCGGACCGCCGGACCGCCGGCTCCAGCCGGTCAACCCGATGCACCTGATTCACCTGACGCACCTGGCCACCGATGAGAAACCCGAGGACCCTCCCGTGACCGCTGTTGACATCGATCCCGCCCTGATCGCCGCCGCCGTGGAGTGGGCCCGCCAGGATCCCGACGACGGCGACCGTGCGGTCCTCGAGGCCGAGATCGCCGCGGCGCAGGCCGGGAACGGCGCGGCGGCGGCGTCCCTCGCCTCCCGCTTCGCCGGCCCGCTGGAGTTCGGCACGGCCGGGCTGCGGGCCGAGGAGGGCCCCGGCCCGGGCCGCATGAACCGGGTGGTCGTGCGCCGCACCGCGGCCGGACTCGCGACATACCTGCTCCAGCGCCTCGCGGAGACGGTCCCCGGGGAGCCTGCGGATGCCACGGCGGGTGCCCCGGCGGGTGCCGCGGCCGGGCCGGAATCGCGGCCCCCGCGCGTCGTGGTGGGGTATGACGCCCGCCGCGGCTCGAAGACGTTCGCCCTGGACTCCGCCGCCGTGTTCGCCGCAGCCGGGCTGGAGACGATCCTGTTGCCCTCCGAGCTGCCGACGCCGGTGCTGGCCTTCGCCGTGCGGTATCTGGACGCCGACGCCGGGGTGATGGTCACCGCCAGCCACAACCCGCCCGCCGACAACGGCTACAAGGTGTACCTGGGCGGCCGGATGACGGACGAGGCCGGCCGTGGCGCCCAGATCACCGCGCCCAGCGACCGGGACATCGCCGGCTGCATCGACCATGACGCCCTGGTGGGCTCCATCCCGCTGGCCGCGGACGGCTGGACGGTGGCGGACCGGGGCATCGCGGCGGCCTACCGGTTGGCGGCCTGCCGGGTCCTGGACCCCGAGCGCACCGGCCACCGCCGCCTCAACGTGGTCTACACGCCCCTGCACGGGGTCGGCGGGGCCGTGCTGCCGGACCTGTTCGAGGACGCCGGCTTCGAACGGCCGTACACGGTTCCCGAGCAGGCGGAGCCGGACCCCGCCTTCCCCACCGTGGCCTTCCCCAACCCGGAAGAGCCCGGCGCCATGGACCTCGCCCTGGCCGCAGCCCGGGAACGCGGCGCGGACCTGGTCATCGCCAATGACCCCGACGCCGACCGGCTGGCCCTCGCGGTGCCGGACCCGGCCGCTGGAGTCGGCGCGGGCGGCGCCGGCAGTGCGCTGGGCGCCGGACGTGCGAGCGATGCGGCGGCCGGCTGGCGCATGCTCACCGGGGACGAGGTCGGCGTGCTGTTGGGCAGCCACCTGATGGCCGGCCTGCGGCCGGCGGGCGCCGCCGTCGGGAATTCCGTGGTGTCCTCCCGCCTGCTCTCCCGCGTGGCCGCGGAACGGGACGTGCCGCACGAGACCACCCTGACCGGGTTCAAGTGGATCGCGCGGGTTCCCGGGCTGGGCTTCGGCTATGAGGAGGCGCTCGGCTACTGCGTGGCGCCGGAGATGGTGCGGGACAAGGACGGCATGACGGCCGCGCTCGTGGCGGCGGAGCTCGCCGCCGAACTAGCGGACCAGGGCAAGACCCTGCTGGACGCACTGGATGAGATCGCCCTCCACTTCGGGGTGGTCGCCACCGGCCAGCTCTCGGTGCGCGTGGCGGACCTGGCCCTGCTGGACGCCATGATGACCCGCTTGCGCGTGGCGCCGCCGGCCACCCTCGCCGGCCAGGACGTCGTCGAGACCGTGGACCTCACGCAGGGCTACCGGGGTCTGCCGGGCACCGACGCCCTGATGTACGCCACCGCGGACGATTCCCGTGTGGTGGTGCGGCCCTCCGGCACCGAGCCCAAGCTCAAGTGCTACCTCGAGGTGGTCCGCCCCGTGCAGGCGGCCGCCCAGCTGCCCGAGGTGCGGGCCGAGGCGGCCGCGGCCCTGGCCGAGCTCTCCGCGTCCATCGGCGCGGCTCTGGGGCAATAGCCGCGCACGGCCACGGTAGGCTGGCTCGCATGCAGAACGGCCCTGATTCCACCGCGTCCACCGGCTCCGCCGAGCTCACCACCGCGGAGCTCGCCCAGTACATCGACCACACCCTGCTCAAGCCGCAGGCGTCCCGGGAGGACATCCTGGCGGTCTGTGCCGAGGCGTCCGAGGCGCGGGTGAAGAGCGTGTGCGTCAATCCCGTGTGGGTCGCCACCGTCACCGAGGCGCTGAGCGGTTCGGGCGTACTGACCTGCACCGTGGTCGGCTTCCCGCTGGGCGCCACCACCACCGCCGCCAAGGTCGGCGAGACCACCGATGCCATCGCCCACGGCGCTGATGAGGTGGACATGGTCATCGACATCGCCGCCGCCCTCGCCGGGGACCGTGCGGCCCTGGTCGCGGACATCGGCGCCGTGGCCCAGGCCGCCCATGACGGTGGCGCGATCCTCAAGGTCATCATCGAGACGTGCCTGCTGGACGATGCCGCCAAGGAACTGGCCTGCAGCGCCGCCGTGGAGGCCGGCGCGGACTTCGTGAAGACCTCCACCGGGTTCTCCACCGGCGGCGCCACCGTGGAGGACGTGGCCCTGATGCGCCGCGTGGTCGGCCCGGAACTCGGCGTCAAGGCCTCCGGCGGGGTCCGCAGCCGCGAGGACGCCCTGGCCATGATCGAGGCGGGAGCCACACGGATCGGTGCCAGCTCCGCCCTTGCTATCCTGAAGGCAAGCTAGTTTTTATCGCACCACCGGCACCCGGCGACGCCGCCGGTCCACGCCACCGCATGAGGAGACATTGTGATCGTTAACGGCAAGCCGAAGAACCACTCGGGCGAGGGCCATTTCTGGGGCAACCTGCTGATGACCGTGGTGTGCTTCCTGCTTTTCGCCGGCGCCATCTACGCCATGGGCTGGTGGTCCCTCGAGGACGTCTGGATCCCGGGCGGCATCGCCATGATTCTGGCCGTGCTGGCCTACCTCATCCCGCAGCAGCTGCTCGGCCGGAGCAACTCGGTGGACCACGAGGCCATCCACGTGGAGGACCCGAACGCCCACCACGCGAGCCACTGACGCGGAGGGCCGTATCCCCCTAGCGCAGACTCCCGCAGCACCGCTGCCGACGCAACGTCCACGCCGGAACACCGGCGTGGACGTTCTGCGTATCGTCTCCATCGTCGCCGTGGTGGCGGGCCACTCCTACGGGCCTCGCCTGGTCGGAGGCGAGTACCTGGAGATCTGGCGGATGCCGCTGTTCTTCTTCCTCACCGGCTACTTCTGGACCCGCGGCCGGCCCTTCGTCTACGAACTCCAGGCACGGTGGCGGACCCTGGCGGTGCCGTACCTGGTCTGGGCCGTCATCATGAGTGTGGCGGCCTGGGCCTGGACCCGGGACACCCCCGAGGAATTCTGGCCGCTGATGGCCAACGGTTGGTACGGGGGCTCCAATCAGACCCCGCCGTGGTGGGCCTTCTGGTTCATCTCCGTACTGTTCTTCGTGACCCTGCTCCGGCGTTTCCTCGAACGGTTCCCCGTGCTCGTGGCCTGGGGGGTCGCCGTGCTCGGCCTGGCCCTGTCCCTGCTCCCGGACGGCCTGCTCGGCCGCACTCCCCTGGGCCTCGGCCTGGCGCTGCCCTGCCTGTTCTTCGTGCTGGCCGGCGAGCTGTTCCGCTACGAGCTCCAACCCCGGATCAAGCGGAACCGCGCGCTGATCGGGGCCGTGCTCATCGCCGTCGGGCTCCTCTCCGTGACGCTGGGCGTGGACCCCCTGAACATCAAGTTCTCCGGCTTCGGCCAGTTCCTGATCACCCCCGTGGTGGGGGCGATGACGGCGGCCGGCTTCGTGCTGGTCTTCAGCACCGTGGTGAACCGGCTTGTGGCCGGCGCCGCCCGGCCCGTCAACGCCCTCGTGCGGACCGGCACGGTGGTGGTGCTCTTCCACGGCTGGCTGCTGCAGACCCTCGTGGACGTGGGCATCCTGGACGACGGCGCCAAGTTCGTCCTGACCGTGCTCATCAGCTGGGCCGTCGGTGTGGCCATCAACGCGACGCCGCTGTCCCCCTGGCTGTCCGGGGTGCCGGCGCCGGACTGGTGGGTGCAGTGGCGGGCGCGGCGCCAAGAGCGCGCGGCGTCCGATTGACTCCCTGCTCGAACGGCTCCCAGGCCGTCGGAGCCCGGACCTTCGGAGCGACCGGGCTGTCAGCTAGTAGCTGGGGCCGTCCTTCGTGCATCAGGACGAGGGGCCGGATGCATGCTCCTCGCTCTTGAGGGTGGTGCCGACGGTCCACAGTTCCGGATCCACCTCGTTGACCAGGACGCGCACGGAAGACAACGGGGCCTCGAGAGTGCGGGACACGGCCTCGGCAACCTCGCGGAGGCACTCCTGGACTGCGCTGCGGTCACGGCCTGAAACCATATTGATGGTGACGACGGGAATGTTCTCTTCCAATCTACGTAGGGGCTGATGAGTGGGGTGGGCCGATGGGCGGCCGGCTCCAGCGAGGTGGACCCGATAGCTGGTTCATCCACCGCTCGAGCACCCACCGGGTTGGGGTGTATCAGTACCTCAGTCGCTGGTCCGGGTACCTCCGGTGTCCGCGCCAGTGGTGAGGGCCTCTGCCACGGCCTTGCCGAGGTCCGCGGTGGTGGCATTGCCGCCCATGTCGGGGGTGAGGGGATGGATCTCGCTGGCCAGCACCTCTTCCATGGCGGTGGTGATGGCGGCGGCGGCTTCGGGTTCCCCGAGGTGATCGAGCATCATGGCGCCGGCCCAGATTTGGCCAATGGGATTGGCGATGCCCTTCCCGGCGATGTCCGGGGCGGAACCGTGGACGGGTTCGAAGAGGCTGGGATGTTTGCGTTCGGGGTTGATGTTCCCGCTGGGGGCGACAGCGATGGTACCGGTGCAGGCCGGGCCGAGGTCGGAGAGGATGTCGCCGAAGAGATTGCTGGCGACCACCACGTCGAACCAGTCGGGGTGCATGACGAACTGCGCGGCAAGGATGTCGATGTGGTACTTGTCGACGTCCACCGCGGGATATTCCATGGACATGGCTTCGACGCGTTCGTCCCAGTAGGGCATGGTGATGGAGATCCCGTTGCTTTTGGTCGCCGAGGTCAAGTGGCGCTGCGGACGGGATTGGGCAAGGTTGAAGGCGTACTTGAGGATGCGGTCGACGCCGGTGCGGGTCATCACGGTTTCCTGCATGACGGTTTCACGATCGGTGCCTTCGAACAGCCTTCCGCCGATGCTGGAGTATTCGCCTTCGGTGTTCTCCCGCACGACGTAGAAGTCGACGTCGCCGGGCTTCCGGCCGGCCAGGGGGCTGGGCACACCGGGCAAGAGCTTGACCGGGCGCAGGCTGACGTACTGGTCGAAGTGGCGGCGAAACTGCAGCAGGCTGCCCCACAGCGAAACATGGTCAGGGACTACCTCGGGCCATCCCACGGCGCCGAAGTAGACGGCGTCGAACCGGTTCAGACGCTCGAACCAGTCCTTGGGCAGCATCTGCCCGTGTCGGGTGTAATAGTCCGCCGAGGCGAAGTCGAAGTGCTCGAAGTCCAGGTCGAGATCGAACGCCGAGGCTGCGGCGTTCAAGACGCGCTGGCCTTCGGGCACGACTTCAGTGCCGATCCCGTCTCCGGGGATGACTGCTATGCGGTGGGTTTTCGACATCTCGATCCGTTTCCTACTCTGTGGTCTTGACGGGTGGTTGTTGACGTGGTCTGCGGGACTTGTCAGGCCACCGGGCTGGCCGGCTCGCGGTTCTCGAGCACGTCGATGACGGCCTGGGCGGCCGCCAGACCGGCGCGCGCCCGCGCTTCGACGGTCTGACCGGCGAGGTGGGAGGTGATGATGACGTTGTCCACGGCACGCAGCGGACTGTCGTGGGGCCATGGTTCGATCTCGAGTACGTCGAGGGCGGCGGCAGCGATCGTGCCGGAGCGCAGCGCAAGGGCCAGAGCGGATTCGTCCACCAAGGAGCCGCGGGCGGTGTTGACCAGCACTGCGGTGCTCTTCATGGACTGCAAGCGCGGCGCGTCGATGAGCGGCTGGGCCGTCCGGTCGGCCCGGGTATGCAGGGAGAGGTAGTCGGCGCGGCCGATGACGGAGTCGAGGTCGGCGAAGTCCACGGACGGGTCATCGGGGTCCGGATGGGAGGTGGTGACCATGACGGACATTCCCAGAGCGACACCGAGTCTGGCGGCGGCGCGTCCGCTGGGGCCGTAACCGATGATGCCCAGGGTGGACCCCCGCAGCTCGCGACCGGCCGTACGGGGCCATCGGCCGCCCTGCACTTCCGCGGTGACCTTGTCCAGGTGACGGGCGGCCATGATCATCAGGCCAATCGTCAGCTCGGCCACGGAGTGGTGGTTGGTGCCTGGGGCGTTGCACACGCGGATGCCGCGTGCTGTCGCGGCGGCTACGTCGATGGAGTCGTATCCGACGCCGCTGCGGGCCACAATCTTGAGGCGATCGGCAGCGGCGAGCATGTCGGCGGTGACTGGTTCGCTGGCCAGGATGGCTCCGTCGATGCCGTGGAACAACGCTGATTGATCGTTGAGCTGTCGCGCCCCGGAATACGGGCGGTAGACGGGCTCGTGGCCGTGCTGGCGCAGGAGCCTGTCAACCTCATCACCGGGCACCAGGTAGTCGGTGGTGATCAGAATGCGTCCCAAGATCTGAGTTCTCCCTCTGTTGTCTATTGGTGTCCAGAACCGTCTCCGCTCCAAGGAGGCTGGTACTGCTGCAGCTGCTTGTTCGCCGTGGGTGTCCACGAGCGGAACTTTGGGTCACTGGAACTCCGGGGGTACCGACATGAGGTCGATTCCCCACATGAGGGGCAACACATAGAGCACGGCAGCGACGATGAGGATCAACGCGGTGATGTTGAGCCAGAATCCGGTCTTGACCATTTCCATGATCGTCACCTTCCCGGTTCCGAACAGGATCGCGTTCGGTGGCGTTCCCACCGGGAGCATGAAAGCGCAGTTCGCAGCCATGGCGCAGGGGACCAAGAGGGCGTAGGGATGGATGTTCAGGGCGAGGGCGAAAGCCGCCATGACGGGGAGGATCATGGTTGCCGTCGCCGCATTCGAGGTGATCTCGGTCAAGAACAGCACCAGAGCGGTGGCCAGCAGGATCACGAGGACGACGTTCAGCCCCTCGAGAGTACGCAGCTGCTCCCCGATCCAGGCCGAGAGTCCGCTGTCGACGAAGCCCGCCGCAATGGCCAGGCCGCCGCCGAACAGCAGGAGGATTCCCCACGGGATCTTCTTTGAGTCCTCCCACTGCAGGATTCTCTTCTCCTCGGAGCGGCCAGTGGGCAGCATGAATAAGACCACCGTTGCCATGATCGCGATGATTCCGTCGCTGATGCCCGGGAGCAGGTCTTCCCAGATGAACGATCGGGTCACCCACATGAACGCGACGCTCAGGAACACCGCGAACACGGCCTTTTCTTCCCGCGACATCCGGCCCAGGGCTTTCTTCTCACTTCGGATGAGTTCTTCACCGCCGGGCAGGTGCTTGATCTTCACGTTGAAGGCGACGTGGGTCAGGAAGAACCAGGTGAAGGCGAGGAGGACGACGACGATCGGAACGCCGAACATCATCCATGCGCCGAACGAGATGGTCTCCCCGAAGAGCTCTCCGACCGTGGCGGAGAGGATGGCCAGAGGTGGTGTGCCGATGAGCGTCCCGAGGCCGCCGATGGTCGCCGCATAGGCGATGCCGAAGACGATGGACCTCTCGAACTTGGGCAGTTCTGCTGCGTGTTCTCCGCCCCGCAGGGAGCGTGCGGCCTGGTACACCACGGCCAGACCCACGGGGATCATCATCATCGTGGCCGCCGTATTGGAGACCCACATCGACAGGAAGGCGGTTGCGACCATGAATCCGAGGACGATACGCCGCGGACTGGTCCCGATCGCCGAGACAATCGAGAGGGCGATTCGCTGATGGAGATTCCATTTCTCCATCGCAATCGCCAGAGAGAATCCCCCGAGGAACAAGAAGATGATGTCGTTGCCGTACGAGGAGACGACCACGTCCCCGTCCATGGCGCCGGTCAGTGGCATCAGGACGACGGGAAGCAAGGAAGTCACCGGAATCGGTATCGCCTCGGTGATCCACCAGGTCGCGACCCACAAGGTGATGGCAAGGACCGCTTGACCTTCCGAGGAGAGTCCGACTGGATTGACAAACAGCAGGGTCACCACGAACAGTGCCGGGCCGAGAAACAGGCCAATGATGCGAGCGGGCGTGTAGCCCGGCCCCGGGCTTCCTGAGCCTTCCGAAAGCCTGGAACTCTTGTGTCCGTCCTGGACCGTCGGAGGGCCGGGCTTTCTTTCATGATCAGTGATCGTCGGCTTCTCCTGCTCGGACGTCGACGCCTGAACTGAGGACTGGCGGATATTTGATAAACTGAGGATGCTCTTGGCCTGTCGATGCGATGTCCACAGGTGTCCCCAAAGGGAGTGCAGGGCAGAGGTCGCCATAGCAGTGCTTTCTGGGTCGTTGGATCAGCACGGTTTGATGAAAAAAGTCAATGCGGACGCCAGAGGGGTCGACATCGATCCCGAGCGCCCCTCAGGGCGCGCAGACATGGTGCAAAGGAATCAAGCTGATGGGGGCCGTCGCCAGACTGCGCCCTGGGGCGGCTGGCGCGCAGAGGGCGTTATTGACGCCCGTTCAGGGATCGAGTGATCGTGCCGAGACCGGCAGTTCCCCTCTCTTTGCCTGGGCGGGAACTGCCGGTCTCAGACGGTCAGCTATGCAGTGCGTACTCTGGGGTGGCTTCCCCCGCGGTGACCTCGGTGTGCAGGGCGAGCAGCAGCTTGTAGAACTCCGCCTTGCCTTCCAGACCGATGCCCGGCAGTTCGCCCGGGGCCACCCGGCTGTTGACGATCACGGCGTCGTCGGTGAATCCACCGGTGGGCTGGAACTCACCGGGGTAGGACTCATTGCCGCCCAGTTTCAAGGCAGCGGCGATGTGGAGGGAGAACTGGTGCCCTCCGTGCGGGATGCAGCGGCGAGAGGACCAACCGTACTGACCCAGCATGTCCAGCACGCGGCGATACTCCGTCAGACCGTAGCTCAGTGCTGGGTCGACCTGGATGAAGTCGCGGTCCGGACGCATTCCGCCGTAGCGGATCAGGTTCCGGGCGTCCTGTAGGGAGAACAGGTTCTCTCCGGTCGCGATGGGGTTGCGGTAGTGCTCCGACAGGGTCGCGTTGAGGCCGTAGTCCAGCGGGTCCCCGACCTCCTCGTACCAGAACAGTCCGTACTGGTCGAGCGCCCGGCCGTACTCCAGGGCGGTGTGCAGGTCGAACTTGCCGTTGACGTCCACCATCAGCCGGGACCCGTCGCCACCGAGGACGTCGATGACCGCCTCAATGCGGGTGAGGTCCTCGGTCAGATCGGTGCCGCCGATCTTCATCTTCACCACGTCATATCCGGCGTCGAGGAAACCGCGCATCTCAGTCTGCAGGTCCTCCACGGTCTTGCCCGGGGCGTAGTAGCCGCCGGCGGCGTAGACGAAGACGTCCTGGTCCGGGTTGCCGTCGCCGTAGTGGTCGGAGATCCAGCGGTACAGCGGCACGCCTGCGGCCTTGGCAGCCAGATCGTGCAGGGCCATGTCCACCACGCCCACGGCCACCGAGCGCTCACCGTGCCCGCCGGGCTTCTCGTTGGCCATCATGACGTCCCAGGCCCTGGCCGGGGACAGCTCGCCCTTCTCATCCAGCAGGTCCGCCTCCGAGGCGTTGCGCAACCGCGGCAGCATGCGCTCCTCCAGGATGGCCGTGGCGTTGTACCGGCCGTTGGAGTTGAAGCCATAGCCGACCAGGGGCTTGCCGTCGACGACCACGTCACTGACCAGCGCCAGAATCGTGCAGTCCATCTTGCTGAAGTCGATGTAGGCGTTGCGCATCGAGGAGCTGATCGGGATGGTGCCAACGTGAGCGGAAACGATTCTCATGTGTCTCTTCCTTCAAAACGTACTCTTATAAGGGTCTTATAAGATATCCAGGAGCCTATACTGAAGGTGACGGCAGCCACAAGAGGGCGGGCGACATTTTTGTGAGAGAGGTCACGTTGGGCACAGCAAGTACTGCGAACGTTTTTTCCAGCAAGGGCGGGCTGGCCTACATCGAATTGCGTCAACGGATCACCTCGGGGGAACTACCCCCGGGTTCCCGCCTGTCGCAGTATGAGCTGGCCGATGAGCTGGGGATGAGCATCACCCCGTTGCGCGAGGCGATCAGGCGGCTGGCCAGCGAGGAATGGGTGGAGATGGACACCCACCGCGACGTCCGGGTCGCCCCTATGAGCGCCGACGAGGCCAGGCAATTGCTGGAAGTGCGCTTCTCTCTGGAGCCCTCGGCCACTGAACTGGCCGCACTGCGCCGGACCGACCGGGAGGTCGCGGCCATGAGGGCGGCGGCAGAGGAACTCTTACCCGTCACGCGCACGTGGGGCGAGGAGGCGATCGCAGCCCACCGGGCCTTTCACCGGGCCATCTACGTCGCCTCCCACAACACCGTGATGATCCGGCTCCTGGACGACCTGTGGGACAAGGCCGACCGCTACCGGCGGATTGGCCTGGAACTGCCTGCCGGCGCCGAGCCGCGTACCCTCGATCTGAACCAGCACTACGAGCTCCTTGAACTCGTCATCAGCGGAAACGGCGCCGCTGCCTCCGCACTGGTGCGCTCCCACATCCGCAACAGCCTCGGGGCCCAGGTCACCGGAGCCCTCGAGGACCGGGAAAGGGGCTACTACTCCACGACCGAGCGCTCCGCTTAGGCGACACTCCCCCGGCGGGGGCGGCCGTAACGCGGACTCAGGCGGCCGGCGCGTCCGGCAGGAAGATCGCCTTGAGCACCTGGGCCGCCCAGTCCAGCAGGGGCAGGTCAGTCAGGTCCTTGCCGCCCACCGGAGCCGTCTTCGGCCGCGGGATCATCACCGCGTTCAGGGCCGGCTTGACGGCGGCGCCCTTGTACATGCGCTGGAGCCGCATCTGGCGGGACTCGGGCAGGTCCGCCGGGCCGAACTTCACGTTCTGGCCCATCAGCATGACCTCGGTGACTCCGGCGGCGCGCGCGGCGTTGCGGAAGCGGGCGACCGCCACGAGGTTCTCGGCGGCGTCCGGCAGGTCCCCGTAGCGGTCCTTGAGTTCCTCCACCACGGCGTCCACGGCCGCGTCGTCGTTGGCCTGGGCCAGGTTGCGGTAGGCCTCCAGGCGCAGCCGCTCCCCCGGCACGTAGTCGTGCGGCAGGTGCGCGTTGATGGGCAGTTCCACCTTGACCTCGGCCGGGGTGGTGTCCTCGCCACCCTTGAAGTCCGCCACGGCCTCCCCCACCATCCGCAGGTAGAGGTCGAAGCCCACTCCGGCGATGTGCCCGGACTGCTCCCCGCCGAGCAGGTTGCCGGCACCGCGGATCTCGAGGTCCTTCATGGCCAGCTGCATGCCGGAGCCGAGCTCGTTGTGCGCGGCCACCGCCTTGAGCCGTTCCAGTGCCGTCTCATTGAGGGACTTCTCCGGGTCGTAGAGGAAGTAGGCGTAGGCGCGGTCCCGGCCCCGGCCCACGCGTCCGCGCAATTGGTGTAGCTGGGACAGCCCGTAGGCGTCGGCCCGGTCGATGATCAGGGTGTTCGCGTTGGCGATGTCCAGGCCGGTCTCGATGATCGTGGTGGAGACCAGCACGTCGAACTTCCGCTCCCAGAAGTCCTCCATGACCTTTTCCAGGCGGGTCTCGCCCATCTTTCCGTGGGCCACCACCACGCGGGCCTCGGGGATGAGCTCACGGATCTCCCCGGCCACCTTGTCGATCGAGGAGACCCGGTTGTGCACGAAGAAGACCTGGCCCTCACGCATCAGCTCGCGGCGGATGGCGGCGGTGATCTGCTGGTTGGTCTTCGGGCCCACGTAGGTCAGCACCGGGTGGCGCTCCTCCGGGGCCGTGGCCAGGGTGGAGGTCTCACGGATGCCGGTCAGGGACATCTCCAGGGTGCGCGGGATGGGGGTGGCGGACATGGAGAGCACGTCCACGTTGGTGCGCATCGTCTTGAGCACCTCTTTGTGCTCCACGCCGAAGCGCTGCTCCTCGTCCACGATCACCAGGCCCAGATCCTTGAACTGGACCTCCTTGGACAGCAGCCGGTGGGTGCCGATGACCACGTCCACCGTGCCCTCCGCCATACCGTCCAGGGTCTCCTTCGAGTCCTTGGCGTTCTGGAACCGGGACAGCGGCTTGACCTTAACGGGGAAGCCCGCGAAGCGCTCGGTGAAGGTCTCGTGGTGCTGGCGTGCCAGCAGCGTGGTCGGGACCAGCACGGCCACCTGTTTGCCGTCCTGGACGGCCTTGAAGGCGGCCCGGATGGCGACCTCGGTCTTGCCGAAGCCGACGTCGCCGGAGATCAGCCGGTCCATGGGTACGGTCGACTCCATGTCCTTCTTGACCTCGTTGATGGTGGTCAGCTGGTCCGGGGTCTCGATGAACGGGAACGACTCCTCCAGCTCGCGCTGCCACGGGGTGTCCGGGGCGAACGTGTGCCCGCGGGAGGCCATCCGCGCGGAGTACAGGCGGATCAGCTCACCGGCGATCTGCTTCGTGGCCTTTTTCGCCTTGGACTTCGTGGACGCCCAGTCGGACCCGCCCATCTTGGACAGGCTCGGCGCCTCCCCGCCCACATAACGGCTGACCTGGTCGAGCTGATCCGTCGGGACGAAGAGCCGGTCACCCGGCGCCCCGCGCTTGGACGGCGCGTACTCCAGCACCAGGTACTCACGGTAGGAGTCGGCGCTCCCGCCCGCGCTGGCCCCGGCACCCGCACCGCCTGCACCCACCGTCCCGGAGGCGACCTTGCGGCGCTGCAGCTCCACGAACCGAGCGATGCCGTGCTGGGTGTGCACCACGTAGTCGCCCTCGGCCAGGGTCAGCGGGTCCACGGCGTTGCGGCGCTTGCGCGCCAGGGTCTTCGTGCCGCCCCGGGCCCCGGCCGCCCGGTTGCGCCCGAACAGGTCCTGCTCGGTCAGCAGCGCCACCTTGGCCACCGGCAGGGCGAAACCGGAACCGGCGACGGCGGTCGTGATGGTCACCTGCCCCGGTTGCGGCGTCGAGGGCACGGCATCCACCACGACGGCGGCCAGGCCGGCCTCACCGAACAGTTCCGCCAGGCGGCGTGCCGGGCCCGGGCCGTCCGTGGCGACGACGGCCTGCCAGCCGTCCTGGCAGCGCTCGGCCACGTGCCGGGTCATGGCCTCCACGTCCCCGGCGAAGCCCCGCGGCTCGGTCAGGGAGGTGCGCAGGGCGGAGGCATCCGGCAGCAGCTCGACGTCCGTGCCGAGGCTGGTGAGCTGCCACCAGCCCTGGAACCGGTGCAGGGCCGCGGTGCGTGTCTCGGCGAGGGTGGCGAATCCGCCGGCGTCCGCCTGGCCCCCCGGCCCGGAGCCCGGCCCCGCCGCGCCGGAGCTGATGTCCACGGGGGCGGTACCGCCCATCGCGGCGGTGGCCCACGCTGCCTGGAGGAATTCCTCGTTGGTGTTGAGCAGGTCATCGGCGCGGTGCCGGATCTTCTCCGGCTCCACGAGCACGGTCAGGGACCCCTCGGGCAGCAGGTCCACCAGCGGGACCATACCCTCGGCGAGGATCGGGGCCAGTGACTCCATGCCCTCCACGGCCATGCCCTCGGAGATCCGCTCGAGCATGTCCACAGCTCCGGGAAGCCGCGTCATGAGCTCCTTGGCCCGGCGCCGGACCGTCCCCGTCAGCAGCAGCTCACGGCAGGGCGGGGCGTACAGGGTGGTGGGATGGCCAGTGCCGTCCCCGCTGGTGTCCTCCAGGGAGCGCTGATCCGCCACGGAGAAGTAGCGCAGCTGCTCCACCTCGTCCCCGAAGAACTCGATGCGCAGCGGGTGGGACTCCGTGGGCGGGAAGACATCCAGCAGGCCGCCGCGCACCGCGTACTCGCCGCGGCGGGAGACCATGTCCACCCGGGAGTAGGCGGCGTCCGCCAAGGCCTGGACCACGCCGTCGAAGTCGTGGTCCTCCCCGACGGAGATCCGCACCGGCTCCAGGTCACCCAGGCCGGCGACCATGGGCTGCAGCACGGAGCGGATCGGGGCGGTGACCACGGCCAGCGGCGCGCGGCCGTCCTCCCCCGGGTGGGCCAGCCGGCGCAGCACCGCCAGCCGGGTGCCGACCGTGTCCGAGCGTGGGGACAGCCGCTCGTGCGGCAGGGTCTCCCAGGACGGGAAGTGGGCCACGGTGTCCGGGTCCATCCAGCCGGCCAGGTCGGCGGCGAGGTCCTCGGACTCCCGGGAGGTGGCGGTGACGAGCAGGACGGTGGCGGGGCGGGACAGGCCGGCGGCAGACGGATCAGCCGGCGTGGCCGCGGTGCCGTTCTGGGCCGTCTCAGCCGCAGCGCCGGCGAGCAGGGCCACCAGAGGTGGCCGGGCGCCGTCGGGAAGGCTGATCTCCAGGTCCTCGGTGCGGTCGGCACCGGTGCGGGCAGCGGAGACGGAGGCCGCAGCGATGGCCTGGTCCTGCAGCAGGGCGGGGAACATCCCTGCCAGAGGGTGGGGAGTGGTCATTCATCCCAGCATAGTTGGTCGATATAGGCTCGGGCGTGGTGTCCGCCGCTGGCGGAGACCACTGGAACAGACCGAACCCCCAGGAGGACCTCATGGCGTTCAAGGAATCAACCACCATTGCCCACCCCCCGGCCGAGGTGTTCGCGGCCCTGGTCGACGAGGCCTTCAACCGCAAGGTCACCGAGGGCCTCGGCGGAGCCCTGGTCGCCTTCGAGCGCCAGGGCGAGCTGAGCGGTCCGGTAAGCGTCACCATGGTGCGCTCCGTGCCGGTCAACAAGCTGCCGGACGCCGTGCAGAAGGTCGCCGGCAAGTTCCTCGGAGACAAGCTGAGCGTGGAGCAGCAGGAGACCTGGTCCGCACCCGCCGCCGATGGCTCCCGCACCGGCCAACTGGTCGTCACCGTGGGCGCTGCCAAGACCACCGCGACCGCCGAACAGCTGCTGCTGCCGACGGACGACGGCACCGAGGTGCGCGTCACCGGCACCCTGGAGTGCAGGATCCCGCTGCTCGGCAAGAAGATCGGCCAGGCAGCCGAGCCCCGGGTCGGCCAGGTGCTGGGACGCCAGGCCCGCGAAGTGGCCACCTGGCTGAAGCGGTAATCGAGCTGGGGAACGGCGGACGGCGGCTCGACGCCGCCGGCCGCCGGCTCGCCGCCCGGCTCAGGCGTCGCCGTCGAACAGGCTGGTGACCGAGCCGTCCTCGAAGACCTCGCGGATGGCGCGGGCCAGCAGCGGGGCGATGGACAGCACGGTGAGGGCGTCGAAGCGCTTCTCCTCCGGGATCGGCAGGGTGTTGGTCACCACGACCTCCCGGGCGCCGGACTCAGCCAGGCGCTGCGCGGCCGGATCCGAGAACACGGCGTGGGTGGCGGCGATGATGACGTCCTTGGCACCGGCCTCCTTGAGCACGCGCACGGCGCCGGCGATGGTGCCACCGGTGTCGATCATGTCGTCGATCAGCACGCACGTGCGGCCCTTGACCTGGCCGACGACCTGCTTGGACACGGCCTGGTTCGGGACGGTGAGGTCACGGGACTTGTGCACGAATGCCAGCGGTGCGCCGCCGAGGCGCTCGGCCCACTGCTCGGCCACCCGCACGCGGCCGGTGTCCGGGGAGACCACGGTGAGGTCCTCCCCCTCGGTCTTGGTGCGGATGTAGTCGCTCAGCAGCGGCACCGCGAACAGGTGGTCCACCGGGCCGTCGAAGAAGCCCTGGATCTGGGCGGTGTGCAGGTCCACGCTCATGATGCGGTCCGCGCCGGCGGTGCGGTACATGTCAGCGACCAGGCGGGCGGAGATGGGCTCTCGGCCGCGGCCCTTCTTGTCCTGCCGCGCATAGGGGTAGAAGGGCGAGATGGCGGTGATGCGCTTGGCGGAGGCACGCTTGAACGAGTCCAGCATGAGCAGCTGCTCCATGAGGTGGTTGTTCAGCGGCGCCGGGTGCGACTGCATCACGAAGATGTCCTTGCCGCGCACGGATTCACCTGAGCGGACGTAGATCTCCCCGTTCGCGAAGTCGTAGGCGCTCATCGGCAGCAATTCGGTGCCGATCTCCTCGGCCACCTGTGCCGCCAGCTCGGGGTGGGCCCGGCCCGCTGCCAGAACCAGCTTCTTCTCGCTGTGCTGGGTGATCTCGTTCATCGCTGTGTACTTCCTGATTCTGACTGGGGTGGCCGGCCGGTGGTGGGGTGATCGGGAGGGAGGCGTGGAAACGGCCGGGGGCTCAAGCGCCGGCGTCGGGCTGTGGGGTGGTGGACGCTCCGTGGCCCACGCGGGCCTGCGCGGCCGCATCGGCGGCCGGTGAGCCGGGTCGGCGGTCCTCGACCCAGCCCTCGCTGTTGCGCTGCGGGGCGACGGTCAGGGCGAGTGCGCCGGCCGGGACGTCCTTGCGGACCACGGCACCGGCACCGGTGTAGGCGCCGTCGCCGACGGTCACGGGGGCGATGAACACCGTGTTGGACGAGGTCCGCACATGGCTGCCGATCACGGTGCGGTGCTTGTGCACGCCGTCATAGTTGGCGGTGATGTTGCCGCAGCCGATGTTCGTGTACTCGCCGATCTCCGCGTCCCCCGCATAGCCGAGGTGGGAGAGCTTGGAGCCGCGGCCGATGACCGCGTTCTTGGTCTCGTAGAATGCCCCGATCTTGCCCTGCTCACCCAGCACGGTGCCCGGGCGGAGGTAGGTGAAGGGCCCGACGGCGGCGCGGTCACCGATCACGGCGCCGCTCGCCTGGGTGCGGGTCACGATGGCGCCGATGCCCACGGTGGTGTCCACGAGCGTGGAGTCCGGGCCCACCACGGCGTCCTCGGAGAGGTGCGTGGTGCCCTGCAGGTGGGTGTTCGGCAGGATGGTGGTGTCCGGCTCCAGCGTCACAGTGGAGTCGATCCACGTGGTGGCCGGGTCCTGGATGGAGGTGCCGGCGCGCATGTGGCGCTCCAGGGTGCGGTGGTTCATCTCGGCGCCCAGGGCCTGCAGCTGCACCCGGTCGTTCGCGCCCTCGACCTGCCAGCGGTCCTGGGTGGTCACGGCGGCCACGCGCCCACCAGCGGCACGGGCGATGGACAGCACGTCCGTCAGGTACATCTCGCCCTGCGCGTTGTCCGTGGTGACCTCCGCGAGAGCCTTCACGAGCAGGGCCCCCTCGAAGGCGTAGATGCCGGAGTTGACCTCGTTGAGCTGCCTCTGGGCGTCAGTGGCGTCCTTGTGCTCCACGATCCCGGCCACCGATCCGTCGGTGTCCCGCAGGATGCGGCCGTAGCCGGTGGGGTCCTCGAGCAGGGCGGTCAGCACCGTGACCGCGTTGGACTCGGATTCATGGGTGGCCACGAGCTCGGTGAGGAGCTCCGTGGTCAGCAGGGGGACGTCGCCGTAGGTGACCACGACGGTGCCGGAGATGCCGCTCTGACCGGCCGGGCCGGCGTCGGACGTGGGGGCTGCGGCGGCCGTGAGGGCCTCGAGGCCGCACTGGACGGCGCGGCCGGTGCCCGGGACCTCGTCCTGGTCCGCGATGACCGGAACGGTGCCGAGGGTGTCCGCCAGCGACAGGATGTGGTCGGCCACCAGGTCACGCTGGTGGCGGACCACGGCGACCAGCTCGCGCGGGTTCAGCCCCGCGGCGGCGGTGAGGGCGTGGCCGATCATGGACCGGCCCCCGATCGGGTGCAGGATCTTGGGGGTTTTGGACTTCATCCGGGTTCCCGCCCCCGCGGCGAGGACGATGACGGCTGCCGGCGTTGCGGGCGCCAAGGTGGATTCGGTCAAGGATCTGCACTCCTGCTTCGATAGTCCAGTGCTGGTTGACTGCCGCCGGTCAGTCTAGACCGTCGGGTGCGAGGGGTCCGAACCGAGAGGGCAAGATCCGGCCGCTACTCGGATTCGCCGCCCGGGGGATCCCACGCCCGCGTTGGTCTACCCGAACACCGCGTGAACGGCCGAGTTTCCCTGTCCAGCGGGGGAAGGCCGTTCCTACGCTGAGGCCGTGAACCCTGCATCCTCCTCCCCTCGCGTTCCCGTGCCGGACCAGTCCCGGACCCGCCCGCGCTGGGCGGCGCCGCGCCGCTGGTGGCCGGTGGCGGTGCTGGCCGTGGTGGCCGCCGTGTCCCTGGTGGTGCCCTTCGGCTGGGCGCCGATGGTCGCGGCGGCAGACCCCTGTGATCCGGAGGAGAACGCCATCGTGTGCGAGAACTCCAAGCCGGGTGCGCACTGGTCCGAGTGGGAGATCGACGGCGCCGGCGACGCCTCCATCCAGGGCTTCGCCACGGACATTTCCGTCAACGCGGGGCAGACGATCGAGTTCAAGATCGACACGGACGCCAGCGACTATGACATCGATCTCTACCGCACCGGCTGGTACCAGGGACTGGGGGCCCGCAAGGTGGGTTCCGTCCAGCCGGGCGCCGCACTGCCCCAGGACCAGCCGGAGTGCCTCACGGACCCGACCACGGAGCTCACCGACTGCGGGACTTGGGCCGTCTCCGCTTCCTGGCAGGTGCCGGCCGATGCCGTCTCCGGCGTCTACCTCGCCAAGCTCACCCGCCCGGACACCGGCGGCGCCAGCCACATCACCTTCGTGGTCCGCAACGACGGCTCCACCTCGGAGGTGCTGTTCCAGACCTCGGACACCACGTGGCACGCGTACAACACCTATGGCGGCTCGAACTTCTACCAGGGCGCGGACAACGGCCGGGCCTACAAGATCAGCTACAACCGTCCGTTCGCCACCCGCGGCGGCATCGAGGCCCGGGACTTCTACTTCGGCAACGAGTACCCCATGGTCCGGTTCATGGAACGCAACGGCTATGACGTCTCCTACTTCTCCGGGATCGACACCGACCGCTTCGGGGATCAGCTGACCAACCACGAGGTGTTCCTCTCGGTGGGCCATGACGAGTACTGGTCCGGCCAGCAGCGGGCCAATGTGGAGGCCGCCCGGGACGCCGGGGTGCACCTGCAGTTCCTCTCCGGCAACGAGATGTACTGGCGGGTCCGCTACGAGCCCTCCCCCGCGGATCCGGGCGGTGACGACTACCGGACCCTGGTCAGTTACAAGGAGACCTGGTCAGATGAGAAGATCGACCCGGCCGAGGAGTGGACGGGCACCTTCCGCGATCCCCGCTTCGCCGCCGTGAAGGACGGTGGCGGTGTGCCGGAGAACGCCCTGACCGGCACGGCGTACGTGGTCAACTACGGCGACTTTCCAGTGACCGTGGATGATCGCGAGGGCGATCTGCGGCTCTGGCGGGACACCGGGCTCGCAGAGTTGCCCTTCGGCGCCAGCGAGGAGCTGGCCCCGCACACCGTGGGCTACGAGTCCAACGAGGACCTGCCCAACGGGTTCCGCCCGCCGGGACTGATCCGGCTGTCCACGACCACGGGCCCCGTGCCCGAGTACCTGCAGGACTTCGGCAACACCGTGGCCCCGGGCGAGACCACCCACCACGTCACCCTGTACCGGGCCGCCTCGGATGCCCTCGTCTTCTCCGCCGGCAGCGTGCAGTGGACATGGGGCCTGGATGAATGGCACGACGGCGACGGGGAGGCCGCCGATCCACGCATGCAGCAGGCCCAGGTCAACCTCTTCGCGGACATGGGCGTCCAGCCCACCTCCCTCATGGACGGCCTCGCCCCGGCGACGGCTTCGGCGGACTCCACCGCGCCCACCGTGCAGGTGACCGAGCAACCGGCAGGTCCGGTCCCCCACGGTCAACCGGTGACCGTCTCCGGAACCGCCACGGACGGCGGCGGGGCGGGGGCCGGCGTCGTGGCCGGGGTCGAGTACTCCGAGGATGCCGGCGCCACGTGGAAGCTGGCCGAGGGACTGCGGAACTGGTCCTTCTCCTACCTCCAGTCCGGCGTGGGCGAGCACACCGTGCTGGTCCGGGCCATCGATGACAGCGGCAACTACCCCCAGGACGCCACTCCCATCACCACGGAGGTCACCGGACCCTACAGCGCCTTCGGTGACGCGGAGCCGGCGGCGGCGGACACCGGGGACAGCTCCACGGTGGAGCTGGGGCTCCGGTTCAGCCCGACGGTGGACGGCGTAGTCACCGGCGTCCGCTTCTACCGCAGCGCGGCGAACGTGGGCCCGCACACCGGCACCCTGTGGGGTCTCGACGGCACTCCCCTGGCCACCGTGGAGTTCCCAGGCACCACGGAGACCACCGAGGAGGGGTGGCAGACGGCCGAATTCACCGAAGCCGTGCCCGTCACGGCGGCCACCGACTACGTGGTGTCCTACTCGGCACCGGCGGGCCGCTACGCCGCCGATCCGTACTACTACGCCTACCGCGGCGTGGACGGTCCGCCCCTGAGCGTGGCGGGCGGCTATGGCGTGCCGGATGTGGGCGTCTACGACAGCCTGGGCAACTACCCGTCCCGGTCCTACCAGAACGCCAACTACTACGTGGACGCCCAGTTCGTCCCCGCCGGCGAGCTTCCCCTGACGGCCGCCGGACACCAGCCCGCCAATACTGCGGTCAGCGTCCCCGTCACCACCCCGATCGGTGCCACCCTCTCCCGGGAGGTCCTCGCCTCCAGCGTGGCGATGACCGTCACGGTGGGCGACGACGGCCTGGGCGGGTCCGGCTCGGGCGCCGGGACCGCGGTGGCCGGCTCCACGGCTTACGACGCGGCGACGCGGCGGGTGACCTTCACCCCGGCGTCCGCCCTGGCCGAGGCCACGGGGTACACGGTGGAGGTCTCCGCCACGGACGCCGGCGGCAACCCGACCGAACAGGGCGACTCGTGGGAGTTCCGCACCTGGTCCGCAGCCGCCGCCGACGACTGCCCCTGCGGGCTGATGGCCGAGACCTACCTGCCGACCCTGCCCTCGATCGACGACGGCACCCCGGTGACCCTGGGCACCCGGTTCAGCTCCACGGAGCCCGGCGTGGTGAACGGCCTGGAGGTCTACCGTGCCGCCGGCACCACCACACAGCAGACCGGCGCCCTCTACACGGGCGGGGGCACGCTGCTGGCCGAGGTGGCCTTCCCCTCCGATTCCGTCACCGGCTGGCAGTACGCCGAGCTGAGCGAGCCGGTGCGACTGGAGCCCGGATCCGAGTACGTCGTCGCCTACACCACCCGGCAGTACTCGGTCACGCCCGGCTACTGGGACTCCTCCCGGTCCTCGGGCCCGCTCCGGGTGGACGAGTCCTCCGGCGTGTACAGCTACGGCAGTCCGTTCCCGGACAGTGCCGTCTCCACGAACTACCTCGTGGACGTGCGGTTCACCCCGGATTTGGCCCCGCCGGCCGTCACCGAGCGCACCCCGGCCCCGGGCAGCATGGACGGTCCTGACGAGGGGCCGGTCACGGTGACTTTCGACGGAACCGTGCATGCCGAGGCGCAGATGTCGATCACCGCGAACGGCACCGCGGTTCCGGGGACCACTACTCGCACGCCCGCGAGCACCGGGCTCTCCTGGACGCCGGCCTCGGCTCTGCCGGCTGGCGCCGTCATCGGGGTCACCGTGACGGGCGCGGCCGCAGCGGAGTCCACCGCACCGGCCGAGGCCCCGCCACTGACCTGGACGTTCCGGGTGGCGGGGGGCTCGACCGCCCTGTTCGAGTCCTTCCTGGGGACCGGCGCACCCTCCTCGCTGGTCTCCGGCGACACCTCCGCCGTGGAGCTCGGGGTCCAGTTGACGACGAGCCAGGACATCACGGTCCACGCGATCCGCTTCTACCGCGGCAGCGAACCGGGCGCCTCCGGCACCGGATCACTCTGGGACGGCGACGGCACCCGGCTGGCCACCGTGGCCTTCCCGCAGGCCACCAGCATCGGCTGGCAGACCGCCCTGCTGGACGCGCCGGTGCAGCTGGCCGCCGGGACCACCTTCACGGTGTCCCGCCATGCGCCGGACGGCGGCTACGCCTACACCTCCGGCGGTTTCGGCTCCCCGGTCACCCAGGGCGCCCTGTCCCTTTCGGGCGAGAACGGACGGTTCGACTACGGCGCCGGCGGCATCATGCCGACCTCGACCTGGGGCGACACCAACTACTTCGTGGACCTGATGTACACGGAGGACTGACCGATTCACCGCCGGGGCCGGTCCGCGGGGATCAGTCGCGCTGCGGCTTCTGGATGAACGGGGCGCAGAGGACGGCGATCGTCGCGAGGATCCCGCCGATGATGAACGCGACGTGGGCGCCATGGAACAGTCCGTCGATCAGAGCGGAGCCGGCACCGGTCTCCGCGGCCGCGACGGCGCTCATGACGGTCACGAAGATCGTAGTGCCGATGGCGCCACCGAGCTGCTGGCCGGTATTGAAGATGGCCGAGCCGTGACCGTAGAGCTGATGCGGGACTCCACTCAGCGCCGCGGAAAGCAGGCCGGTCATCAGCATGGCCAGGCCGATGCAGAAGATCGTGTGGAAGGTGACGATCAGGCCGAGGTCGGTGTCCGGGTTGATGGTGGTGAACAGCCACTGCCCCAGCGCCAGCATCAGGGCGCCGGGGATCAGTACCGGCCGGGGGCCATGGCGGTCGAAGACGCGGCCGAAGATCGGGCCCACGGCGATCTGCACCAGCCCGCCGGGAAGCAGCATCAGGCCGATGGTCATGGTGCTCAGGCCGCTGCCGTTCTGCAGGAAGATCGGCAGGATGACCACGGTGCCCAGCAACGTGCCCATGGCGATCATGATCATGACGACGCTGAGGGTGAAGGTGCGGTTCCGGAAGGGCTGCAGGTTCAGCAGTTCGCGCCCCGCCCGGGTCAGGCGGAGCTGGCGGATGATGAACAGGACCAGCGCGACCACGCCGATCACGCCGCTGACGAGGGGAACGGCGGGGTTCTCCAGGGCGCCGCCGATGGTGGAGATCGCGTAGACCAGCCCCCCGAAGGCCAAGGCCGAGAGGATCACGGAGACGACGTCGACGGGCAGCGTGCGTGTGGTTGAAGGCACCTTGATGAAGAGGACGCCCAACACCAGGATGATGGCGACGAGCGGACTCATGATGCCGAAGATCCAGTGCCAGGACAGTGAGTTCACGATGATTCCGGACACGGTGGGTCCGATGGCCGGGCCGACTGAGATGACGATCGAGTTCAGGCCCATGACCATGCCGCGGTGCTGGAACGGCACGAGGGTCAGGGTGGTATTCATGAGCAGCGGCATCACGATGGCGGTGCCGACGGCTTGAATGACACGGGCGGCCAGCAGCACGCCGAAGGACGGCGCGACGATGGCCAGGACGGTGCCGACCAGGAAGCTGGACAACGCGAAGACGAACAGTCCGCGCAGGGTGTACCGCTGCAGCAGGAAGCCGGTCAGGGGGATGACCACGGCCATGGTGAGCAGGAACCCAGTGGTGAGCCACTGACCCGCCGCCGCAGAGACCCCGTAGTCGGCCATGATCGAGGGCAGCGCCACGGTGAGCACCGTCTCGTTGAGGATCATCACGAAAGCGCCGAGGGCCAGCGCCCCGATGATGCCGGTCAATTGTTTCCTCGACAAGGCTGGCGCTGCCTGGTGAACGGGGGTGGCCGGTGGAGAAATCGTGTCTTCGGCGGCGTGGGCCATCGGGGGTGTACCTCTTCTGTCAGATTCGAACTGTAGAATCATGTCATGCTCTGACACCTTTAGAGCGCCAATTCCGTCAGACTGTGACATAACAGATAATTTGCGCGCGCCGGCAGCCTGCCGGTCCTCTTTCCTCCACTCCCAGAAACGAGCTGAGCATGGGCATCCGTGAAGACCACCGCATCCACATGCTGCGGGACATTCAGCATGCCGCCCTGGACCTGGTGGAGGAACAGGGCCTGGAAGCCACCACGGTGGGGGACATCGCCGCTCGCGTGGGCATCTCCGAGCGCACGGTCTTCCGCTACTACCCCACCAAAGAGCACGCGCTGATGCCCGGCCAGCAGGGACTGGTCGATGCCCTGGTGGCCAGCGAGAGCGCGCACCACACCTCTTCCGGGATCCTGGACGACCTGTTGGCTGTGTGCCGTGAGCACTTCTCGCATGAGGTCGAGCAGCGCGATTTCCGCCGGATCTCCCGCTTGCTGATCCAGGAACCGGAGATGCTGCGGGTCGTCATGCGGCAGGAGCGCCACCTGGTCGAGGCGCTCAGCGCAGCACTGGTCCACCGTGGCATGCTGGGGCCCCTCCAGTCCCTGCTGGTGGCGGAGGTCGTGACGGTGTCCTGGCGGGTCGCCTGGCAGGCCTTCGCCCGGGACGAGTTCGACGGGGTGGATTCCGACCCGGTGGCGCTCTTCGACCAGACGGTGCATGAGTTGGGCCAGCTGTTCCCCAGCACGTGAAATCACCGGACGATCCTTGCCATGATGGCGTCATGTCCGAACACGTTGGAGATCATCGCCCTTCACCCGACGGCCCCGACGCGGAGCACCGGCGTCCGCCCGACGTCAGTGACGCGACCGTCGAGGCCCTCGGCAAGCTTTCCGAGGCGCTGGAGGTGGTGGAACACGCCCGAGGCCTGCTCTACGGATTCCACCGGCTGACGGGGACAGCGGACCTGGCGCTGGACGAGGCCGTGAGCCTGCTCCGCACCGCCGGCCATGCCGGCCTCGCCGAACGGGTCGAGCGGGAGATCATCGGCCGCAACGTCATCCACGGCCGGTGGACCTTCCAGATCGTGGAGGACTACGACGACCACTACTACTCCGCCTTCAAAGACCTCGAACAGCACGCCCGGGATGAGCTGGCCGGGGGCCGACGCCACCTGTTCGAAGCCGAGATGAAGGAGAGCCGCCGCTCGGCGGGCCGGCCCCACCACGAAGCGCTTCCGACTAGTGCAGACTGAAGCTCCGACCAATTCTTAGGAGGACACCATGAGTACCGACCCCATCAACCCGGCTGCTGCCGAAGAGGAGCGCCGCGAGGAGACCCGCTCCACGGAGGACAAGGAGTCCAAGACCGGCCCGGAGACGGAGCAGGAGTTGGACGAACAGGTCGAGGAATCCTTCCCCGCTTCTGATCCGCCAGCCAACTACTGATTAAGTCCGTGGACGGGTCCCGGAGACCTCGTGACGGTCCTCCGGGGCCCTTCCGGGTTAATGCGGGACCAGGACAGGTGATCACAACGTGTTCGGTGCCTCGAACAGTGTGATTGCCGACGCACCTATGCGGGCTGGCGGGCGCCCCGTCGTTGAGGTGGCGGCCAGTTTCAGTGCGCCGCAGGCGTTAGTGCTCCGTTTCTGCAGCAGCCTTCTTGGCGTTTTTCTCGGCGTCCTTCCCGGCGCGCAGAGCCTCTGCCTCGTGCTGCTCCTCGGCTTTTTCCTCGTGGATGACCTGCGCAAGGAGCTTCTCCATCTCCTTGGCTACGCCGGCGGCGGAGGCCGGGTTCTGGCCGGTCACCAGCCGGTCGTCAACCACGACCTTCTCCTCAAAGACATTCGCGGAGACGTGGGTGGCACCCTGTTCCTCAAGCCGGTCTGCCAAAAAGAACGGGATGACCTTGTCCTTCCCTGCGGCAACCTCCTCCTCGTTGCTGAAGGCTGCCACCCTCCGGCCTTCGACGAGGCGGAGCCCGTTGGCCAGTTCTACGTTCAACAGGCCGGCCGGCCCGTGGCAGACCGCGCCCACCACGCCGCCGGCGGTGTAGACGCTGGCCACCAGGTTCTGCAAACCTTCGGTGTCCGGGAAGTCCCACATGGTGCCGTGGCCTCCCACGAGGTAGACGGCGTCGTACTGACCGGGATCGACGACGTCGACGCGGGCAGTGTTGTAAAGCCCGGCACGCGTAACCTCGTCCTCCGTGAAGCCAACCTGGATGGGATCTTCCGAGTCCACCTCGTCGCGCGGGGGCTGACCGCCCTGGATGGACGCGAAGTCGACGAAATGCCCGGAATCCTTGAAGACCTTCCATGGATGTGCAGCCTCGGCCACGTTGTAGCCGGTCTTCTCGCCCGTATCGCCGATCTCGGAAACGCTGGTCAGTACCATGAGGATTTTCTTCATGAAGTGCTCCTATCGTCTGAATTCCACCCTACGCCTAGGACAAATCGGTGCACGAAGCCCGGGCCTCGTGCCGGCCGACCTTGGCCGGAAGGAATGGGACGCCCGCTGGTAGCGGGTGACTCTTGTGCCTACCGAATTGATTGTGGAAGGTGTTGACACGAGTCAGGTCGTGATCGTTGATGGAGAGACCTTCCTGGTCAGGCGTCGAGATCTCCGGGCCAATGACTACGGCTGGGTGACTGGACCGAATGCGGGGTACGGGTTCACTACCGGAAGCTCCGCTGAGGTAGCGCGATTCAGCGAGCATCACGAGGAAGCGATCCGAGGGTTTCTTGCGCGAATCTAACCAAATACTGGGTTCTTCTTCGACGGCTGAGCGATTCCATCCCGATGAGGGATCCCAAACGGACACGACTGAGCGTTAGCCCCAAGGCATTCGTGCGAAACGCCAGGGGTGCTTCGGCCCTGCGAGCAGTTCCTGGCTACCAGTACGGAAGCGGGCTGAGCCGTGGGTAGCGTGCGCGGAGCGCGTCCTCGTCGTCCTCATCCCACTCCTGTCCTTTGGGCTCCGTGGCCATCTCCAGTTTCGGATGAGACGCGTAGTCCATGAAGATTTCTCGGCCGGTGGCCTCCACGTAGGCATCCATGGCGGCGTAGGACAACAACTCCGCCTCGGCGACCTGGCTGGCGTCCTTCAGACGGCCATCGGCCAAGGCCTGGGGGTCGGACCTCACGGCCTCGAAGTAGTCCTGGCCCTGGGCGACGACCCAGTTGCGGAAGTCCGAGAAGCAGTCATCCGAGCACCCGCCCATCAACAGGTACGCCGCGCCCCACAAATCCCACGAGTAGAGCCCGTCCCGGTGGGCCGCGAAGGCCACGTCAAACGCGGCGATTTCCTGGGCCGGCAAGCCCGCCAGGGTGGTTGTCAGGTTGCCGGTCTGGTCCTCGACGCTGCCGCCGGCCGATGGCCCGGACTGGTCAATGAGTTGCCAAAAACGGTCATCGTCCATCGCCGCAATCGTGGGCATATCTGTCGGGCCCTCCGTCCCCTCCCCGCCGTTGGGCGCTGCCGGGGACGCGTCTGTGACGTAGGCGAAGTCCTCAGTGTCCGGGCCCTGGCTCTCGGAATCTTCGCCGCATCCGGTCAGCGCGATGCCCAGCGCTGCGATCAGTGAGACCCGTGATAGAGGCTTCCTCAAGCTGATCCCTGTCCTCAATGCTCGGCACGGTCATCGCTGGGGAGCGTGGTGATCTGCAGTCGTTGCGGTACGTGCTGGCAGATCTGCTCTACGGCGCGATCCCCGCCCTTCAGCGCAGCCGTGGGCACTTCGATGACCTCACCGTTGAGGCCCGCGATGGTGGTCTGGACATCGTCCGGATCCGAGGCGTCCTGTTCCACCGCGGCGACCTGGTCCCAGGCCAGCGACCGCCGGAATTGACCGTCGGTGATCAGCACGCCGTCCTCGCCCACGATGAGCTTCAGTCCCTTGGGTACGCCGGCCAGTCGCGCGAGCAGCTTGACGGGGTAGACCGTCCCGGTGACATCCGGACCTGGCTGTGGGCCCATGACAGGTGCGACCAAGCCCGGGGTGCCCGGCTCGGGTTCCGCAGCGTGGTCTTGGTCCGGGACTCCGACGGCGAGGGTGGAGTCTAGGTGGACCAGCCAGGTTCGCACGTCCTCGTCGGTCACTGCGCGCACGGCTGCCCCCAAGTCTTCCGGGGATGGTTGTGGGGCCTGCAAGAATGCTGCTTCGGCGGTCTCGAAGAGCTCGAGGGTCTCGTGGTGGGGGTCCTCGAGTTGGTCCTGGACCTCCTGGGAGGCCACCTCCCGGTCGGCGTCCGTCACGCCGTGGTCCCGCAGTTCGCGCAGGATACCCAGGATTCCCTCGGCCGCCTGAGACAGGGAGGACTGTGCGGTCCGCACGATGATCACCGCAATCCCGGATCGCGGCTGTAGCGCCTGGCCGGCATCGATGTCGTAGACGACTCCTGCATCTCGGCGTAGCTGGCGGAAGGTGCGGCGGCGCAGTGTCCCGAGCACCAGCCGAGCCACTGGGTCCACTGCGGCGGTCATCCCCGGTACCTGGAAGGACAGCACCAGGTCCTCACCGCCGGTGGTGTACTCCCCGGGCAAGACCAGCGGCACGGGATGGAACTCTGGAACGGAGTGACGGGCACCCTCGGGCAAGGGAAGTTCCAACCCCGCGGGGGGTTCGCCCGTGAGTACCAGCATGGCGTTGCCGCGTGTGAAGTACTCCCGAGCGAAGGAGCGGACCTCATCATCGCTCAGCTTCTCGATGAACCGGGACGATAGCCCGGCCAGTCCCGGTCCGCGCAGTCCGTAGCGGACCGTCAGTGCCTCGGCCACGGCCGGTTCCCCCAGCGCCGAGACGTCGCCCTCTGCCGCGAGGATTCTCTTCTCGTGCTCGATCCGAGCCGAGGGCAGGGCCCCCTCGGCCAGGTCGGAGATCGCCTGGCACAGAGACCGGAGCTGATGGGCCACCTTCTCCGGTGTCCCTTCCACTTGGAAGGTGGTGGTGAGAATGCCGGAACTGCCGTTCACGTCCGGGTCCAAGTCCTCGACCTCGGAGAAGGCCAGGTGCTCCACCAGGTGTCCGATGCCCAGCGTATGGAAGACTTCGTCCACAGCACCGGCGCGGAAGACCAGGTCCGCCCGCAGGCGCCCCGGCAGGGCCCGCCAGTGGACCTCCACGCCATCGATCTCGGTGATGGTCGGTGCAGCACTCATGTCTTCCCTCGGGCGTCGCGGCCACTATCCAGCGGCCAAATCAGTGGTCGAGGACAGGGCGCCTCGAAACCGTGGTGTGCACCGAATGTACCCGGCGCCACGACCCTCGAGACGCATCCTGCCGTGTCAGGCCTTCGTGGCGCACTAAGGACTAGATTCTCAGCCGCCCCTGGACCCGGCTCGTCGAAGCCGCCTATTAGGGCCACAGCCTTGCGACCGCTGGCCAGTTGCTTCCGCGTCACCGCGCAGACTGTTTCCGCGCCCACCGAAAGCCGCTCCTTGACCACTCTGCGTCCTGCAACCGGCCCAAGGGCGCGTCCTGCAACAAGCGCGCCATAGAGAGCATCGCTAACCTCCCGCAAGGGGATCGTCAATCGGAACGACCTCAGCGGCTCGGTGCACGCTCATGGTGCGGGTCGGGATTCCTCTTCTACTACGCAGACTATTTTCGTTATACGATTTGTTCATGGTCAACGACGAGCGCATACAGAAATGGGCAGACGAAGCCGAAGCGGGTTATGACGTCGAGGAATTGAAGCGTCGCGGACGCGGACGTCCCGGTCGCGGTGCTGAGCCGATGCAAGTCGTTGCCGTGCGTCTCACCGCCGAAGAGATTACAGCACTGGATGAGCTGGCCGAGCGAGAGCAACTGTCACGCTCGGAAGCGATCCGCCGCGCCCTGGCTGACTTTGCGGCGTGAAGGTCCACGCCAGCGCACTCGAGCACGGGGTGCTGCCCGAGGACGCGGTCCAGGCAGCGGACTGGTGCCAGTGGATCCAGCCCCTTGAGGAAGATGACTGGCCACATCGTGAGTTGCGTCTTGGCTTCGACACCCGGGCTCGTTTGCTTGAGACCGGTGTGCTGCTCTTTGAAAGTGGCGAGCAGATGGTGATCCACGCCATGCCTGCCAGAAGACAATACTGGGAGCTGTTGCCCTAATCGCCCTTTCGCTCGTGCCGCGAATCGCGCAGGCCGCTGAGGGATCCTCACCCGGACGTATGCGGTGTCCACGGCTCCGGCGATCGGATCTTGGGTAGCGGCGATCGTGGTGCAGGTCCTCAGGTGGGCGGGAGACGTCTCAGCAGCAGGGTGATGAAGCCGAGCGTTCCACGGTAGCCCTCCAGCCACGCTCGGCGGTGCTCGACGGACGTGGTCATGACCTGCGCGCTGTCGGGATCGTCGGGGTGGTCCAGGGCCCAGCGCGCGAGTGCCCCGGTCCAGGACCATTCGTAGTCGTCCCACTCCGCCAGGGTGCTGACGTGTCCCTGCAGGGGTACCCACCCGTTCGAAGCCGCGACTTCCACGCTGGTTGCCATGTCGCCGTAGTCCTCGAGCTCAGCGCCGAGCAGGTCTAGGGCTTGCTTGGTCGGGGCCTGCTCCCAGAAGCATTCGCCCACGAGTGCGCGGCCGTCTGGGCGCAGGTGGCGGCCCATCGCTGCCAGCGTGGGCTCGAGACCGCCGAAGGCGTGCGTCGCACCCACGCTGAGGACGACGTCAAACAGGTCGGGAGCAGCCCACTCACGGGCGTCGGCGCACACGAGCTGGAGGCGCTGCGAGAGGCCCTCCCGTTCGGCCTGCTCATGCACCCGCGCGAAGCCCTCGCCGGACAGGTCGACTCCGACCGCGGTCAACGACGGGTTGTGGCGCAGTGCCCGCAGCAGCCAGCTGCCGTCGCCGCAGCCTAGGTCGAGCACGCTGCCCTGACCGGTGACCGCCAGAGCGAGGAGGCGGTCAACGGTCTCCTCGCTCAACGGTGAGGCAATCGGGTGGTTGGCGTGCGCGAGGTCACTGATCCGGTTCCGGTCCACGGCCACAGCCTACGGTGGGGGACGTCGGAGTCATCCCCTCTTGACCGCCGCAGCGTATAGGCCATGGGTCGCGCCCGAACGGGGATCGGCTACCGGGTCGCCATTCGGTCCAGTAGGAGGCTTGCCCGGTGATGACAGGGCTGGTGCTGGACCCACGACGAGGTTCGGAGGCCGCAGACTTCGGAGTGCTGCGTGACGAAGGTAGATACTCTTACTGAGATGGCGTCGCTCAATTTTCCGCTTCGAACTCCCCGGCTGTCGCTTCGCCCTCATTGCGAAGCTGACGTGGATTGGCTGTACCGCGTTTATTCACGGCCAGACGTTTCTCGGTATCTCCTCGACGAGCCCTCAAGCCTCGACGACGTCCACAGAAGACTCTCTGAACGAATCCCCCGCGACGACTTGGATGGTGGACACGGATCGCTCTCCCTGGTGATTGAGCGAGAGCATCTTCCGATGGGAGATGTGCTGTTGTGGTTCACCGACCGAGAGCGTCGAGTCGCAGAGATTGGCTGGGTTCTCGATCCAGCCCATGGCGGTAAAGGCTTCGCTATCGAAGCCGTCTGCGCCGTCCTTGACCTCGCATTCAGTCACTACCGGCTACACCGTGTCACGGCACAGATGGATGCCCGCAATACGGCCTCGGCCAAGCTCGCACGTAGGGCCGGGATGCGTCAGGAAGCGCATCTACGTCAAGATTGGTGGAGCAAGGGCGAGTGGACCGATACCGTGATTTTCGGGAAGCTCTCCTCAGACTAGGCATGCGTCTCATCAGGTTATGTGCTACCGCAGAGGAATCATTCACCGGTAGCGCGCTGCGTGCCCCGCCAGTCTCGAGACCCACGGCCTCTGAACGTTCAGGACCGCGACTCTTGCTCAGCCAGCTTGGCCAGATGATGCAGCGAGTCGGCGAGACGTTCGGGCCCGATGGGCGGGAACTGTAGGTACAGGTGGACGGATTGGGGCACCGCCGCCCAGTCGTAGGTGAGCGTCACCTCGGTCCTCGTCGGACTGACCGGCACCAGGTCGTAACGCCAGAACCATCCGCCGAACTCTGGCTGGCCCTTGCCTTCGGGGTCGTGCCCGGTCATCCAACCGATGGCACGCGGAGGGTCGAGCACGTGGACTTTGTTCAACGTCTGATAGTCACCTTCTGGATGATCCGGGTGGTTCATGCCCATCCTGAAGATTTGACCCACTTCGGTCAGGCGCGCCTCATCCACGGCCTCCACCACCCGGCCAGTTGCGTCGGCAACCCAATTCCTTCCATCGATCGCCGCGTGCATCGTCGGATCTGACAGGACTGCAAACACCCTGTCGGCGGACGCGGCGACCACCATAGTCGCGCTCACATTCTCCTGCTCCACGGCCGGCACACTCCTTCATCATCTCGATCGAGATTTTAGTTGCCCCGGTGACGGGGAAAATGCGCCCTGCGGGCCACCTCCGCTTGGCTCCAGCGTTGCTCGGCTCGCAGGATGTGCATCCGATTGGTGATCATTCGAAGCGACTGCTGAGCCACGTCCAACTGAAGACCCAGACCAGTCCGGCGAAGGCCGACATCACTGCCGCGGTGAGCCGGGCGGGCTCAGGGCGTGAAAAGGGCGGCGCCGGCGGCTGTCAACGCAAGGGGATAGGGCCATCAGGTCTCGCGTCCCGTCCCATTGACGGTCTGACCGAGCAGAGCCAAGATCGTGTCAGCGACGGACTCGGGATCGTGAAGCTGGTGGAGGTGGCCGCCGTTCATCGTTCTCGTGGGCCATCCCCGGCGTACGGCGTCATCACGTTCATCGGTGTAGGTGTCGCCAAAGGCGAGGTAGGCCCCGGGTCGATGGTGCCACCCGCGGGGAGCAGGCATGACCACGGTGGGAGCAGGCCGTTGGCGTCCGTCTTCGTGCGCAGGAGCGCGAGGAAGGCGTTGAGGACGTCCTCGCCCGTCTGAACCCCAGCTGGCACCGACGCGATGATGGTGCGCCGGCCTCGGTCCTTAACAGCGTCGGCGACCGGGCGCCAGACCGACTGGCCGAGCAGCGGCTGGGCAGGAAGAGGAACGTGAGGGTCATTGGAACACTCTAGACACAGGTCACCGTGGGCTACCGGACCACCGAGGGCGACCAGGCGTGCTCGATGAACAGTTCGGGTTCGGCACCAGTCTCGGCCTCCAGGGCGAACACGTCGGCATCCCAGCCGGCGTCCTCGCGGGGCAGGCCGTAGAGCAGGGTGTCCCCGTCCAGCCACTCCAGCTGATCGTCGATCCCGCGCTCGAGCTCGATCACGGTCCGCTCCCCCGAGGCTAGGTCCAGGACCGCCACGTCCCAGTGCACGCCGGATCCGCCGACCAGGTCCCCACCGGAGTCCCGCCGGACCTTGAAAGCCACCCGGCTGCCGTCCGGGGACACCGACGGGCATTCGGCGTCCGTCGCCACTGACGTCATGGTCCGCGCTCCGAAGTCTCCCTCCATCAGCCAGGTCGTCCCGCCCGAGGCCACGGTGGCGTAGAAGCGGTCCCCACCGGCGAAGGTCACGCCCCACACATTGCGGTCGATCGCGGTCAGCGGTGCACCGTCCACGGAGATCCCGAAGTCCTGCAGGTTCCCGTAGTCCCGGCCGTCCGGACCCCCGGCTCCCCTCACGGTGGTTTCGGTGGAGAAGGAGTCCGCGGCGTAGGAGTGCCCGGTGACGAAGGCGGTGGTGGCGACCAGGCCGTCGTCGGACACCCGGGTCCGGCTGGGGATCCCGGCCAACGGCCACGTGGTCACCGGGCTGCCGCTGAGGCCCTGCCCGGAGTCGTAGACCTGCGTCTCGAAGGTGGTGGGCACCCCGCGCAAGGTCCGCAGGCAGGACAGGTACTCCCCCGCCACGTCCACCCGGTCGCAGGCCTGGCCACTGACCTGCCGGGCCCCGCCCGGATCGGCCAGGGCCACCGAGGACACCTTGCCGTACCCCTCGCCGGAGGCCGTGTTCCGGAACGTGACGTGCGGACCGTCCGGCAGGGCGAGCGCGAGTTCCGCGGCCGAGGTCCCCGTGGTCCGCGCCCGATGGTCCTCCAGGGCCTGGACACCGTAGACGCCCACGGCACTGAGGGAGACGGCGGCCACGCCTGCCAGCACCCACCACCGCGCGCGCCGGGACAGCCCGCCCCGCGCCACTGGCCGTTCCCGCACCGGCTTCACCGGCGGACCACCAGCCACCACGCCAGGGGCAACACCACCACCAGCACGACGGCGGCGCCCACCATCGTGGGCACGGCACCGAACAGCACCCACAGCGCCCCGAAACCGGTGGAGGCCACGAGCCGGGTGACCGCGACGACGGTCTGGGCGGCCCCGATGCCCGTGGCCGTCCGGCCCTGCGGGGACAACTGGCCGGCGAGCGCGGCCAGGACACCGTCCGTGGCGGCATAGAAGATCCCCAGCATCACCAGAGCCATCCCGAGCGCGATCCAGCTCCCGCCCATCGCCGCCGCCAGGTAGGCCCCGGCCAGGAACAGGTGCCCACCGACCAGGACCGCTGCACGGGAGGTCCGGTCGGCGATCCGGCCCACCGGGATGGCAAGCAGCAGGAAGACCCCGTTGGTGCCGACGAACAGCAGGGGGAACCACAGTGGATCGAGGTGGCCGTGGGACATGATGGCCAGGTAGATGAACCCGTCCCCCACGGTAAGCAGGCCGAGGATGCCCGCAGCCACCAGGAGCCGCTTGAGGGGACCGTCCAGGGTGCGCCAGCGCGGGCGCCGGGCCGTTCGAGCACGGAGGGCGAGGGAGCGGAGGTCGCGGGACCGGCGCGTGCGGGACCGGGGTTCACCGGACCGGACCACGGGCGGGGTCTCCGCGGCCGCCGGGACCGGTGCGGCCGGCGTCGTGGTGGAGGAGGAGCTGGTGGTGGTTCTGCTGAACCGGACGTTGGGGACGAAGAGGATCAGGGCCGCCACGCCGACCAGGGCGGCTGCGAGGGAGACGGCGAAGACCACGCGGTAGCCCTCGGGGACCAGCAGCAGCACCACGAAGGCCAGCAGTGGGCCGATGGTGGCGCCGATGGTGTCCAGCATGCGGTGGACGCCGAAGGAGCGCGCGAGGTGCTCGGGCTGCGAGACCTCCTGGATCATGGCGTCGCGCGGGGCGGTGCGGATGCCCTTGCCGATCCGATCGATCCCCACCAGCACGGCGATGCCCACGAAGCCCTGCACCACCAGCAGTCCCGCCCGCGTGAGCATGGAGAGGCCGTAGCCGGCCACCGCGATGGCCTTGGGCCGGTCGGTCCGGTCTGCGGCGTACCCGGCGGCGATCCGCACCACCGCGCTCACACCCTGGTGGAGCCCCTCGAGGAACCCGTAGGCCACCATGGACAGCCCCAACGCGCCGGTGACGTAGAGCGGCAGGACCGCCGCGACGGATTCGGAGGAGACATCCGTCAGCAGGCTGACCATCCCCAGGGCGACGACGGTCGGGGCCACCCGGAAGGCGGCGGTCCGGCCGGAGCGGCTTCCGGAGCGCGGGCCGGAGTCCGCAGGGTCAGGACCGGGGCCGGAGCGGGGCCGGTCGGCCAGGGAGAGGTACATGGGTCAGCCCCTTCGGAGTGCTGGTGTGGATTACCCGGCGTCGACGACGAAGGCGCCGCTGGCCGAGAGGTCGACGCGCCCGGTGGGCAGCGTGGGCGCTGTGACCGTCAGGGAGTCCGGGCCGAACCCGCACTGCATCTGCGGTGCCCCGTCCGGCGCCGGCGTTCGCGTGACGGGCCAGCCCAGGTCCTCGCAGCGCCGGGCGTAGAAGTCCAGGAGGTCGTGTGGATCGTCATCGCTGAGCACGTGCAGGCCGACCAGCACGCGCTGGCCCTGTGGGGACACGGAGGATGACTGGACCTCCGAGCCGTCCGGCACCGGCACCACGTGGTCCGGGAAGCCGGCCACCAGCTCGTGATCGGCGACGCCGGCCGCCGGCACCTCGGTGAGGGCCGGCTCCCGGGGGGCGGCGGACGGCAGCCGGTACGGTTCCGTGCCCTCGCCGTTCGGCACCTTGGGCTCCTGATCGGCGCCCGCTGGCGCCCCCGCGGCCGGGTCCCACGTGGGGTGGGCTCCGGCCACGCCGGTGGGGGCTGGCGAGCCGGCGGTTCCCGTTCCTGGACCAGCGTCGGCACCTGCATCTGGGTCTGCACCCGCCGGCTCTCCGGACGGCGCGGCACCCGTTGGCCCTGCCGGCCCAGCCGGTCCGGGGCTGGGGACGGCGGGGGATGCGGTCGTCGGCGTCGGCGAGGCCGGATGGCCCTTGTATCCGTCCGCGACGGGGCGGGCTTGCTGCGTGAGGTGGACGGCCAGCACGGCGATCAGGGCCAGGGCCACCACGGCAGCTGCTGCGGCGGCCCATCTGCGGACGGTCATGGGGACTCCTGGCGTGGTTCCGGGTGCCCGTGAAGGGCTACTGAGGGGTGGTGCTGGGGTGTGCTGGTGACGAGCACCGATGGAGGGCGCTGATCGGGTTCTGCCGCCAGACTATGGGGGTTGTCCCGCCCGGCCCAGAGTGGTTCATCCTCACCGTGGGCCGTGACCGGAGCGGTCCCCACGTGGTCTGCGTGGGCCGCCACCCACCGCCCTACGTGCCCCGGCCGGAGCGCTACTCGATTACCGCGCGATTCACCCGGATGACGGGGATTGCCGTTGCCCGGCACAGAAATCCGGCCCTACGTTGAGACCCACGGCCCACCCTGTGATCCCCCGCAGGGCATCCGGCCGATCGCCTTGGGAACCTGCCACCGTCTGGGAGCACGTGATGACCGTCCTGAACACCGACCCGCTGCGCGTCTCGTCCGCAGCCGCCCGCATCCTGCCGTCGGCCGATGTGGATCCGGGAGCCCAGGTGGGTCACGACTCGACGGTCTGGCACCTGGCCCAGATCCGCGAGGGCGCCGTCCTCGGACCGGGGTGCACCATCGGCCGGGGGGCCTACATCGGGCCGGACGTGGTGCTCGGCCGCAACTGCAAGGTGCAGAACTACGCCCTCGTCTACGAGCCGGCACGACTGGCGGACGGAGTCTTCATCGGCCCCGCCGCCGTGCTGACCAACGATGAGTTCCCCCGCGCCGTGAATACGGACGGCAGCCTCAAGTCAGCCGACGACTGGGTGGAGGTGGGGGTCACCATCGGCACCGGTGCCTCGATCGGCGCCCGCGCCGTGTGCATCGCCCCCGTCACCATCGGCGCGTGGGCCACGGTGGCCGCCGGAGCCGTGGTCACTCGGGATGTGCCGGACCATGCCATCGTCGTCGGGGTCCCCGCCCGCCAGGTCGGATGGGTCGGCGAGGCCGGCCGGCCCCTGAACGCACACGGACCGGGGTGGCGCTGTCCGGCGACAGGGCAGCTGTATCGGGAGACCGAATCCGGACTGGAACGATCCTGATGACCCTGACCACCTCCCCCACGTCCATGGATCTGCCATCCCACCCCACGGCCCGGCGTCACTGGGCCGGATGGCTTCTGGTGGCCTACCTGGTGCCGCTGTCCGCGCTCGTCCTGACCGTCCGACTCAGTGGCACGGGCCTCCCCCAGCTGGCCGACGCACTCGCCCTGCTCGCCAATGACCTGGCCGTGGTGCCCGGCCTGCGATTCGGGCACATCGAGGCCGCAGCCAACGTCCTGGCCTTCGTCCCTGTGGGCTTTCTGCTGGCTGCCCTGCTGGGGCGGTGGGCCGGCGCGTCCCGGCAGCGCAGGACCGGGATGACTCAGCGCCTGAGATCCGGGTTGCCGGACTGGTCGATCTGGCTGAGCGTCACGGCGTTGTCCGCCGGGATCGAGCTCATCCAGCTCTTCCTGCTCACCGAACGCAGTGCCACATGGCGTGACCTCGTGTGCAATTCCGCCGGCGCCCTGGCCGGCGTGCTCCTTTTCCGCATCATCCAGGTGGCACGCCACCGGGCTTCCAGGAGGAACAGACCATGATCGGACTCCATCCCCGTCTGCACACCCGAGTCGACCTGGCCGGAATCGTGGTGGATCTGATGGACGAACAGAGCGCGGTCCACACGATCACGGAGCGGGCCGGCCAACCGGCCCTCGCCGACCGTCCCGTGGGGGCAGAGGACCGGTACGCACCTCCCCTGTCCGTGGTCTCGGCGAACCTGGACCACATCGTCCAGTTCGGCCAGGACGGCAGGTGGCGCCGAACCCTGGGTGATTCCCTCTGCCCCACCTTGACGGACGACCGCGGAACCGCCCGTCGGCTGGACTGGCTCACGCTGCTGGACGGCGCGCCGCTGGTGGCCCAGGCCAACCGGCTGACGGGCCGCGAGTGGCCGCGCCTGGCCGGCAGCGATCTGATCGGCCCACTCCTGGATGCTGCCGACGAGGCCGGCATCACCGTGGGCTTCCTGGGTGGCTCCTACCTGGTCCAGCGGTTGCTGTCCCGCCAACTGGTCAGGACCAGGCCGGGGCTGGTGGTCGCCGGCATGTGGTCTCCGGACCGCAGCGACCTCGCTGACGAGGAGAAGTCTCTCGACCTGGCCGCATCCATCGCCGACGCCGGCGTGCAGCTCCTCATCGTCGGACTGGGCAAGCCGCGGCAGGAACTCTGGATCTCCCGTTACGGTCCGGCCACGGGCGCCAACGTCCTGCTGGCCTTCGGTGCCGTGGTGGACTTCCTGGCCGACGCCATCCAACGGGCCCCCCGCCTCGCCAGCGACCACGGGCTGGAATGGGCGTGGCGGCTGGCCCGGGAACCTCGGCGGCTGGCGAAACGCTACCTGCTGGACGACCCGCCGGGCCTGGTCCAGATGCGCCGGAACAGTGTCCTGCTCCCCCCGGACGGCACCGACGCGGCGGATCTCGATCCAGTGCGGACCGCCTCCTCGCTCGTGCCACGGGTGCCTCCCGAGACCACCGGATTCCCTCGTCAGGCCGGTTCGTTCGTGTCGCCCGGGCGCCATGCGGAGGTCGCCGTGATCACCGTGACCTACAACAGTGAGGCCGACATCGAGCGGTTCATCTCCAGTCTGCGCCGCGAGGCCGGCGACGTCCGCCTGCGCGTGATCGTCGCGGACAACGACTCCTCCGACCGCACGGTGGAGTTGCTCTCGGCCCAACCTGACGTCGTCGTGGTACCGACCGGAGGCAACCTGGGCTATGCGGCTGGCATCAACCGGGGCCAGGGAGCCGTCGGGGACGCCGAGGCCATCCTGGTCCTGAACCCGGACCTCGAGATCCGTCCCGGGGCGATCTCTCGGCTGCTGACCGAGATCCGCTCCGGGGCGGCCGACCTGGTGGTGCCGCGGCTCGTCGACGGCGACGGCGTCACCCAGCTGTCGTTGCGCCGGGAACCCCAGGTCAGCCGAGCGTTCGGTGATGCCGTGTTCGGTTCCTTCTGGCCGCAGCGTCCTCCCCAGCTCGCCGAGATCGACGCTGCGCCGGAGAGCTACCAGTTCGGCCATGAGATCGAGTGGGCCACTGGGGCCGCACTGATGATCGGGATCGGCACCGCCGTGCGCCTGGGCGATTGGGATGAGCGGTTCTTCCTCTACTCGGAGGAGACCGACTACTTCCGGCGGGCCCGGGACCTTGGGGCGACGATCTGGTACGAGCCCTCCGCCGTGATGATGCACTCCGGCTCGGGGTCCGGCTCCTCGGCTCGCCTCAACGCCCTGATGGCCGTCAACCGCGTGCGCTACATCCGCAAACACCATCCCGAACCGGTGGCATCGATGTACCGGACCCAGGTGATCCTCCACGAAGCCCTGCGCTCTCACCGCGACGACCGGAGGGGCATCCTGGGCACCGTCTCCGACGAAGCCCGCTGGGACGAGCTCCCGGGACCGACGGCCACGCCCTACCCCGCCAACGTCCTGACCGATTTCCCTCGCGGCTCGGTGATCATCCCGGCCCACAACGAGGCCGCCGTCATCCAGCGGACGCTGACCTCACTGGACCCCGTCCTGAGGACCGGCCGGGTGGAGGTCATCGTGGTCTGCAACGGATGCACCGACGAGACGGCCGAGCTGGCGGCCGCGGTGCCCGGAGTGCAGGTCCTGGACTGCCCCGTGCCCTCGAAGACCGCTGCCATGAATGCCGGTGACGCGGTGGCGACGCAATGGCCCCGGGTCTACCTGGACGCGGACACGGAGATCAGCCCGACGGCCCTGCGCAAGGTCCTGGAACGGCTCCACGGCCACGTTCTCGCGGCCCGGCCGGAGTTCCGCTACGACGTCAGCGGTGCCACCTGGCCGGTCCGTGCCTACTACCGGGCGCGGCGCCGCCTGCCCAGCACCCGGCAGGCCCTCTGGGGCGCTGGAGTGTTCGCCCTGACCGAGGAGGGGCACGCGCGGTTCGGGGAGTTCCCGAACGTGACGGCAGACGACTACTTCGTGGACCAGGTCTTCTCCGCCGAACAGAAGATGGTCGTTCCCGCCCCTCCGGTCCAGGTGCGGACACCCAAGGACGTGCGCTCCTTGATGAAAATCCTTCGGCGCAACACCCGTGGGCCGGCCGAGTTGCGCGAGAAGAGCGCGAATTCCGCGGTGGCTCCGCGTCTCGGACACCACGGCGTGAGTCCGGTGGACGGTGCCGCTGACTCAGACGACCGGCCAACGGCGACGCCGGCCTCCACGGCTTCGTCCACCGCCTGGGAGTTGTTCCGCTCCGTGCGTGGGCCACTGAGCGTCGTCGACGCCCTGTCCTACACCGGGCTGGCCGCCGCCCCGCGGCTCTACCGCAGGCGGGGCACAGAGACCAGGCCCCTCTGGGAGCGGGACGACAGCAGCCGGCGCCCCGAAAGACTGCCCCGCTGAGGTGGGCGTTCACAGTCCACAATCGTTGCCGATGAACCGATAGAGATGGACGGCGTTGCCATCGGCGAAGGTATCAGTGAAACGGCCTGAGCGCACGGAAACGGTGCGCCCCTCCCCCAACACGGTGGCGTCTCCAGGAACGGTGTCCGCTCCATTCTCGCCTCGGCCTCTGGGCCGAACACAGTCCAGGTGGAAGGACACTTCCCCCGGCGCCGGCGAGGCCGCGGTGGCCAGGACGTAGAGATCACCGTCGTGGGCCTTCACCACGGCGTCAGCAGCACCCTCCACAGTGAGTGCGCCTTGCAGGGAGGGAGCGTTGAGCACCGGAGCCAAGTCGGCCACACCAGAGTTGATCTCCGCGATCCCGTCGGCGAGATCGTCACCGCAGTCGCGCAGCACGTGAAAGCTCGGACACGGTCCACCGAAGCTGTGGCCGAAGTACACGATGCCCCGGGCTCCATGGACCAGACTCGACCAGACCGCTGCACGGATCTGCGGAACTTCAGGCGGCCGCAGGGTGCCGAGGTCCGAGGGCTGCCCCACCTCCACGAACGCCCAGACCGGCTTCGAACCCCGCGGATCCACCAGAGACCGAACCCGGTCCACCGTCCACCCGTAGTTGGCGGGCAGGCGGCACTCCTCATCGTCCAGCACCCGGGGCTCCGCCAGCATGGCCCCACCTTCCTGGGCACCACAGATGTTCGGGTCCGTGAACCAGTAGTTGTCTGCAGACACCACATCATGGGCGCCGTTGACGAAACCGGCTGCCTCCGCGTCCGTCTGCCAGAACGTCACGCCCTTGCCGAGATTGGAATAGGTCATGGTGGGTGAGGCGACATTCGCCGCTAGATCGTCCTGCACCGAGTATCCACAGGCGGTTCCCGGAACGGCGCATATCTCGCCTTGGCCGGGAAAGTTTCCGGTCCACGCGCCGTGGCCGGGGCCCGCCCACATGTCCACCTCGTCCCCCAGAACGGCCCCCTGCGCAGCCGAATCAGGCCATGACGTCAGCGCGTACTGGCCGTCGCCCAGGAATCCCAGTCTGGAATCCACGGAAAGGTCCACATACAGGTTCAGGCCAAGCTGCCGTTCCTGGAGCGCCTCCTCGGAGGAGGTCACGGATCCGAGCCAGAGGCCGAGCGGGAAATACTCCGGACCGGACGGCAGTCCGTTCTCGAATCTCGTGAAGAACTCTGTGCCGCCGTCGGGCTCCACCAGCGCAATTCCCTCCGGCACGTGCAGACGGCGGGCAGTGCTGGATCCGGTACCCGGCTCTGAAGTGGCGGGAAGGCACGCCGAGACCACGATGATGAGGGCCGTCGCCGTGGCTGTGGCCCTCATCCGTCTTTTGGCCGAGTACATCTAGCGGCCGACGATGTGCGGAACCGTGATGGCGTCCTCCAGGACTCGATCCTTTCGACGAGTGTTGTAGCCCGGGACTGCATCGATGGGCTGGCCATCAGCGGCGCCATCGCTCATGCTGCTGGCAGAGGAGCCGGTCGCACCGCTCCGCGTTGAGCGTCGCGCCGTGGTGGAACGAGCCTCCACCCGCTGCCCGCTGACCGGCTCGCTGACGGAGCCGGACGCCGGGACTTCATGACGTCCGGCCGCAGATGCGGCAGCGGCGGACCGGGTCCGGCGGCGGCTCGCCGCAATCGATTCCGCCAGCGAGACCGCGCCGAAAAGGAGCACCATCCCGACGACGCCCAGGATCGCGGTGAACCGGAGGCGACTGGAGAACACTTCCTGCGCCGGTGCCGGGCCGCTGATGGGCAGCGCCTCGATCAGGTACAGGTCATCGGCCTGGTTGACCTTCTGCACATCACGCATGATGCGGGTGAATTCCTCACTCAAGAAGGTCACGGTCTCCGTGGTTATCTCGGGCGATGGCCCCTCCACGGTGAGGTTCATCATGCCGGAGGAGGTCCCGTCCGGAGGCATCAACTCGAAATCGGAGGCCAGGCCCCGTTCCTCGAGTTTCTCGCCCACCTCCGTGGAGTTGACCCTCGCGATCACCACCTGAGCCAGCAGTGAGGTGTCGCGCCACCGCAGGTACGGGTTGTCCGCATTCTTGGCCGCGAGCTCCGGATCGTCCTGCAATTGTTCTTCGCTGGGCACTGACGGCATGGCCAGCGCGAAGGTCGCCCTGGACTCATAGCTCCGCGGAGCCCACAGCATTCCATAGGCGCAGGCCACCACCGTGAGCAACACCAGGGGGATGGTGACCCATTTGTGCGTCCACATGGTCTTGAGAACTGTCAGCGGATCCATGATCTACCTCCGTATTCCTTGCTGTTTGCTGTGGTTTCCAGTGGACCGTGCGATCCCCGGGGTCTGATTGAGGTGTTGCAGGACAAGGAGCCATACGGTGCCCGCCAGGCCGACGAAGATCGGCACCAGCAGGGCAAAGGTCTTGAAGGACATCGAATCGAATGCGGCCGAGGAGACCAGGGCCACGCACATGGCAGCGGCAACGCTCCCCGCCAGCAGCCGCAGCTCGGGGTCCGGGGCGTACCGGGCCGCCAGCATCGACGCCAGCGCGGGCACCAACAGGTAGATCACCAGTCCGGCCAATCCCACGACGCCCATGGTGACGGCCGTCAGGAGGTATTCGTTGTCGAAGATGTCCATGGCGTTGATGGGCATCCAGCTTCCGGGCCCGTGGCCGAAGACCGGCCGCTGGACCAAGAGCGTCCACGCCAGTGGGTAGTCATCGGTCCTGGCCGTGATGGACGGGTCCGAGCTGCCCGCGGTGGCGGTGCCGAAAAGCGTGGACACCATCCCCGGGATGGCCACGAACAGCACCATCAGGAACGTCGGGGCCGCCACCAGGGCCCACCGTCGCGCGGTACGGGGAAGGTACGGAATCATCACCGCGGCGCTGACAATCAGGCCCAGCATGGCCGATCTGGAGACGGTGGCCACGCAACAGAACGCCAACATGACGGCCGGGACCCATCGCCGCCAGGCCTTGGACCAGGTGGAGAACAGCCCCCACCAGATCGACAGGGGCAGCATCATGCTGCTCACGACGCCCAGCTCGATGGGATGCATGGTCATGCCGGCCACCCGGGTGAAAGCCCCGCGGGGCTGGAACGGCGTGCCTGACCCGTTGTCCTGGAATCCGGGCAGGAACGTGGCAATCCAGTCGACAGGATTCGTCAGAGTCGTGAACTGCAAGGCCGCCACCAGGCCGGACACGCTGGCCCCGGCCAGCATCCAGCCCACTGCCCTCCGGACGTCCTCGCGGGTCAGCAGGCACTGGGTGATGGACAGGGTCAGGCCGATTCCGGCCAACAACAACAGCAGCCATCGGTCAGCCGACGCCCTTTCCACCACCGTCGAGGTCCCGCTCATTCCGGCCATCAGCGAGGCGTAGCTCAGCAGCGAGACCAGGAGCCAGACCATCATGCCCACACGCGCCGGATGCCGGAACTCCCAGAGTGAGAACCGACCGAACACCGCCGATACCAGCCAGAGGCCCAGTAGGACGAGGCCCAGCAACTGGGCAACCCCACCGGAGGCTCCCGCCGGTTCCAGGACCAGATAGGCGGGGAATGCCACCACCAGGAACATCGTCCAGCGCAGCACCAGAGGTCCGCCTGTGGGGCGAGTTGCCAGGTGGTCAGGTGGTGCAGGGGCCATGCTGAGCGCGGTCATCGTGGTGATGCTCCGCTCAGTCGCTCGACGACGGCGCTGAAGACCCGATCTTCCGTATCCGTGTTGGACTGGATGTGGACGGCGCAGTCCTCGTCCTTGAACCCGGCGACGAAGCGCTCCACCTGGTCAGCGCCCATGGCCTCGGTTTCCCAGTAGCTGTGGCACAGGGTCGTGTCCCGCTGGAAGCGCAGGTCCGGCTCGGACCCGAAGGCGCGGACGTAGGTGCCGTAGAGGATGTCCTCGCTGAACCGCAGCCGCTCCGCGATCGCCTGGGCCCAGGGACCCCCGGACACTTCTTCGACCCGGTCCAGGCAGGCGCGCAGCAGACGAGGATCCCAGGACACCAGGCCGGCGATGTGATCCGGGTAGCTGTCCTCGAGGGTCCAGGGAAGTCCCAGCAGTTCGTGGGCGGTCTCAGCCCACCGATAGTGCCGCATCTCCGGGCCGATGGAGTTCTTCAGGGTATAGAGGCGGACGGTCCCGTCCCGGACCAGCTTTTCCGGAGCGAGATGCCGGACCAGGACGACGTCCGAGTCGATGTTGACCAGGACTTCTGCTGTCACGTGATCGACCATGCACATCTTGACGATCTGCTGCAGCACCCAGCCGCGCACCGGCTTCCACGGCCGTCGCCCATTGATCGCGGCGCAGTTGAACGACGCCGGCAGACCGGGGACCCTCCTCGTCGCCACGGCGAGCCGGTCGGTAGCTGTCACACCGGCTGGTAGCACGTCCTGATAGGTCCAGACCTCCAGGCGATCGCTTCCGATGTCTCGGAACAGGCGTGCGTCCCGACCGGGGACGATCACATGGTGCTTCACGCCAGCGTCCGTATAGCGACGGACCGAGGCATGGAGTCTGCGGAATCCGGCCAGGTCCGGACGAAATGAGGGGGTGATGACGGCCATGGAGGTCATGATGGATTCCTTCCAGGGGTACGGAGTCCTGCCCGACCACTCGGCGTCCGGGCAGTCTCTGATTGCGGTCGGTACTCACCGGGAGCCGGGACTGTGCCGCGCCGCACGGTGTCCTCGATGAAATCCGCGGTCATGGACTGGGACACCTCCCAGGACGGTCGCGGACGTTGAGCCAGGCGCCGAGCGCGACTGACGATGTTCGCAGCGTCAGCCCACACCACCTCGGCGAGCGCTGAGGCCAGGGCGTCCGGACGTCCTGGGGCCCACACGGCGTCGGGCGAGTCCAGGTCAAGACGAGGCCCGGGCAGGTCGTTGAGGACCGGGACATTGCCCGCGGCCAGCAGTTCGCCGGGAACCAGCGACACATTGGTGAAGGACATGGCCAGGGAGGCGATGGTGCGGTTGTACAACTGGTTCAGTGCGGCGGGGGGAACGGATCCGTGCTGCTCCACGGGGATGTTCCAACCGCGCACCTTGTCCCCGACGATGTGGATCGGCTGGTCCGGGCACAGTTGGTGGAAGCGCTCCAAGGTCTCCTTGGCCAACAGATAGCCCCGGCGGTCCACGGTCCTCTTGGCGTAGTAGACGATGCCGTGCCGGGGTTCTGGGGATTCCAGCAACCGGTAGGTGGAGGTATCGCAGCCGAACGGCACCAGCAGGGCCGGTTCCAGGTCCCGCTGGCGGCGCATCTCGGTCGCCACCATGCCGCCCAGCGCGATGTTCTGCAAGCCGAGGGTGTAGCTGGACTCCGCCAGGTCGTACAGATACCCATGGGGGAAGAAGAAGGGCTCGTAGTCCTGGATGAAGTAGAAGCCGATCGCCGTCCGGTTCCTGCTGGCGACCACGTGGGCGGTCTCCCAGGAGCTGGCCACCACGGCGTCGTAGCCGCCGAAGCCGTCGCCCACACTGGCGATGTCCGCTTCCAAGTCCGGCCAGGCACGGCGGATCACCGGCTCGTGACGGCCCACGCCCCCCGCCAGGGGGTCGTAGAACACCAGGGTGCAGTGATGTCCTCGGTCCTCGAGGGCGCGGACCATCCGGAACAGGGTCGTATGCCCTCCGGAACCGGCGCTGGGAGGGAAGCAGACGATCCCCACTCGCAGCCGGTCCACCCTGCGTCCCGGCTGGGCGGGGACCGGGCCGGCGTCGTAGATGTCCTCCGCTGCCAAGGGCAGCGAGGGCTCGTCCCAGGCCAGACGACGGCCGGCGAGTTCGCCGGCCTTCCGGGAGGCAGACCGTACTGCGCTGGCCCAGCCGTCCCGCTGGATCCGTTCGCCCAGGGTCCTGATGACCGTACTTGTGCTCATCTGGAGTACACCCCGTTCTGGTGCCAGGTGCGGAACTCCCGTACCCGTCGGAACCGGGCGGTCGCCCGGCGGCCCAGGGACATCGCGCGGTCCGCTGGACCGCGGGAGCGTGCCGCGCGGCGCAGGATGCGATCACGCGAGGTCAGGTTCCGGCGGGTGGGGGTCAGCTCCAGTTCGAGGAGGCGGGCGAACACCGGAGAGGTCCCCCCGTTGGCGTCCACCTCGTGTGAGAGCAATTGCAGGGTTTCCCGGTCCAACCGGTCGCTCACCGTCCGGCACGCCTCAGCGGCCCAGGGAAGACTGCCGACGGCACCTGAGAAAAGCGTGCTGAAAGCCAGCCGCCGTTCTGCCAGGTCCACGGCGATGTCCACCTCACGGGCGGAAAGACTGGCCGGGTGATCCCGGTGCCATGCCTGGTCCGCCCCGTGGACGTACCCGACATCACTGAACGAGGCCAGCCGGAGCCACATCTCCATGTCGTGAGTGTGGGCCAGGTCCCGCTGGCCTCCCACGCGATCCACCACGGAGCGGCGCATCAGCACCTCCGCCGAGGTGATGACATTGCGACCGTCCGCACAACGCTCCTGCACCCAACTGGCTCCGGGCCACACCGTCCATGAGGTGGCCCGGTCCCGGGCCGGGGGCAGTTGCTGTCCGTCCGTGAAGTGCACCGGGTGGCCGTACACCAGGCCCACGGAGGGAAACCGGCGGGCCAGGCGGACGGCCCGGGCCAGCGAACCCGGGGTCAGCAGGTCGTCAGCGTCCAGCCGCACCACGAATTCCCCGCTCGCCTCCGCCAAACCGTCATTGAAGGTCTGCACGGCGCCCCCGTTCCTCACGTGACGTACCACCTGGACACGCCCGTCCGCGGCAGCGAGTTCCTCGGCGACCAGGACGCTGTCATCCGTGGAGCAGTCGTCCACGACCACCACGTCCACCTCGACCCCGTCTTGCGACAGCACGCTGGTGATGGCCCCATGCAGGAATCGGCCATAGTTGAAGCAGGGGATCACCACCGTGACGGTGGCCAACGGCACGGACGCATCCGTGCCGTTCCCCACCGCGGTCCCAGTCCGGTCCCTCACCGTTCCGATGCCGGTGGTGATCTCGGCAGGGACGGCCAGGGCGCCGCGTCCAGTGCTGGGGCGGACGACGGCATTCCGGGCCGTGGGCAGGGTGAGGGTGCGGTGGTAGTACACAGCGGTCTCAGAGCTCAAGGGGTGGCCTCCGATGTGGTTGCAGGGTGCTGGATGACAGGGTCAGTGCTCTTCGCGTTGACCGGCTGCGCGGTGGCGACGGCCGTGGCGGGTTCCTCTTCGAGAACCTCGTCCGCCCCCAGAAGGCGCGCTTCCGAGATCCGTTGGCGCATCCACCGGAACAGGACCATCCCGTAGACGACGGTGCCGGCCGCGCCTCCGGCCAGCAGGTCCACCAGGGGATTCGGCCCGGCCAACGCGACGAGCCAGGTGGCGAGGGCTGCTGGAATGACGGCCACCAGCGGCGGCCAGAACACGGCCCAGACGGCAACGATGTCCACCCCGACGACGGCCAGGGAGCGGGCGTACAACGCGAGCAGGACGACGCTGGACACCACATGCCCCAGGGCGGCACCGGCACCGCTGCCAGTGAGGGTGCCGGCCACCAGCAAGGGCAGCAGCACTACCATCCAGGCGATCTGCAATCGCAGCACCCGGCCGGACTCGCCGCGAGCCAGCAGGTAGGAGGTGGACAGGTCAAGGACGGTGCGCAGTGCCCCGAAGGCTGCCAGCACCATCAGCAGGGGCACCGCGGCCAACCAGCGGCCGCCGTAGACCAACTCGATGACCGGCCCTGCCAAGAACACCAGCATGCTGCCCACCAACACCGAGACGGCCCACACCGGGGCCAGCGCGGTGGCCAACGAGCGGTCCTTGTGACCCGAGGCGACCCGCGAGAAGGCCGGGAGGGAGACCGAGCGGACGACTTGGCCGAGCACGCTCATCGGCCAGTTGGAGATGTTGAACGCCAGGAAGTAAAACCCGAGCACGGTGGCACCTGCCAGGGAGGAGACGAGGACCTTGTCGGCACCGAGCAGCACCCAGGACAGCAGGTTGGCGCCGGCCACCGGCAACCCGAAGAGCCAGACGCCCTTGGCGAGGGACCGGTCGAATCCGTAGCGGGGACGTTCCCCCGACAAGATGAACTGCAGGACGACGGCCACGAGCTGGGCGATCACGCGGGACACCGCGAGGGCCATAACTCCCCAGCCGCCGAGCACCAACGCCACCAACAGGACCGTGCCGACGACGAAGTCGACCACCGCGATGACGAAGACCTGTTTCTGCCGGAAGGTCCTCTGCAGGGTGGCATAGGGAACCACGCCGATACCGGCGATCACCAGGGTCAGTGACATCACCGCGAGTACCGGTCCCGTTCCGGGTGCGCCCAGCACCTCTGCCAGCCAGCTTGACCCGGCGGCCATGCCCCCCGTGAGGACCGCCGAGATGAGCACTCCCATGGTGGCCACGGTGGGCGCTTTGGCTCGGTGGTTGGCGGAGCGGATCAGGTCCGAGCTCAGCCCGAAGTCCGCCAGGGTCATCATCACCGTCTGCACCGTCAGCACCACGGCATACAGCCCGAATTGCTCCGGGGTGAACATCCGGGCAAGGAAGATGCCCACTGAGAACGTCCCCAGGCGGAGCACCATGCTGCTGACAGTGCTCCAGGCCAGGCCGCGGCGGATACCGGCGCTGACGGTCGTCTCCCGTTCAGTCCTGGCTTGGCTGGGCGGTGAGAGGACTTTCATGCCGCGACGCCCCCGCTCTTGGTGGATCGGTTCCTGGTGGTCAGGAAGGAACCGAATCCCGCGGCGGAATAGGCCAGGGATGAGGCCTTGCGTACCGTGCTGGTCCGGCGGGCGATGGCTCCGCGGTAGATCTCCTCCAGCCGACCGACGGCTCCGAGGAGGCTGTAGTGCTCCTCCACCACGCTCCGGGCCCAGGCACCCCGGGCACGCCGCTCCCCTGATTCCTCGGCCAGGAACTGCAGGGCGGAACGAACGGTGTACGGGTGTCCATCACCGACCCCGTAGAACCCCTCCTGCCGGAACTCGGGCAGGGTCAGCTGGGTGACCGGCCTGGTATAGCCCTGGTCCCCGAGGACCACGGCGGGCTTGCCGCAGGACATCCCCCGCAGGACGGAGCTGCCCATGCCGACCACCACGTCCGCCGCTCTATAGGCCGGCGCCGGATCATCCATGTTGCCTGGCACGATGACCACTGGGCGTCCGTGGCGGTCGTTGACCCCCCTCGCGGCACGTTGCACCGATTCCAGAGAGGGACCGTCTCCGGCGGCGATCAGGACCACCGGATGATGGGTCTCGGCGAGCCGGTTGACGGCGTCGATGGTCGCGAGGACGCCCGCGTCTTTGCCCAGGTCTGGGGTCATGCGCCCGACGACCGAGACCACGAAGTCTGTGGGTGCGATCCCCCACTGGTGGCGCGCGTCCCGGCGGCCCCCCGGCGCATCGGTGTGTGTATCGATGGGCGGCTCGATGACATGGCGGTACGGGTGGGCCCTGGCCTCATCCAGGAGTCGGCGGGTGCCGACGACCAGGTCGAGGTGCCGGGGCAGGAAACGGGGAATGTCCATGGACAGCACAGTCATGACCTGTGGCACCCCCAGCACCCCATGCGCACCGAAGGAGGCGCCGAGGGAGGGTGCCCATTCGTAAGTGTGCACGAGGTCGGCTCGCCACGATCGTACCCATCGGACGAGCCCCGTGGCCCAGGCGCCTGACAGCCGCAGCCCGCTGGGCGACGGGGCCCAGTCCAGTCCGCGCGCTTCCGCCACCCCGACCAGCCTTCCGGGCTCGCAGTACAGCATGACCTCGTGTCCTCGGTCCTGCATCCCGGCCGCCAGGTCTATCGCGTTGATCTGGCTTCCTCCCATACCCATGTCATGGGGGCAGACGATGATCCTCATAGCGCAGCAACGTTCCTCGATCGGCTTCGGCCGATGGCTCGCTCCAAGGCGATCACCACTCGTTCCTGCTGCTCCGCCGTGATGTGGGGGAAGATCGGCAGGGACAGCAGCCGGTCTGCTGCGGCCTCCGTGACGGGAAAGGCGTCCCGGGCCAGGCCTAGGTGTTCGTAGGCACCGGTGAGGTGCACGGGCACGGGGTAGTGCACCCCGGCCCCGATCCCCGCGGCGTGCAAGCCGTCCAGCACGGCGTCGCGGTTCTCCAACTGAACGGTGTAGAGGTGCCAGACGTGGTGGTTGCCCTCAGCCGCGGTGGGCAGCCACACGTCACCGGAGTCGGCCAGGGGCCGCAGCAGCTCCGCGTACCGGGCCGCCGCGGCCCGGCGCCCCTCGTTCCACCGCTCCAGCCTGGCCAACTTGGCCCGCAGCACCACGGCCTGGACCGTGTCCAGCCGCGAGTTCATGCCGACCGTGCTGTGCCGGTATTTGGACGGGCTCCCGTGCTCGCCCAGCACCCGGACGCGGGCCGCGAGCTCGGGGTCGTTGGTCATCACGGCGCCGGCATCCCCGGCGGCACCGAGGTTCTTCCCCGGATAGAAGCTGGTGCCGGCCGCCAGCCCCAGGCTGCCGGCCATCCGACCGTGCCGGAAGGCCCCCTGGGATTGGGCGGCATCCTCGATGACCACGACGCCGGCCCGCTCGGCCTGCGGACGGATCCGTTCGACGAACGCCGTCTGGCCGTAGAGGTGGACCGGCATGATGGCCTGGGTGCGCGCCGTCATGGCGGCGAGCGCCGCCTCGGGCTCGATCAACAGGTACCGGGGGTCCACATCCACCAGCACGGGCACGGCGCCGATCCGGCTGACGGCCTCGGCCGTGGCGATGAAGGTGTTCGCCGGAAGGATGACCTCTCCCCCGGGCTGCACGCCGGCGGCCCGCAGCGCCAGCTCGAGGGCGTCCGTGCCATTGCCGACGCCCACGCAGTCGGAGACCTCGATGAAGGCGGCGTATTCGGCCTCGAAGGCCTGGACGTCCGGTCCACCGATGAAGGCGGTCGTGTCGAAGACGCGGCGCAGACCTTCCTGGACCTCGGCGTCGATCTCGCGCTGCTGGGCGCCGAGATCCACGAAGGGGACCGGGCCGTTGGCATCGGCCTCAACCCGGGTGACCTGCGGGGTCTCGGCCATGGCCGTCGTCGGGGATGTGAAGGGGGTCATGCGATGGCTCCTTCCCGGGCCCACTGTTCGCGGTCCACCACGGACCCGAAGCGCATGGAGGTGAAGTACCGCGCGCTGGTGGCGGCGGAGCGTGCGAGAGACCGGGCCACGGCGGCCCGAGGAGACCTTCCCAGAGCAGTGTCCACATAGAGAGCGGCCAGGTGCTCGGCGGCCCGGTCGAGGTCATAACGGGTGGCCACGAGGTCCCGGCCGAAGGCTCCCAGCTGCCGGCGCCGCACGGGCGAGTCCGCCAGGTACTCCAGCGCCCCCGCCAGGTCGCGGGTGCCGGCGCCGCCCCGGCCGTACCAGCCGCTGTGCAGGAAGCCTGCCGCGGTGGTCTCGTCCAGGGTCCGCCAGAATCCGGCCTCACCGTGAACCACGAGGGGCTTGGCGTGGGCCAGTCCCTTGATGGCGGAGGACCCCATGCCCAGCACGATGTCCGCCGCCGCGTAGGCCGGGGCGGCGTCCAGCTGGAAGCCCACCGGTTGCACCACGGTCCAGCCGTGATGGGCGTTGACGGCGGCCGCCCGCCTCTGAACGGCCTGCAGGCCTTCCCCGTCTCCGGCGATCAGCAGCCGGACGGGCCGGGTCGCCGCCATCCGGTCCACCACACGGATGGCCTCCAGCACGCCTTGGAGCTTCTCGAGAGCCGTGGTGAGCATCGAGACGATCGAGATCACCAGGGCTCCGTCCGGGATGCCGAACCGGGCGCGAGCCGCGGCGATGTCCGTGGTCCGGTACCGGTCCATGTCCACGGGCGGCTCCAGCAGGTGGGCCCGGCGGCCCTGCTCCAGCATCCGTTGCTGGAGTTCCGGCGTCCCGACGACGAGGGGCACGTGGGTGGGCAGGAACCGGGGCACGTCCATGGACATGACGGACATCAGCAGGGGGACCTGCCGCCCGGCACCGAAGGCCGCCTGCAGGCAGGGCCGCCACTCATAGGCGTGGATCAGGTCGATGCGGTGCTGCCGAACCACCTCCTCCAGCCGCCGTGACCACCCCAGTCCGGGGGCGTCCGGCGCGGGGGCCTCCGCCCACTCGAGGCCGGTGTCCCGCAGGAGCTCCGTGAGGACGCCGGGCGCTGAGTAGATCGTCGGCTCGTGACCGTAGTGCCGCATGGCCGAGGCCATCTCGATCGCGTTCAGCTGGCTTCCGCCCATGCCGAGCTGGTGGGGACAGATCAGAATTCTCATGACGCGGTTCCTCTCAGGGTGCGAAGGGTGGCATGTGCGCCGGGGACCTGGCCCACGACGCCGGCCGGTTCCGGTTGACGGAGCGGCCCGGCTGGGTTTCCGGCCCAGGTCTGGGCGTCAGGCACGTCCTGCAGCACCACGGCCCCCATCCCGATGACCGCGTCCTCCCCCACCCGGACGTCCTGGCGGACGGAGACCTGCATGCCGAGATAGGCGCGGGAGCCCACGTGCACCCGGCCGGCCAGCGTGGCGCCGGCCGCGCAGGTGACGTGGTCGCCGAGGACGTCATCATGCGTGAGCACAGTGCGCGGCATCAGCACCGTGTGGCGGCCCAGGCGAACATCGCTGGTCAGCACACAGCCGGCCAGGAGGATGGACCCCGCTCCGATCTGGCTGCCCCCGCCGATCACCACCGAGGGGTGCACATGGGTGGCATAGCGCCCCTGCTCCACGCCCAGCCCGGCCAACCGGGCCTCGATGGCGGCTCGGCTGCGGCCCTGGCCGGCGCACAGCAGCAGCTTCTCCCGGCCGCCGGCCGCCTCGTCCAGGCCTCCGAGCACGGGCACGCCGTCCAGGACGGTGCCGTGCAACGCCTCGTCGTCATCAAGGAGGCCCACCACGGTGTCCCGGCCCGAAGACCGGATGGAGGCCAGCGTCTCGCGCGCCAGACCGCTGGCGGCCACCAGGAGAATCCGCGTCATGGCTATCGACTCCCCATGATGGTGGAGTGATTGCGGGTGTTGCGGGGTGACTCCGCGGCAGCCCGCAGGCTTGAGGTCACCCGACGGTGCTCGTCCTCGGTCATGGAGTGGAACACCGGCAGGATCAGCGTGTTGTCGGTGAGCCTCTCGGTCATGGGCAGGGGCCTGACCAGGCCCGAATGACCGGCGTAGGCGCCCTGGCGGTGTGCCGCCATGATGCCCCGCCGGGCGGAGATCCCATCCGCCGCCAGCCACGCGAGCAGTTCCTCGCGGTTCAGCGGGAAGTCGGGCAGGACTTCGACCCAGAAGGACTGGAAGTTGGAGGTGCCGTACTCCGGGTCCGTGACGTAGCGCAGCCCGGGCAGGGTGGACAGCACCGCCCGGTAGTCCTCCGCCAGGGCGCGGCGCCGCCGGACCATCTCCGGGAGCTTGCCCAGCTGGACCAGACCCATGGCCGCCTGCAGGTCCGTCATCCGGAAGTTGAACCCCACTTCGGAGTAGCTCTCCTGGACTGGCAGTACGGAGGTGTGACGCTCCGCCGCGGACACGTCCATGGAGTGTTCCCGCAACCGCCGGGCGCGGGAGGCCCACTCGGGGTTGTCCGTGGTGAGCATGCCACCCTCGCCGGTGGTGAGCAGCTTGCGCGGGTGGAAGGACCAGGCGGTCACGTCCGCCCCTGCGCCGACGGGATAACCGCGGTACGTGGACCCCGCCCCGCAGGCGGCGTCCTCGACCAGGGCCAGGGAGTGCCGGTCGCACAGGGTCCGGATCGGGTCCAGGTCCACGGGGACGCCGCCCTGGTCCACGGCGATCACGGCCGTGGTCCGAGGGGTCAGCACCGCGTCCAGGGTCTCGGCGGTCACGTTGCCGGTCACCAGGTCAACGTCCGCGAACACCGGCCTGGCTCCCACGTAGGTCACCGCATTGGCCGTGGCTATGAAGGAGAACGAGGGGACGATGACATCGTCGCCGGGCTGCACCCCCGCCACGAGCAGGGCGAGGTGCAGGGCGGTGGTGCAGGAGGAGGTGGCCACACCGTGGGAGACCCCGTGGGCCGTGCTGAAGGCCCGTTCGAACTCGACGGTCCGGGGCCCCTGGGCGACCCAGCCCGAGGCGATGACCCGGGCGACAGCCTCGGTCTCCTCCGGGCCCAGCCAGGGCTTCATCACATCAATTCGATGGCTCACGTCGGCACCGACTCCCCGGACCAGTTCGTGGCAGCCACTTGGTCCAGCAGTTCTTCCGGACTCGTTCCACACGTGCGGAACCACTCGACCAGATCTCTGATGCCCACGGAGAATTGCTGGGTGGGGCTCCACCCGGTCAGCTCGGTCATCCGTCGGTTGTCCACGATCAGCCGCCGAACATCACCTGGTCGGTCCGGCAAGACCTCCGGTACGAGATCGGAGCGTCCCACGGCCTCAGAGATGAGATCGCACAGGGATCTCATACTGACCTCGCGCCCCGTGCCAAGGTTCACGGTCTCGCCCACAGCCCTGTCGCACTCGGCCAGGGCCATCAGACCGGCCGCAGTATCGAGTACATGCATGAAATCTCGGGTCTGTTCACCCGTGCCGAACAACACCGGAGCTGTTCCTCCCAGGAGCCGGACGATCGTGCGTGGGATGATCTCGCCACTGTCACCCTCGTGGTGGCTTCGTGGCCCATAGGTGTTGAAGGGCCGCGCCACAATGGTCGGCACGCCGTACGTTCGGTACATGGCCCGCGAATAAGCCTCTCCGGCGAGCTTGCCTGCCCCGTACACCGTTTCCGGCCACGTCGGATGGCGTTCATCCATGGGCGCGTACTGAGCTGTGCCGAAGACCTCACTGCTACTGACGTGGACGAGTAGCCGGATCCCGGCGTCGCGGGCAGCCAAGCCGACGGTCAGGGAGCCCTCAGCATTGACTGCATGGTTCTCCTCAGGGGAGTGAAGACTGTGCCGAACACCCAGGCATGCAAGGTGGAAAACGATGTCGGCATCAGCACAGACGGCGTCCATGGCCCCTCTGTCCCTGACGTCGGCCACAGTGAGCGAGAATCTGTCATCGCCATGCCAGTGCCGCACGTTGCCTTCTGACCCGTTGGACAGGTTGTCCACCACCGTGACGGCAGCCGGGTTCCGGTCGTTCAGCAGCGCATCCACGAGGTGACTTCCGATAAAGCCAGCTCCGCCGGTCACGACAATCCGGGCGCCGTCAAGGGTGCTCGTGTCAGTGGATTGGACAGTGTTCACAGCGCTACCTCCATCGTGGTGTTCTGAGTGGCATCCGAGGGGATGCGCCCGCCCAGAGGGAACTTCGCCCCACCGGCGGCGAGGGAGGCACTGGCGGCCTCCAGCACGGCGAGCACCCGCAGCGCGGAATCGCCATCGGTGGGCGCCGGCTGGTCCTTGCGGATGGCCTCGGCAAAGGAAGTCACCATCAGGCCCAGAGGCTCGAACTCGGACAGCGCCGGGGACCAGGTGTCCCCCAGTCGGTAGGAGATGGCCGCGCCCTTGCGGGAGGCCACGTCCCCGAAGACCTGCTCCTGGCGGCCCAGGTCCACGCCCCGGTCGAAGATGCTCAGCCGCTGCTGCGGGTTCAGATCGTCCCAGACCAGGGTCTTCTTGCTGCCGCCGATCACCATCTGCCGGATCTTGGTCGGGGACAGCCAGTTGACGTGGACGTGGGCCAGGGCGCCGTTGGCCAGCGGCAGTGCCAGGTAGCCCACGCAGGACTTCCCGGATCGCAGCGGGTCAGCGCCCTGGGCCGAGACGGCTACCGGTTCCAGACCTCCCGGGAGGATGAAGTCCAGGATTGAGAGGTCGTGCGGGGCCAGATCCCAGAAGACGTCCACGTCCGGCTGGACCAGGCCCAGGTTGATGCGGACCGAGTCCACGTAGAGGATCTCGCCCAGCTCGCCGGAGGCGATGAGCTCACGGATCTTGAGCACGGCCGGGGTGTAGCAGTAGGTGTGGTCTGCCATCAGGACGGTCCCGGCGGCTCGGGCGGCCTCCACCATCTCGCGGCCGTGCTCGGAGGTGTCCGCCAGGGGCTTCTCCACCACCACGTGCTTGCCGGCGGCGATCGCCTGCATGGCGATCGCGTGGTGCGTGCGGGCCGGCGTCGCGATGGCCACGGCGTCCACCTCATGCCTGGCGAGCAGCTCGTCCACGGAGGTGACCACGGCCGGCTCGCCGGTCTTCCGGGCCAGCTCTTCGGCCCGCTCGAGGTCCATGTCACAGATGGCGACCAACTCCCAGTCGGAACTCATGGCGAAGTTCCGGGCCAGGTTGGGTCCCCAGTAGCCGGCGCCGATGACGGCGACGCGGAGGGCGGGGTTGACGGTGGAATCGGCGGCGATACTCATCAGTACGCTCCTTCGGGTTGGATCATGACTTTGAAGGTGCGCCACATGATCTGAAGATCGCCCGTGACGGACCAGTTCTCGACGTAATAGAGATCGAGGCGGACGCTTTCGTCCCACCCCAGGTTGGAGCGGCCGTTGATCTGCCACAGACCGGTGAGTCCGGGCTTGATGAACAGCCGGCGGCCCTCGTGGCCGGCATAGGCCGCCACCTCATCCGGCAGCGGGGGCCGGGGGCCGACGAGGGACATGTCCCCCTTGAGCACGTTCCAGAACTGCGGCAGCTCATCCAGCGAATGGTGCCGGAGCCGGGTGCCGATGCGGGTGACCCGGGGGTCGTCCTTCAGCTTGAACAGCGGTCCGGCGCCCTCATTGGCGAGCGTCAGCGCGGCCTTCTGCTGCTCTGCGTCCGGCCGCATGGTGCGGAACTTGTACATCCGGAACGGCGTCCCGCGGCGTCCGGTGCGGGTCTGGGCGAAGAACACCCCACCGGGCGAGTCCCGGTGGATCATCAAGGCCAGGACCCCGAAGAGGGGCAGCATCAGCAGCAGCGCCACGGCGGAGACGGCGATGTCCATGGTGCGCTTGACCACGTGTCGTCCGCCGTCGAAGGTGGGCTGCTCCACGTGCATCAGCGGCAGTCCCTCCACGGGACGGACGCTGATGCGGGGACCGGCCACGTTGGTCAGCGAGGACACCACGATCAGCTCGGCCCGGGACTCCTCCAGGGACCAGCCGAGATCGCGGATGGCCTGGTTCCCGCCGGTCAGCGACCCGGCCACGATCACGGCGTCGGCGTGCAGCCGTGCCACGGCGGAGGTGACGTGGTGGGTGCCGAGGAAGCTGGGGGCGTGACGGGAGGCGAGGGACGTCTTCTCCTCGTCCTCGGACGTGGCCTGCCCGTCCAGGACCACCCCGACCACCCGGTAGGCGGCACCGGACTTCCGCTCGATCTGGCGCAGCACATACTGCACGTCAGCCGGTTGGCCGACCACCACGACGTCGGACAGCGCGCAGCCGTGGATGCGCCGCCGGTGCAGCCACACACGCCAGAGCCACCGGCCCGCCAGCAGTCCGGCCAGGCCGGCGGGGAAGGCGATGAGCAGGAAGTACCGGCCCCCGGTCCCGCCCACCAGCAGGGCCAGGATCGCGAAGAGCCCGGCGGTGGCCGCGGTGGCCTCGAGGACCCGCTTGTACTCGGTCGCCCCCACAGCCATGGTCCGTGCCGAACGCGTCCGGAACAGCTGCAGCATGCCCACCCACAGCAGGGTGACGACGCCGGCCACCACCATGGCGGGCCGGTCCGGGTCCGTGAAGGCGAGCGCGGAGACATGACCGCCCAGGGCCGTGGCCAGGACGACCAGGACCACATCGGTCACGAGCACGCTGCGCCGGTAGCGGTCCCTCCAGTAGAGGGCCGGGACGGTGCCGGTCAGTGGAAGCATGGCCGGCACCTCCACGGTCCGGCCGAGGGTGGCGATACTGTGCCGGCCGGCGGGCACCGTCCCACCGGGGGTGCGCCAGGCGCGGAAGGGATGGCGCAGCGATGAGCGGCGAGAGGATCGGGACGCCGCGTCAGCGACCGGGTGGTGTGGTGCGATCACGCGTTCAGTGGCCTGGGACATGATCACATCCCGAGCCCATGCCGGCGCGCGGCGACAACGAAGTACTGCATCGGATCTCCCACCGGGGGTTGGTGCGGGAGCCACCCATGAGCGTGGCGAAGGACGGTTGACCGTTCAGGAAGGCCGGGGATGGCCTGCCGTTCGGACACCTTGAGCGTAGGTTCGGGGACCCCCGTCACACACCCGTATCCGCCTACTCGATTTGTCTGCGTGGACCGCGTGTGCGGTACCTGTCCGCTCCCTACGGGTACCCGGCACCCTCGTGGAATGACGCCGGCCACACTGGTGCTCTTTCATACGAGCGAGGCACCCGTCCCCCAGGTGGGGGGGGGGGGGTCCCTCACAAGGTCCGGAATCCGGACGCGCTCATGCTGCGCTTCAGAACTGGAGGTCGCGCAGCTCAGATCGGTCGGCGATGCCCAGCTTCGTGAACACCCGGTACAGGTGTCCCTCCACGGTCCGTTGCGAGACGAAGAGCTTCTCCGCCACGGCGGCGTTGCTCAACCCCTGGGCCGCCAGGTCCACGATCTCCTGTTCCCGCACGGTCAACTCGCCCAGGGCCAGGGCCCCCGCGATGTACGGCGGGAAGACGACGCCGGCCCGGCTCTGCAGGTGCTTGAGCCGACGGAGCGCCTCGCCACGGCGGCGCAGGTCACCAGCGCGGTGGTGCAGAAGGATCAGCCGGGCCCAGCACAGCGCCGCCGGCAGGACCGCTCCAGCGGCGGCCGCCTCCTCGGCCGCCTCGGCCAGTCCCCTCGGGTCCCGGACCAGGGACGGGTCCAGGGCCCGGGCGATTCCCGCTGAGCGTGGTCCCTGCGTGACCGTGGCGGTGCCGTGCAACTCCTCGATCACGGCCTCGTCCAGGTCCAGGGGATCCCGCAGCAGGATCAGGCTGAGCAGGATCTCGCGCCGGATGACGGGGTCTTGCTCCAGGCGCGGGTCTTCGAGGATTCGGCGCCACAGCGGTGGGTCCTCGTCCGCGGCGTCCGGATTGCGGTCCTCGGCGATGCTGAACAGGGCCAGGGACAACAGCCATCGGCTCTCCGGTCCGTAGGATGCTCCCGCCGCACGTTCCTCGGCGGTGGGGCTGGGCAGTCCCACGGTGACGGCGGCCCGCTGCGGTGCCAGCAAAGCCTCGGCGTACGGGAGCATCTGGGCGGGATCGTGGTGACGCAGCTCCACGACGGCGTCTTCCAGCCAGGCGGTCGCCTTCACCGGTGCCCCGTCGGCCGTCTCGGCCAGGTGCTGCAGGACCAGCACGGTGCCGGACCGCTGATGCCACTGGCGTGGTTCCAGGCTCAGCTGGTCCGCCAAGACCGCCTTGGCCCGGTCCGTGTACCCCGCCGCGATGTAGGCGAGCACCAGGTACACGAGGGCGTCCAGGCCGAACCGGGCGGAGAAGACCGGGACGGTGGCCGCGAGCTCGTAGGCCCGCTCCGCGGCGGGGATGGCGGCGTCCGGTTGTCCGGCCATGGCCAGGGCATCGGCCTGCATCAGCAGCATGATGGCCCGGGTGAAGTCCGGGGTCTGCGGATCATCTACCAGGAGCTGGGCCTGCTCCAGCAGTTCAGGCCGGTGCAGGTGAAGCGCGTCGCTGACCAGCATGTCCACCATCGTGGCCAGGGAAGCCGGCGTGACGGTGTGCTGGGGCAACCGTTCCCTGAGCTGGGCCATCAACGCGGGCAGGGCAGCCCAGGGGTTGGGTGCGTCCCCGGTCCGCACCCGGTTCAGGGCCATCAGGCTGAGGGCCTCCAGCCTGAGGTTCGGGTCCGTGGTCCGGACCGTCAGTTCCTCCAGCTCCGTCCTGGCCGCCCAGGTCCGTCCACCCACGAGCATGAGTTCGGATACGAGCAGGGCGGCCCGCGGATCCTGTGACTCGGACAGGAGGGGGGCCATGGCGCGGGCGGTGGGCCAGTCCTTGACCTGCAGCGCCCGGTAGCCGGCGTCCATGATCTCGCTGAGCGGCACCGGCTGTCCGCATTCCAGCGCCCAGAGGACGCTGCGGGCGGTCCGGTGTTCCGCCGCATCGCCGCCCGCGGCGTGCCACCTCTTGTACAGCTCAAAGCTGCGCCCCGGCGGGATGCGAGCCCGGAGCACCTCGGCGTGGATGGCCGCGGCCGGGCCCACCATGTCCGTGGACGCCCCCTCCCGCAGGAAGCCGGCGCCGAGCAGGTCATGCACATGCTCCCCCGCCACGGTCCTCAGGAGGGACCGCGGCGCCCACCCGGCCAGGGCCACGAGATCGAGTGTCTCGCGTTCGCCGGGCAGCAGGGAATCGTGCATGGCCTCCACCGTGTCGATGAGCCGCCCGTCCGGATCCGGGGCGGCCCGCAAGAGCATCCACGGCGCCGGCCGTCCCGGCAGTGCCGCCCCTTTCGGGGCCCGCACGAGGATCCCCTGGTCATGCGCGGACGCCAGGTAGGCGTTGATCAACCGGGGGTTACCCCCGGTCATCCCATGGATGGTTCGCACGGCGGCCTCGGTCAGCGGCCCGTCGAGGACCCCCGTGCACTGCCGCCGGACCTGCTGCAGGTCCGCGGGCTCCAGGCGGATGGTACTCAGTACACCGGTGTCTGCCAGGGCCGCGATGCCGGACTCCCGGCCGAGTGATCCGGTTCCGATCGTCAGCAGCGTGGCGGCCCGGTTCTGCACCAGCTGTGCCAGCACGAAGGCACTGGCCGCGTCGAGGTGCTGGACATCCACCACCACGATGACGGGGTTCGGCCCGAACTGCTGCAGGGCACGCAACACCTCCACAGGGGTGGTGAGGCCGGGCAGTGTGGCCAACAGGGGCGTCAGGGCCCCATACGGTACCTCGCGCAGGTTGGGGCTGCACTGGACGGTCTGCACGTCCGCCGTGCGTCCGCTGATCTCCAGGGCGGTCTGGACGAGGGAGGACTTGCCCATGCCGGGGCCGCCCAGGATCACGGCACCGGCAAAGCGCTCCCCCTGCAGGATGTCCACCAGGATGTCGACCTCCGGCGTCCTGCGCGGCAGGGTCCGCGGCGGAACGCGGCCCGTGACGGGTGCGGTCATGACGCGTTCCGTTGCGGGGCGTGCGCCGCAGCCAGCCGGGTCAGCTCGGCACGGCCCTTGAGCTGGAGCTTGGCGTAGATCTGGTAGAGGTGTCCTTCCACCGTCCGGATCGAGATCCCGCTGATCCGCGCGATCATGGCGTTGCTCTTGCCCGCCACCACGAGCCGCGAGATCTCCTTCTCCCGGCGGGTCAGCTCGGCCATCCAGTCCGGATCGCCCTCCAAGTCCTCCGTCTCCGCACCGCTCTTGCGCGCTGCGGATGCCGCGGTCTCGGCTAGGCGCCGTAACTGAGCGGGTGGCAGGTCCTTCAGCAGGGGTGAGCTGACGCGCTCGAAGTGCGCCGCATACCCCGCCGCCGCCAGTTGTTCCAGGGACCGGTACAGCAGGTCATGATCGTCCTCGAGCACCGATCGGGCCATCAGCAGACCCGGCCCGGAGGTGAGCGTCTGGGTGCCGGCAGCCGTCTCGGCCAGCCGCGGTGCCAGCCACATCTCTCCGAACTGGAAGGCGCTGGCCACCGCGAAGAACTCCACGGCGTAGAGCCCGTCGGCGGCAGCCCGGTCCGCGAGCGCCAGGATCCTCGCCGTCCGTGCCCGGGTGGAGTGGATCTCACCCGTGGACCAGGCCAGGAACAGTTCGGCCAGCCAGCCCAGCCGCCCCAGGGACGGGGCCGCCGCCGCGCGCGGATGTCCCTCCGCGCGGGCGTCCAGCAGCCGTGAGGGATCTCCTCCGGACGGATCGCTACGGTCGGCGGCACAGAACGCCTGAATGGCGATCGCCAGCTGGAGGTCCTGTGGTTGGCCGGCCACCTCCAGTTGGGCCGCCGCCCGTGAAGCCCGCTGCTCGGCGCGGTCCGGGTATCCCGTGATGGCGTCCAGGGCGGCGATGATGAGATCGGCATACAACACCGCATGGGGATTACCATGCCTCCCGGCCAGGACCGCCTCGGCCAGGTCCCGGCACCGCTGGGTCTGACCGCAGGTCAGCAGGACGGTCAGCATGGACTCTGCCATCACGGCCCGCTCGTAGGGACTGAGCACATCGTTGATGATTCCCAGGGTCCGGAAGCCGGTGAGTTCCCGGTCGAGCGAGACCAGGAGGCCCAGGGCGCCGGTCTGGTCGTCCGCCAGGGCCAGCGCCTCAGCACGGATGGACTTGGCGCGGAAGTGGATCGCCTCACTCGTGAAGAACACCCCGCCGGCGTCGAGCAGTTCAGGACGGTGTTCGGCCGGAACCACCTCCAAGCAGGCCAAGGTTTCGCGGAGGTCTCCGCGGGCCACGGCCAAGGCCGCGGCCTGCACGCTGAGCACGGCGGAGGACTGTTCCGGCGAACGCCGGATCGCTGCCTCGGCACCGTCCAGGTCGCCCACCACGGCCCGGGCCCGCGACTCGGCCCAGGCCAGGTGGACCCGACCCGCGGCCAAGGAGGCCCGCGGGCGGCCGCCCGTGGCCCGGACGACGTCGGAGAACAGGGAAATGGCTCCCTCAGCATCGCCGGCGGCCACCAGATCCTGGGCCGCCCGGAGCACGCTGAGGTATCCGGGGTCGAGGGCCTCGAGAGTACTGGCCAGCTCACGGTGACGGTCCGGTTCGATGGCCGCCAGGATCTCGGCCGCCTGCACGGAGGTGACCAGGGCCAGCCGGCCGCTGTGGCCGTTCCTGATCTCGAGCACCCGCTCGTCGTCGAGTTCGTCCAGCTCGGCGGCGAATCCCGTGTGGATGAGGTCACCGACGCGCATGGGCCCGCAGATCGCCAGCATCTCCAGCAACGCTCGCTGGCGCACCGGAAGATCCCGCAACACCGCGGTCGAGGCACCTCCCGAGGTGGATCGGGGCAGCGGTCCCGGGGCGAGGACCCAGCTGGAATCGATGCGCCGCAGCTTCCCGGAGACCACGCAGTCCCGGGCCAGTTGCCGCAACCGGTGGACGGAGCCCGAGCTGTGCTGCCACAGCACGGTCGAGGCGAAGCGGGACACGGTTCCCCCGAGCACTTCTTCGAGCAGACCGTGACTCGCCGTGGGGGTCAGCGGCCAGACCGTGATCCCGGTCAGGATCCCCATCCGGCGAAGGGCCGCCAGATCGAGGGGGGCCTCCGTCGGCCGGTCGCAGTGCACCACCAGGGTGATGCGGTTGATCTGGGACAGCTGTGCCAGGACGGTGATGGTGTCCGGGTCGATCTGGTCCGCCTGGGACACGATCACGATGGCCGGCTGCTCTCCGGGCGAGCGCAGGTAATCGGCCAGGGCCCAGACCATGCCGTGAATCTGCGCCGGCGGCGCCTCCTGCAGTCCAGAGAGCAGGATGGCCAGGGCTCCGTAAGGGGTGGCCGCAGCGAAAGGGCTGCCGTGGAGCCGGTAGACCGCCCGGTCCGGGCTGACTCCCGAGAGAGCCGATTCAATGGTCTCGCGGCGGTCACCGAGTTCGCCGGTTACAATCGCCCCGCCGGCACCGTGGCCCGTCAGAATCCTGCCGAGGGCCCGGGTCGCCTCATCCGGGGACTCCATCCAGCGACCGTCTGCCCCCGAGTCCAGCCAGGAGAGATCCAGCGGCGCCAGATCGGGGACGGCTACGGGGTCAGAAGCCAGCAGCCCGGTGGGGTGGATTACCGGTACCGGTCCGGGACGTGGGGGCTGGTCATGCTGGTCTTGCTCGTCGTGCTGGCCTGAGGACGGTTCGGTCACGAGCCGTTCGGGCGCGATGGATGGGGACGGGGAGGGAGACGGTTGCATGCTGTGAGCTTCCGGTTCAGTACTGACCATCCGGAGGGGGATCCGGACGGACCGCCGGGTGAGGGCGGTCCAGGGGCGGGGATGCCTCTAACCACCAGATCCTATGGAGCGCCGGCAAAGAGCGGAAGGTCCGTCCGCTGGAATGCGGTCCCCCGGGGTGAATTCAACCCTCGGATTTAACCCTTGACATTGCTCCGGGACGATGCATCGGCCAGTTTTCCCGATGTGCCTCTTCGGCCGAGAGGCGGGCGTCCTCGCCGCGGGCGGCATGGCGCCGCAGAGTTCCGCCCATAGGATTCGAACCTATACTGCACAGCTCCAAAGGCTGGCGTGCTGCCGTTACACCAGGGCGGAAAGGGTCGGCGTCGGACGGCCGTCGCGGACCGGCAACCTATTCTTCCACAGAGTACGGACCGACGCAGACGACGGTGGCACACGCAGGTCTTCCATCGCTTGGAATCCAACCCACCGAGAGCCTCCACCCCGGTCATAGTGGCCAGACGAGACTGCGGCAGCTGCCGCGAGGATGGAGGAAGCCATGACGGCCGGGATCCTTGACCCCACCATCAGCAGCATCAGCGGTAGAGAGCGGCCCGGCGGGCCGGCCACTGCAACCCAGAGTGCGACGGTGCCTCAGGTGGATTCCCTCCGGGGCAAGCGCGTGGGCCTGCTGGAGAACACGAAACGCAATGCAGCGGCCCTCCTGGATGCCCTGGGCACCGGACTGGCGGAGACGGACCACGTCGACCTGGTCCGGATGACGAAGCAGGACTTCGCCATGCCCTTGGCGCCAGACGTGGTGAAGGGCATCATCCACGACTGCGATGTGGTGGTGATCGGCATCGGTGACTGCGGCTCCTGCAGCGCCGCCGCGGTGGCGGACGGCATCGCCCTGGAGGAGCGGGGAGTGCCCGTGGCGGTCCTGTGCACGGAGGCCTTCGAGGTCACGTCACGTGCCATGGCCGGGCTCAAGGGGCGGCCGGACTTCCCCGTGCTTCTCATGCCGCATCCGATCGCCAATCTGACGAACGGAGACCTCACGGAACGCGGCCAGACGCTGGCGTCCCGGGTGCGCGGCCACTTCCTCGGCCCGGCCGCATGAGCCCGGACCTGGACGGGCCCACGGTTCCGGCGGGCACCACCGTCCCGGAGACCCGGCTGGATCCCGCCGCCTCCCGCGCCATGGCCGAGTACCTGTTCGACCGCGGGTGGTCGGACGGCCTGCCCGTGCTCCCGGCCACGCTGGAGGTAGTCGAGGACTTCCTGCTCCACACCGACCGGGATCCGGACGAGGTCCTGGCCGGTCTGCCCCAGCTGGACCGCCACGCCACTGTCCGGGACATCGCCCTGCACGCCGCCATGGCCGGGTGCCGCCCGGAGTACCTGCCCGTCGTCCTGACCGCCTGGGAGGCCCTGTCCCATGAGCGGGCGGCACGGGGTGGTGGCTGGCAGTCCACCAGCGGCCCGGCCCCCTTAGTGATCGTCAACGGCCCGATCCGCCACCGCCTGGGCGTCAACTCCACCGGCGGGGTGTTCGGTCCGGGGTTCCGGGCGAACATGACCATCCCCCGCGCCCTGGGCCTGACCGTGCGCAACGGCTTCGGAGTGGTTCCGCAACAACTGGAACAGGCGACCCAGGGGGTCCCGGGCCGCTGGTTCCACTGCGTGGGCGAGGACGAGGAGTCCAGCCCCTGGGCACCGCACAGCGCCGAGACCGGGGTGCCGGCCGGGCAGGACGCCGTCAGCGTGGTCCTGACCCGGACCAGCGAGTTCATCGACAACCGTTCCTTCCGCAGTGCCGGGGAGCTCCTGCGGGACATCGCGGACACCCTGCAACGGATGGGTCCCTGGATCTTCCGCAGCAGCTCGGCCGTCCTCGTCCTGAACCCGGCGCATGCCCGCGCCCTCGATGACGAGGGCCTGTCGAAGCAGGACGTCCGCCAATGGCTCGTCGAGCAGGCCGGGCACACTGAGGCCGATCTGGCCGCCGCCGGCAAGGGCCTGAGTGACCGACCCTTCGGCCCCTTCGCCCCGGACCACTTCCACCCGGCCGTCACGGACGCCACACCGGCTTCCCTGCCGATCGTGGTGGCCGGCTCCCCCAACGCGGCGATCTCCATGGTGGTCCGGGTGTTCAGCACGTGGTCGGGGCAATCCTTCCCGGTGCACTGACCCGCACGCCCACCCACCTCACAGCCCACCCACCCCACACCCCGACCCTAGGAGCACCACACCGTGTCCACCACCGCCCCCAGCCCCAGTACCGGCACTCACCCCCAGGCCTGGTCCGCAGCCGTCCAGGACGAGATCGCCCAGGCCGAGCACACTCCCTGGCTCGCCGGCAAGACAGCCGTCGTCGCCGGCGGCGGCCTGAGCGGGCCCGAGGGCGGCGTGGGTTTCGCCATGGCCTGGCTCTTCTCCCGGGCCGGCGCGGCCATCGCGGTGCTGGACCGGGACCAGGAGGCGGCGCAGCGGACCGTGGACGCCATCCGGGAGGCCGGGGGCCAGGCCAGCCGCTTCGCCGTGGACCTCACCGATGAGACGGATGTCCTGGCCACCGTGGACCGGGTGCTGGCCGAGTACGGATCCATCGACGTGGTGGGCAATTCCGTGGGCGGCGGCGGTATCACCGGCATCTTCGAGACCTCCCTGGAGGACTACCAGCGCGCCTTCGACGTCAACCTGGGCACCGCGCTGCTGCTGATGCGCGCCGTACAACCCCACATGACCTCCGGCGGGGCCATCATCCACGTCTCCTCCGGGGCGGTGGAGGGCCGCGGCCCCGGACTGCCCTACACACTGGCCAAGACGGCCCTCGAGAAGCTCTGCGTCGGCGCGGCCGCCACCCTGGCTCCGCGCGGCATCCGGGTCAACTGCATCCGGGTCGGCATGATCTGGGGCGCCTTCGCCGCTCGCGGCATGTCCCAGGAGCGCCGCGAGCTCAGAGCCGGCAGCGTGGCTCTGCGCACCGAGGGCAACGTCTGGGACATCGCGTCCGCCGCGCATTTTCTGTGCACCCCCGCCGCCCGGTGGGTCACCGGCCAGGTCCTCCCCGTGGACGGTGGCGGGACGGTGGCCCCGAGCGCGGGCCAGGCCGGATCCACCTCCTGACGGTCCGCTCCGGCCTGCCCCCTCCCCTCAGCCCCTTCCCCTCCGGCTTTCACCCGGCGGAAACCGGCCAGTAGGCACGACGCCGGCCCCTAACCTGATCCACACCCACCACCGGTGCGCCCCGCGAGCCCCGTCTCGCGCACGCCACTGAGCTTCCGGCTTCCGGCATCCGCCGGTCCGATTCGGCTGACGGCGTACCCCAACCGGGTGGGCACCGGAGGACTGACCCGCGATGAACCAGAACCTGCCCGTGGACATCCAGAGCGTCCGCGACCGGCTCCGCGACACCGCACCCGGACGCCCCAAGCGCACGGCCGCCTCCCGCGTCCTGTCCCTGCTGGACGCGTTCGGCCACCGGGGTGAGCCGCTGACGCTCTCCGAGATCGCCCGCCGTGCCGACTTGAGCCTGACCACCACCCACCGCCTCGCCCACGAGGTGCGGGAATGGGGCGGCCTGGACCTGGACGAGGAGGGACGGTACTGCCTCAGCCGCAAGATCTTGGAATTGGCGAGCGCCTCCACGGAGGACCTGCGCATCCGCGAGCTGGCCCTTCCGCATCTGGTGGACCTGCAACGCCGGACCGGACTCACCGTCAACCTCTCCGTGCGGGAGGGTGAGGATGTCATGTACCTGGAGGCCCTGCGGGCCCATCCCAACTACACGGGGCAGAACCGTATGGGCGGCCGGCTCCCCCTCCATGTCACCGCCACCGGGCTGGTCCTGCTGGCCTTCTCCAGCCGGCAGGAGCAGGACGAGTACCTGGCCACCCCCCTCAAGCGGTACACCCGGTTCACCAAGACCCGGCCTGAGGAACTGCACGAGAGCATGGACGCGGCCCGGCGCGAGGGCATCCTCCGGCTGGACGGCGCCCTGGCTGCCGGGGCCGGCTCCATCGCGGCCCCGGTGCCCGATGCCCTGGGCCAAGTCGATGTGGCCGTGGGCGCCATCTACGCGCTGCGGAACCCGGAACCCCACGGACTGCCGGACCTGGTGCTCGCCACCGCCCGCCGCATCGCCCGGGCGCGCTCCGAGCGCCCCGTCCTGGACCCTCGCACCATCGCCTTCAACCGCAGCCAGGCCGGTCTGGGCTGACGACGCCGGCCGAGCCGCTTCACCCTCCGGCGCGCCTTCCAACGCGTGGAAGGCGCCCTGTGGTCCACGTCACAGCCCCAGCAGACTGAGGGGAAACCCGGTCCGGACGGTCCCGGTCCACTCCCCCGGCCTCACGGCCGGGTCAACGGACCCCGGTGCATTCGCACCCGCCTCCTGACCGGATCCCCCCACCGCCGAGGAGGTGCCGGTGAAGGCCCGATTGATCCACTACGGCAGTCTGCTGTTGTCGTCACTCATCCTGTTCATCGCCGTGATCACGGTGCTGTTCTTCCTGCTGGAGCTGGCCCCGGGGGACCCCATCCAGACCCTGGTCGGTGACGTCCCCCTCTCCGAGGCCTTCCGGGCGCAGATCACCGCCGCCTACGGCCTGGACAAGTCGGTCTGGGAACGGTACGTGCTCTACCTCGGCAACGTCTTCACCGGAAACCTCGGGTTCTCCTTCGGCACGAACAACGAGCCGGTGCTGGACCTGATCCTCAGCCGGGCCGGGAACACCCTGGCCCTGGCGGTCCCCGCCTTCCTGATCTCCACCATCGGCGGCATCATCCTCGGCTCGATCGCCGCCCGGACCCGCAAGCGGTGGCTGGACGGCGGCATCTCCGGAGGCGCCGTGGCACTGTTCTCCGTCCCCAACTTCTGGTTCGGCATGCTGCTGATCATGGTGTTCTCGATCTGGCTGGGCTGGTTCCCCACCCAGGGCAAGAGCCCCTACGGGCAGCCGGGCATCGGCCTCGAGTACCTGGTCCTGCCCGTCATCACCATGGCCACCAGCGAGCTGGCGTACAAGACCCGCATCATGCGCTCGTCCATGATCGAGTCCCTGGGCCAGGACTTCGTGGACACGGCCCGCTCCAAGGGCCTCTCCTCGTCCCACGTGCTCTGGCGCCACGCCCTGCCCAACGCCCTGCTGCCCATGGTCACGGTCTCCGGCTACAGCCTCGGCTACATCCTGGCCGGATCTGTGCTGGTGGAACGGGTGTTCGGCTGGCCCGGCATGGGCCTGCTGTTCATCGACGCCATCAACCGCCAGAACAACATGGTCATCCTGGGCGTGGTGATCGTCCTGACCGTCGTGATCATCCTCGTCAACATCCTCACGGACGTGGTGTACGGGCTGGTCGATCCACGGTTGCGAGCCCAGTTCTCCCCCCAACGCACCCTGCCGCCCGAGGGCCGGCAGGACCGGCAGAGTGACGAGGTAGCGGCATGACCCAGCAGGAAACCAGCATGGTCCCCCCACCGGAGACCGCCGGCGCCGCCCGTGCCCTGGACCGGATGTTCCGCAATCGCAGCACCGCCCGGCCGCACCGGGGCACCACCACCGGCACGGCCGGACGCCCCCGCCGGTGCCGCCGGCCGGCGTCGTCCCCCGGGCACCGAACGGTCCCCCTGGCGCGTGTTCCTGCGCAAGCCCAGCACCATGGTGTTCCTGCCCCTGCTGGGGCTGTTCGTCCTCATCGCGGCCCTCGGACCGCTCCTGGTGGGCGATCCCTCCGCGACCGGCAACGCCGAACTGCTGGCGCCCAGTGCCGCCCACCCCCTGGGTACCGACCACCTGGGCCGGGACTACCTGGCCCGCGTGGTCAACGGCGGCCAGATCTCCCTCCTGGTGGGCTTCACCGTGGCGGTCCTCTGCATGACCATCGGCCTGATCGTCGGCGGACTCGCCGGCTATCACGGCGGCTGGATGGACACCCTGATGGTCAAGCTCGCGGAGTTCTTCCAGGTGCTGCCCGGCATCGTGCTGGCCCTGGTGGCGGCGGCGCTGCTGGGGGCCAACGTCTTCATCATCGTGGCCATCCTCTCCATCACCATGTGGCCGGCGGTGGCCAGGATCGTGCGGGCCGAGGCCATGCGCATCTCCCAGCTGGGCTACGTGGAGTCCGCCCGTGCGGCCGGGTTCCGGTCCGTGCGCATCATCTGGTCCGATGTGCTGCCCAACGCCCTGCCGCCCGTGCTGGTGGCCACGTCCATGACGGTGGGCCGGGCCATCCTCATCGAGTCGGGCCTGGCCTACCTGGGCATCGGTGATCCGTCCCACCCCTCGTGGGGTGCCCTGCTGAACTCCGCACAGGCCTACATGCGGGACGGCTGGTGGCTGGCCGTGGCCCCAGGCCTGTGCATCTTCCTGGTGGTGCTCGCCGTCAACATGCTCGGCGACGCCCTCAACGACGCCTACAACCCCACCGTCGGGAGGGTGAAATGACCACCACAGAGAACCCACCGGCAGCGGGCACTCCGCTGATCGAGCTCACCGGACTGAACGTGGTGCTGCCCACCGGGGAACGCAGCGAGGTGGAGGCGGTGAAGTCGGTGGACCTGGTGGTCCACGACGGCGAACGCGTCGGCCTGGTCGGCGAGTCCGGGTCCGGCAAGTCCGTCACCGGCCGGTCCATCGCCGGTCTGCTGCCCACCTCCCCCCGGGTGCGGGTGAGCGGCTCCATCCGCATCCGCGGCCAGGAGATGGTCGGGGCGCCGGCGCGGACCTGGGACGAGGTCCGGCGCAAGACCGTGGGCATGATCTTCCAGGACCCGTTGACGTTCCTGAACCCGACGATGCGCGTGGGGCGGCAGGTGGCCGAGTCGATCCCCGACCGGCGGCTGGTGCGCTCCGGGGCGGGCGGGGACCGCACGGCGCGGGACCGGGCCGTGTTCCGGTTCCTGCGGCAGGCCGGGTTGCCGGACGCCGAACAGGTCGCCGCGTCCTTCCCGCACGAACTCTCCGGCGGCATGCGCCAGCGGGTGCTGATCGCCATCGCCATCGCCAAGGAGCCGTCCCTGGTCCTGGCCGACGAGCCGACCACGGCCCTGGACGCCACCGTGCAGCAGCACGTGCTGCGCACCCTGGATGAGACCGTGGCCGAGCTCGGGACCTCGCTCATGCTCATCTCCCACGACCTCGCGGTGGTGGCCGGGATGACCGACCGGGTCTATGTCATGTACGCCGGCCGGATCGTGGAGGAGGGCCCCACCGCCCGGGTGCTCGCCGAGCCGCGGCACGAGTACACCCAGGCCCTGCTGCGCAGTGTCCGCAGCCTCACCGACCGGGACACCGACTTGTATTCCATCCCCCTGGCCCTGCGCCAGCGGTTCGCCGAGGAGCCGACCCATGTTGCTTGAGGCCATCGACGTCTCCAAGACGTTCCGTTCCCGCCGCACCTCGGCGCCCGTCCACGCCGTGCAGAACGCCACCCTGCGGGCCAGGCCCGGCGAGTTCGTGGCGATCGTGGGTGAGTCCGGTTCCGGCAAGTCCACCCTGGCCCGCCTGCTGCTGGACCTGCTCGACCCGACCGCGGGCTCCATCCAGCTGGACGGACGCGAGGTCGGCTCCATGGACCGCACCGAACGCCGGGCCTACCGGCGCAGTGTCCAGGCGGTGCTGCAGGATCCGGCCGGGTCCCTGAACCCCCGCAAGCGAGTGGTGCAGGCGATCGGCGAGGTCATCCGGCTGCACGGGATGGCCCGGGGGCCCGCCGAGACCCGCCAACGGGTCACCGAGGTCCTCGAGCTGGTGGGCATGGAGCCCGCGGCGGCCTTCATGGACCGCTTTCCGCACGAGCTCTCCGGCGGGCAGCGTCAGAGGGTGCTGATCGCGCGCGCCATCGCCCTGGATCCCCGCATCATCGTGGCCGACGAGGCCGTCTCCGCCCTCGATGCCTCCGTGAAGGCCGGCGTACTGGCCGTGATGGCAGACCTGAAGGACCGGCTCGGGGTCGGCTACGTCTTCATCACCCACGACCTGCCGGTGGTGCAGAAGGTCGCCGACCATGTGTACGTCATGCGCCACGGCCGCATCCTGGAGCACGGGCCGAAGGACCAGATCTTCGCGGACCCCTCCCACCCCTACACCCGTGAACTGCTCGCGGCGTCTCCGGCCCTGCCCTGAGCCCCGGCCGGCGTCCCACCAAGCACCTGCACCCATCCCTGCACCTCACCCTTGAAAGGCACCACATCATGCGCACACCACAGAAGCGAACCACCGGCCTGCTGGCCGTGCTCGCCGCCGGGGCCCTCGCCCTGACCGCGTGCACCGGAGGCACCGCCGGCGGAGGCGGCAACGGGGCCGAGGGCGGAGAACGTGTATACGTCCAGGCCATCGCCGACGATCCGATGGGCCTGAACGCCCAGCTGATCAGCGGCGCCACCCCCTCCATGTTCAGCGCCCAGATCCTGGACCCGCTGATCTTCCTCTCGCAGGACTACGAGATGACCCCGGGCCTGGCCGAGTCCTGGGAGCTCAGCGACGACGGCCTGGACCTGACCCTGGTCCTGCGGGAGGGCGTCACCTGGCACGACGGCGAGCCCTTCACCGCGGAGGACGTGGCTTTCAACTTCGAGGAGATCGTGCCCCTGCAGTCCTTCGGGGCGCAGATCGGCGAACGGCTGGAATCGGCCGAAGTGGTGGACGAGCACACCGTGGTCCTGCACCTGACCGAGCCGTTCGGGCCCCTGCTGGAGACGGTGGCCTCCCAGTTCATGGTCCCGAAGCACCTCTACGAGGGCACCGACTACGTGACGAACCAGGCGAACATGGAGCCGATCGGCACCGGGCCAATGGTCTTCGACTCCTACAGCTCCGGGGAACAGGTCACCCTGACCGCCAACCCGGACTACTGGGGCGGCGAGGTCCAGGTGGACCGGGCCGTCTACCCGATCATGACGGACCCAAATGCCCGGGCCGAGGCTCTGTTCGCCGGTGAGGTGGACCAGGCCTCCGTGGACGTCTCCCAGCAGGACCGCGTCGCGGATGACCCCACCACACTGCTGCTGGAAGACAGCAACTTCCCGCAGCTCGTGACCGTCATGTTCAATGCCCAGAGCGAGTACCTGGAGGATCCGGCGGTGCGGGCCGCCGTCTTCGCCGCCCTGGACCGGGAGGCGATCGTGGATACCGCCTTGAGTGGCATCGGCACGCCGGCCAACGGGTTCTTCCCCGAAGCCCTGGAGTGGGCCGTGAGCCCGGACGTGGATTTCTCACAGGACTTCCCGCGGGACGTGGACGCCATCAACGAGGCCTTGGATGAGGCCGGGTTCGAGCGCGGGGCTGACGGGATGCGGTTCACCCTGAACGTCCGGTACATCAATGAGCTCTCGGACGTGGCCGCCACCGTGGAGATGGCCCAGTCCATGCTGGAGGAGGTCGGCATCGGCATCGAGATGCAGGGCACCTCGGGCGCGGTCTTCACCGAGAAGGTCTACACGGAGAGCGACTTCGACCTGGCGTTCCTGCGCTCGACCGTCGGCGCGGACCCCAGCATCGGGATCGTGCGCTGGTACGAGTGCAACGACCAGAAGGCGGCCGCGGCCAATCCGTCCGGCCTGTGTGATCCCGAGATCGACGCCGCCGCGGCCGAGGCCCTGGCGACCTCCGTCCAGGCCGAGCGCGGCGTGGCGTTGACGGCCCTGCAGGACCGCGCCGCCGAGATGATGTACTACGCGCCGCTGGCCTGGTTCAACGGCGCCTTCCCGACCATCAACACGACGCGCTGGCAGGGTCAGGATGAGCCCACGCCGATGACCAACCGGATGCCGTGGACCACCATGACGATGGACGGGTAGGCGCCTAGCCCTCGGCGACCTCGCCGGCCTCGAGCCAGGCCATCTCGGCCTCGTCCTTGCGCTCGTGCAGGTCCTGTAACTGGGCGTTGGCCTCGGCCAGGGCGCCGAAGTCGCCGGCCGCGGACAGGGTGGCCATCCGCTCGTGCAGCGCGGACTCCTCCTGGGTCATCCGGGCCAGCTGCTTCTCCAGCTTGGCGGCCTCCTTGCGGGCGGCCCGCTTCTCGGCCTCGCTGACGCCGCCCTGCCCGGCGGCTCCCTCCCCCGCCTTCCCGACGCCGGCCCCGGAGCCGGCAGCGCCGGCACCGCCCGCTCCGGTGCCGGTCCCGCCGAAGCCGGTGCCGCCGGCCTCCTGGGCGGCGCGCAGCTTCAGGTACTGCTCCACACCCCCGGGCAGGTCACGGATCTGACCGTCGCCGAGCAGGGCCAGCTGATGGTCGGTGACGCGTTCGAGCAGGTAGCGGTCGTGGGACACCACCACGAGGGTGCCGGGCCAGCCGTCCAGCATGTCCTCCACCGCGGCCAAGGTGTCCGTGTCCAGGTCGTTGGTCGGCTCGTCCAGCATGAGCACGTTCGGGGAGCCGACCATCAGGCGCAGCAGCTGCAGCCGGCGGCGCTCGCCGCCGGAGAGGTCCGCCACCGGCGTCCACTGGCGGGAGGTGCCGAAGCCGAGCTGCTCCAGCAGCTGTCCCGGGGACAGGTCTTTGCCCCCCACCTGGAAGGAGTTACCCTCCTGGGCCATGACCTCGGCCACGCGCAGGTGCCGCACCTCGTCGAGTTCCGTGACGTCCTGGGTGAGGATGGCCGTCTGCACGGTCTTGCCGCGGCGGATTCGGCCGGAGTCCGGCGTGAGCTGGCCGTCGAGCAGGCGCATGAGGGTGGACTTGCCGGCGCCGTTGACGCCCACGATGCCCACCCGTTCGCCGGGGGCCAGCCGCAGCGTGACGTCGTCGAACAGCGTGCGGCTCCCGCCGCCGTCGGGCACCGGGACGGAATAGGTGACGTCCTCCAGGTCCAGGACGTCCTTGCCCAACCGGGCGGTGGCCATCTTGGACAGGGAGACGGAGTCCCGGGGCTCGGGGACGTCCGCGATGACGGCGTTGGCGGCGTCGATGCGGAACTTGGGCTTGGAGGTGCGGGCCGGGGCGCCGCGGCGCAGCCACGCCAACTCCTTCTTCACCAGTTGCTGGCGTTTGCCCTCGATCACGGCGGCGGCGCGGTCCCGTTCGGCGCGGGCGAGCATCCAGGCCGCGTAGCCGCCGTCGAAGGGCTCCACCGTGGCGTCATGGACCTCCCAGGTGCGCGTGCAGACCTCGTCGAGGAACCAGCGGTCGTGGGTGACCACGAGCAGGCCTCCGTCCGTGGCGCGCCAGCGGGTCTTGAGGTGTTCGGCCAGCCAGGCCACACCCTCCACGTCCAGGTGGTTGGTGGGCTCGTCCAGGAAGATCAGGTCGTCGCCACCGGCGAGCAGCCGGGCCAGGGCGGTGCGGCGGCGCTGGCCGCCGGAGAGGGTGCCCACGGTGCGGCCCCAGTCCAGTCCGCCGAGCAGGCCGCCCATGACGTCGCGGACCTTCGCATCCGAGGCCCAGACGTGGTCTGGGACATCGCCGACCACGGCGTGCTGCACCGTGTCCTCGGGGTCGAGGTCGTCCCGCTGGTCCAGGACGCCCAGGGTGGTGCCGCCGCGGCGGGTGACCCGGCCGTCGTCGGGGTCCTGCTGGCCGGCAAGGATCCGCATCAGAGTGGACTTGCCGTCACCGTTGCGGCCGACGAGACCGATCCGGTCCCCCTCGTCCACGCCGATCGAGACGGCGTCGAGGACAGTACGCGTGCCAAAGGAGATGCCGATGTTCTCGGCGCCGAGCAAATGAGCCATTTACAGCACTCTAGCCCCGTGGACCGGCCCATGGACGGCCACGGCGGCCACCCCGGTGCGGTCCTCGATGCGGGCGGCCAGCTGGAAGCTCTCCTCCGCGCTGCGGGCCAGGAACATCACGGTCGGGCCCGAGCCGGAGACCTGGCCGGCCAGGGCCCCCTCCTCGAGACCGACGTCCAGCATCTCGGAGAGCTCCGGCACCAGGGTGGCGGCGGGGACCTGCAGGTCATTGGCGAGCAGCAGGGCCAACTCCTCGGCATCACCGGACGTCAGCGCCTGGACGAGGTGGGGGTCCACCTCGGGGTCCGCCTCGGGCATGGGCAGCCCGCCCTCCTCGCGCAGCTGGTCCAGCAGCCCGTAGACCTGCGGGGTGGAGAGCCCGGTGGCGGCGGGCACCAGGACCAGGTGCACCGGATGGCGGGCCAGCAGGGGCGTGAGCTCATCGCCCACCCCGAGCCCGACGGCGGCCCCGCCCATCACGGCGAACGGCACGTCCGCGCCCAACGGCGCGGCGATCTCGGCCAGGGCCTGCCGGGAGAGGCCCGCGTCCCACAGGGCGGCGCAGGCCAGCAGGGCGGCGGCGGCGTCCGCGGACCCTCCACCCATGCCCCCGGCCACGGGGACCTGCTTGGTGATCTCCAGGTGCACGCCGTGGGTCTGCGGATCACGTCCCAGGTGCTCCCGCAGACGCAGCGCGGCCCGGGCGGCCAGGTTCGAGGAGTCCACGGGGATGGCGTCCGGGTCCACGAACGCACTGGACTGCTCGGAGAGGGCCACCGTGATCTCGCCGTCCTGGCGGGGGGTGGCCGTCACCTCCTCCAGCATCGAGACCGCGAGGTAGACGCTCGCCACCGGGTGGTAGCCGTCCGCACGCGGGCTGCCCACGCGCAGGGACAGGTTGACCTTGCCGGGGGCCTGCGCCGTCGCGTGACTGAAGAGCCGGGTGGCCGAGGGGGCAGGAAGGCTCACAGGCCGGCTCCTTCAGTGGGGGTCTCGGCGGCGGAGCCGTCCACCCGATGGGCGGCGATGCGGGCGAAGTCCCCGATGCCGAGCACCTCACCGCGGGCCCGGGGGTCGACTCCGGCGGCCCGCAGGGTGGCCTCGGCCGCGGTGGGTGATCCGGCCCACCCGGACAGTGCCGCCCGCAGCGTCTTGCGGCGCTGGGCGAAGGCGGCGTCCACCACGGCGAAGACCTCTTGACGACTGGCCGTGGCCTCGGGCGGCTGACGCCGGGAGAAGGCCACCAGCCCGGACTGGATCTTGGGGGCCGGCCAGAACACGTTCTTGCCGACGGTGCCGGCCTTGCGGACGGAGGCGTACCAGGCCGCCTTGGCGGAGGGCACGCCGTACGTCTTGGACCCCGGCCCGGCGGCGAGCCGGTCCGCGACCTCCTCCTGGACCATGACCAGGCCGTGCTCCAGCGAGGGCAATTCGGCCAGCAGGTGCAGCAGCACGGGCACGGCCACGTTGTAGGGCAGGTTGGCGACCAGGGCGGTGGGAGGGCCGGAGGCCGCGGCGGGACGGGCGGCTTCGAGCTCCGCGGCGGAGACGTGCATGGCGTCAGCCAGCACCACGGCCAGGCGATGGCCGGCCCCGGGGCGGAATTCCTCGGCGGTGCGGGCCAGCCGGCCGGCGGGAACGGGGTCGATCTCCACGGCGGTGACGGCCTCGGCCGCGTCCAGCAGCCCGAGCGTGAGCGACCCCAGGCCGGGGCCGATCTCGAGGGCGTGCTCGCCGGCACCCGTGCCGGAGACGGCCGTGATCCGCCGGATGGTGTTGGGGTCGATCACGAAGTTCTGCCCCAGTGTCTTGGTGGGCCGCAGGTCCAGCTCCGAGGCCAGTCGCCGGATGTCGGCGGGGGAAAGCAAGGGGGCGTCGGGTCCGGTCACGCACTCCATCCTACGTGGGGAAGAGACGCCAAGGGCCCGCCGAGGCGGGCCCTTGGGGATAACGGCGTCCTGCTGACGCCGGTGCAGCGGTGCGCTTCAGGCGCTCAGCGCAGGCCGAGCTGGGCGGAGCAGTGCGGCCAGTGGCCCCAGCCGCCGTTGGCCCGCAGGTTCTCAGCGGTGGCGATCTGCTCGGCCGGCGTGGCCTGGTGCGGCAGCGGCGCATACTGGGTGCCGCCGGCACCGGCCCACGAGGAGGCCGAGAACTGCAGGCCACCGTAGTAGCCGTTGCCGGTGTTGATGGACCAGTTGCCGCCGGACTCGCACTGGGCCAGGGACTGCCACACGCCGGACGCCGGGGCGCTGGCCCGCGACGCGGAGGAGGTGCCGGACGGCTCGGACGAACTGGCCGACTCAGACGAACTGGCCGAGTCAGTCGCCGCAGACGACCTGGCGGAGTCCGCGGCAGAGCTGGCGGAGGAGCGGGTCGGCTCCGGCTTCTGGGTCCCGACGGCGATGCGACGCTCGGCCGGTTCGCTCACGGTCTCGGTGGACGCGACCTGGCGGTCGGTTTCCTCACCGTCCACGGTGGTGACGGACCAGGTGGTGATCTTCTCGCCGGGAGTGCCGGCGGCCAGGACGGAGGTCTTGCCCTCGGCCAGGTCCTCGTCCTCGACCTCGACGGTCTCGAAGGGCACCTCCTCGGAGGTGGTCTCGGTGGTGGTGTCCACCCGCTGGACGGTCACGTCCACGTCCTGGGTGATCTCGGTGTCCAGGGCCGGCGAGACCAGGTCGTCCGCATCGAAGGACACCTCGTTCTCCCGCAGCGCCTGTTCGATGGTGGAGGCCTGGGTGGCGAAGCTCGTGGTCTCCCCGCCGGCGGTCACGGTGAGCACCTTCGGCAGGTCCACGGTCACCTGGGACGCGCGCTCCAGCTGGAGGACGGATTCGCCGAGGCTTTCGCCCGGAGCGCCCGCGTCCTGGCCGGCGTCCCGGGCGGAGACCCGGCTGGCGGTCTGATCCGAGGCGGTGACCTCGGCGCCGCGCTGGGTGACCACGAAGGCCACCAGTCCGCCGACCACCAGGGCCAGGGCTGCTACTTGGGCGATCACCTTGGCCAGGCGGCCCTTCATCATTCGTGCCATGTCCGTCCCGACGTTGTCGTCTCCGGTCACGGGGCTTCAGGGCCAATGGCACAGGCACACTGAACGGCCCGATCCGGCCCATTGAGGGACAACGATAACGGCAAGATAACGAAGATCTCAAATTGATCACGGCGGCCGGCGTGTCCGGAGTCCTTCCGGCGCGCCCGCGGGGGGCGAAAGCGCTGGTCAGAAGTCCCCGTAGACGCGCCTCGTGTTGTTCGCCACAGCCGCCGCCAGCACGTCGGCCTCCAGCCCGCGGGTCTCGGCCATGCCGCGCAGGGTCAGCGGCACCAGGTAGGGCGCGTTCGGGCGGCCCCGCCAGGGATGCGGGGTCAGGAACGGAGCGTCGGTCTCCACCAGGAGCAGGTCCTCGCGGGCCTCGGACAGCGCCGCGCGCAGGCCGTCATTGGCTTTGAAGGTCACGGGGCCGGCGAAGGACATGTACCAGCCGTGCTCGTTGCAGATCCGGGCGAGCTCCACATCACCGGAGAAGCAGTGGAACACCACCCGGTCCGGGCGCCGCGGGGTGTCCACGAGGATCCGGACCACGTCGTCATGGGCGTCCCGATCGTGGATCTGCACGGCCTTGCCCAGCCGGTGCGCCAGGTCCAGGTGCCAGCGGAACGCCTCCTGCTGGTCCTCCACCCCCTCGGGGCCCGTGCGGTAGTAGTCGAGGCCGGTCTCCCCCACGGCACGCACCCGGGGGTGGGCCGCGAGCGTCTCGATCTCGGCCAGCGCGGCGTCCAGGTGGCCGCGGGAGGCCAGCCGGGCGGCGTCGTTGGGGTGGATGGCCACGGCCCCCAGCAACCGGGGCTCGGCCTCGATCGCCTCGATGGTGAAGCGCGCCGACTCCACGTCACATCCCACCTGGATGGCCCCGGCGACCCCAACGGCGGCCGCGGCGTCCATCGCCTGGTGCACGTCCACGGAGACCAGGCCATCGCGGAAGTCCAGGTGGGTGTGGTTGTCCACCACGGGCACCCCCAGCGGTTCGGGTGCCGGCGGGTACTCCAGCCGGCGCTGGCGCTTGGACTTCTCCTCGTGTGGTTCCCGACGCCGGCCGGCAGCCGAGCCCTCCGCCTCGCCGTCACCGGTGGCCGGACTCTCGGTGGCGACCGGACGATAGGCCTCGGGAACGGCGGAGGTCTCGGGGTCGGTTGCGGCGCTGTCGGGCGTCGAGGATGCATCGGGGGCCATGCGCACCATGCTGGCACATCAGGATTCGGGCCCGGCAACTCCCGGGCGGGGTGCCCAGGCGCGAAGCGCTCGGGCGGGCAAGGATGTGCCCTGCTCGCTTGCCCGCCCGGGCGGCTAGGGGGACGGCACCCTTCGTTGTCGGGAGAGGCCGATCAACGTGTCGAGGACCAGGAACCCGAGCAGGGTCCATCCGACCAGAGGCAGGGCCAGAGCGATGAGGATCGCGCCGGTGGCGAGAGCCGCCAGACCCCACCAGGGTGCCCGTCCCAGGACGCCTCGCCGGGGCGGCGTGCCGACGGGTGACCGGGATTCGCGGGTAGGCCGGCGTTTCCACCACATCAGGTAGCCCAGCACGACCATGGTGGCGATGCCGGCGGCCAGGAAGAACAAGGCGATCTGGTTGGCCAGTCCGAACATGGAGCCCATGTGCAGGTCGATGCCCCACCGGGCGAGTTTCGCGGGGAGGCTGAACTCGGCGAAGTCCACGCGGTCGGTGGCCTCCAGGGTGGCGCCGTCGATGGCCACGGCGTCGACCTCCGTGGGGAAGCTGCGCTGGATCTCTTGGACGAGCCAGGCCGTCCCCTCGTCGGCGGGTGGCCTGATCTCCACCAGACCGGTGTTCACGTTGACCTGCTGGGAGGTGGCGAGCACGGCGTCGAAGATCGCCGGGTCCGTGCTGGCCGGCTCTGGGCCGCCGGGGGCGGATGCTGCATCTCCGTGGTGGTGGGCGTGTTCATCGACGGTGCCGGCCGGGTTCTCAAGACTGGTGCTGACCGTGGGGGTACCCCAGTTCAGGGCCGTGCGCAGGTTGGTCACGTTGGTCCCGGCCAGTTGGGACCAGGTGATGCCCGTGGCCGAGAGGAACAGAGCTCCCAGCACGATCCAGATCCCGAGGGAAGCATGCCAGCCAGAGAGGCGACGGCGTCCCGCGAGCCCGCGGCGGGGGCGGAGGAGATCTTTCTTCACCCGGGCCCGGCGAAGGCGCACGATCCACAGTCCGAGGCCGGCGAGGGCGACGATCCAGAGCCAGGAGGCGGCCAGCTCGCTGTAGAACCGTCCGGCATCGCCCAGGTGCAGGCTGCGGTGCAGCTGATCGATCCAGGTGCGCAACGGCAGGGCTCCGCTGGTGCCGTAGACGGTCATGTCGCCGAGCACCTGCCCCGTTCCCGGGTCGATGAAGACCGCGCGGGACTCGCTGTCACCGAGCCCGTCCTGATCGAACATCACCCGGGTGGTGTCGCCGGGGTCCGGGGCCGGACGGACGGCGGTGAGGGTGGCCTCTTCCCCGATGCGCTCCTGTGCGATGCCGACCTGCTCCCCCAGGGACAGCGGATCCGCGGTGGGCGGGGCACGGAGCACGTCGGCGTAGACGGCCTGCTCGAGCTGAGGGGAGAGAGCGTAGAGGGCACCGCTGGTGGCCGCGATGAGGATGAAAGGGCCGACGAGGATCCCGGCATAGAAGTGCAGGCGCAACAGGAGGGCACCGAACCACTTCTGCGGAGGGCGGGGCGGATCGGCGGACCGTGCTGGCGGCGGTGATCCCGGGTGAGTGTGGAGCGTCTGGTGCGTCGTCATGGCGTGGTGGTCTTTTCCGTGAAGAGGACATCGCCGATGAAGCCGCCTTCGGTGCATCCAGGAGGGATGGCGAAGACGGCTGAGCCGATCGGCGTGGTCCAGAGGTTCAGGTGGTCGGAGGAGTCCAGGCGTCGTTGGATCGGCACGTATTGCCGGTCCACATCGCACTGATAGGCGGCGAACAACAACCCCGCGTTGGACACTGGACGGGTCGCACCGTCGGTGTCGTCGGATCCCAGGTCCGGGCCGTCGTCGTAGTTGTACGCCCGGCGGAGCATGGCCTCGTCCGGGTTGTCGGTGCGGGAACGGCGCACGTGCGCGATGTCGGAGATCGTCGAGAACCCCGTGGGGTTGACGGCCTCCAGGTCTGGCTCGTCATGCTCGCGCTCCCCGGTGAGAGGCGCCCCGGTGTCCAGCCGTCGGCCGACCACGAGTTCCTTGCCCGGCCGGTCGAGCTCATCCCAGGAATCCAGGTCCATCGAGATGCGCCGCAGGACCAATGAGGTGCCGTTGGGAACCCAGGGCACCAGGGGCGACGTGGTGCCGTCCGCTTCACCTCCCCAGACCACGCGCTCCATGTGGCCGCTTTCCCTGGAGGGGTTGCCCGTGCCATCCACCTGACCGAACAGGTTGCGCATGGTCGTGCCCCCGGGGTGCGATCCACGGGCGGCCCGGAACCCGGTCTGGACCCACCGCACGGTGGTGAAGGCCCGGGCGTCCTTGAGCAACATCCGGCGCGCGTGGGCCAGGGAGACCGGGTCGTCCCCGCAGACCTGCAACAGCAGGTCCCCACCACTCCACCTGTCCTGCAGTCGGTCGATGCCGAAGTCCGGCAGATCCCTCAGCCAGGACGGAGCCCGCCCGGACGCCACGATCCGCATCAGTTCGGGCCCGAATCCGAAGGTCACGGTCAGCCGTGCCGGGGCGGCGGCCAACTCGGGCTCGGTGTCCGCCAGGGTGGCTTGGCCCTGGGTGAGCCGGGCCGAATCGTCGGTGAGCAGCTTCAGCATCCGCTGGATCCCGTCCCGGTCAGCGCCCTCACGCAAGTTCATCGCCACGAACACCGCATGGGTCTGGGCCGGCGTCTCGATGCCCGCCTGCCGCGGTCCGTAGAACGGCACAGTGTCGGTGCCCTGCGGCGAGCTGACGGGGACCGTCCCCGACTGACCGCCCGGACGCACCAAGCCATCTGTGCCCACCTCGCCGGAACCACCGCCAGCCGGTGGCGCGGTGGTCGGAGCGGCGTACCAGCCGCCCGCGTAGCCCAGGGCCGAGCCGACCAGCCCCCCTCCGACGACGCCCGCACCGAGCAGGAATCCGCGACGGGTCGGGTCGAACCGGTCCTCGTGCTCAGTGCTCGCCATGCCCGGCCCCTTGATCCATGTCGCCCATGTCTCCCATGTCATGTCCAGCGCCATGGCCCGTGCTGTCCGACGCCTCGTCCGTGCCCTCGTAGGTCTCGTTGGCTCCGGCATAGTCCTTGGCCACGGCCGTCAGGGTCTGCGTGCTGCCATCGGAGAACTCCACGACGACCTCGACGGTCTGTCCGGGTTCTATGGACTCGTTCAGTCCCATGGGCATCAGGTGGTTTCCGCCGGGAACCAGGGTCAGGGCTTCACCGGCCGGCACGGTGAATCCGCCCTCCTTCTCCTGCATCATGGTGGCGCCCGAACCGTCGTCTACGGTCTCGTGCAGCTCGACGGCGTCTGCCATCGGAGTGCGGGCGTCGACAATCTGCAGGTCCTGGTCCGTGGTGTTGGTCAGGGTCGCGAAGACCGCGGTCATCATGTCTTCCTGCTTGACAGCCTTGATCCAGGGGTCTTCAACGGACAACGGTGCGGTCGATGACGCCGAGGCGTCCTCTCGTGCACTGTCGGTGGACGTGGTACCACCGGCACTCGGGGCGGTGCTGCCGCCCTGGTCCGAGGCCGGCGCCGCGCAACCGGTCATCAGCAGCACGATGGCCGCACTGGTACCGAGCCATGCAGAGGCACCTCGCGCGCGACGGCCGGAGCGCGTGGAACGAATTGAACGGGACGAAGAGGTGGTCGTGGACAGCATCATGGGACTACTCCTGAGAGGACTGGGGTGCTCGAACGGTCGATCCGGCACAGCACCCAGGGAAAAGTGGATGGAGCCTGCGAGCGGAGGAGCGCGGAACGGCGTGAGGCCGCCGCGGCGCCTCGGGGACGCTCACGGAGAAAAGGGGATGCGTCGTCGCGCGCGCCCGTGGGACGTTGAGATGCCCCCCATGGGCCTGCTCATCAGAAGAGGGCAGAAGGGGAACCTTCCGCGACGAATCTCAGAACGAGGTGGCGGGAGGCCCTCGCAACCGCAGTGATGTCAGGATCGGCGTGGCCCGCCAACGCAGCCCCACTGTGGAAACGATCGGGACGACGGGGTAGGGCACGGCGGGCCGCCAGAGCACCAATTGTCCTGCCGGGGTCCTGAGCAGGAACCACCCGAGCGCCGACAGCGTGGCGCGTTCCCCGCCCCGCAGGACGGCAACGGTCAGGATCGCGGCGGTCAGGTGCGCCATGAGCATGGCCGGGCCCAGGGTGTGGTCGGCTGTGGCAGAAAGTCCGGACATCGTGGCGCCGGGGAGTTCTGCTCCGCCCACGGCAGGAAACGCTCCGCCGGGCAGATGGTGGGCGTGAGGGTCGATGAGCATCGGACCCGCAGCTGAGCCGGCGCCGGAATGGCCGGGCGAGAGGGAATACGCGCCATGGTAGAGGAACTGGCTGGCACTGACGGCTCCCAGCAGTCGCCACCAGGACAACATCCGGCCCGCCAGTCCGGTACAGATCAGGGCAGAGAAGACCAGCGTCAGCACCAGGACAGGAACCGAGGGCGTGGCATGTGCCGCCGCAGTCCCTTCAGCCGATCCGGTCATCGATGACGACGAGAGCAGGCCGGCCGCGGTGTGAGAACCGGCGGCGAGCAGAGTGGCGACCAACGCTGCAATCCACCCGCGCATCAGCCGGGCCGGACCGCGCATCGCCATTCCCCTCGCCGAACCTGTCGAGAAACCTAGCCAGAGCCTATCGGAGTTCTACACGTGGTAGAACAGGACAGGACTCTCCGGTCTGTAGCCCGCGGGATTCTTCGAGTACGGAACATCTCGCCGTTCACTACCATGGAGAGCCGGTGCTCGTCCGTCCGCGATGCACGCGCCACCAGCGAAAGGCCCCCCTCGAGCATGACCCACCAGCAAGCCACCGTGCTCTTCGTCTGCACGGGCAACATCTGCCGCTCCGCCTACGGCCACCACCTGCTGGCCCGGGAGCTGGACCAGGCCGCCCCCGGCAGCTACGCGGTCGTCTCAGCGGGCACCCAGGTCAATCCGCGGCTCACGGTCCCGCCACAGATCCATGCGCTCGAGCGTGCCGCGGGCCTGCAGACCTTGCGGGAGCACTCACCATCCCAGGTCAACGGACGGACAGTGCAGAAGGCGGACCTGATCGTGGGCGCGACCTCCGAGCACCTGGCCGCCGTCCTGCGGGAGACACCCGGGGCGCTCAACCGCTCCTTCACCATGCTGGAGTTCGGGGCGGCCGCCGCCGCCCTGGCCGCGGGATCACTGCCGGCGTGGACCGGTCCCGCCTCGGTGGATGCGACCCTGCCGGAGCGGGTCCGCGAGCTGGCCCGCCACCTGTCCCGGCACCGGCCGGCCATCCGCGGCTCACTGGAGTCGATCGATCTGCCGGACCCCTACGGCCGCGCGGACGAGGCTTACCCCGCCATGGCCGAGGCCCTCGAGCCGGCCGTGGACCACATGGTGCGGCTCCTGGCGGACGTGGCACGCCGGAGCTGAGGACACCGGCACCGGCACCCGTGCAGCCCCACCGCTCAACGCGTCGGCGCGGGGTGGAACTTCTGTTGCGCCTGCTCCAGGCTCGCGGTGGCCAGTTCGACCACGGCGTCGGCCGCGCGGTCCACGTGGAGGGGCAGCAGCTCGCGTTCGGCGGCGCTAAAGGGCCGCAGGACGAAGTCGGCGGCGGGCTGGCGCCCCGGCGGCCGGCCGACGCCGACGCGGACGCGGGGGTAATCCCGCGTGCCGAGCACCTGGGAGATGGACTTCAGCCCGTTGTGGCCGCCCTCGCTGCCGCCGATCTTCAGCTTCAGCGCGTCGAAGGGGATGTCGAGCTCGTCGTGCACCACGATGATGTTCGCCGGGGCCACGGAGTAGAACCGCGCCAGGGCGCCCACGGGGCGCCCTGACACGTTCATGTAGCTGGCCGGTTTGGCCAGCAGCAGCTTGGGTCCGCCGGGCGCCGTGTGGGCGGTGCCGACGGCGGCGCCCGCCTTGTGTGCGGTCAGGCGGGTCCCGAATCGGTCGGCCAGTTCGTCGATGACCATCTGGCCGACGTTGTGCCGGGTACGGGCGTAGTCGGGCCCGGGGTTCCCGAGCCCGACCACCAACCAGGTGGAGGCACCTGAGGCTGACGGAAAGGCCGGAGCACCGGCCCCCCGCCCCGTATCCTGCGGTGACACGAGAGGGATCAGCCCTCGGTCGTCTCGGCGGTGCCCTCGGAAGCGCCCTCGGCGGTCTCACCCTCGGCCTCGGTCTCGCCCAGGTCCTGGACGGTCAGCTCCGAGACGGTGGCGATGACGTGGTCATCCTCCAACTCCAGGGTGGAGCCGGCGGGCAGCTGAACGTCACTCGCGTAGACATGCTCGCCGGCCTGGTGGCCCTCGATGTTGATGGTGACGCTCTCCGGCAGCTGCGTGGCATCGGCCAGCACCGGCACGGAGGCCTCTTCGAGGTTGAAGGTGGTGCCCGGGGCGGCCTCTCCCTCGACGTGCACCCACACGTCCACCACGACCTTCTCGCCCCTCTGGACGACGATGAGGTCCAGGTGGTCGATGGTCTGCTTGATGAAGTTGCGCTGGATGGCCTTCGGCAGCACCAGGTGCTCCTTGCCGTCGCGGACCACGGTCAGCAGGGCGTTGGGATTACGAACGGCCAGGGAGGTCTGCTGGGCCGGCATCAGCAGGTGCACGGGGTCGCCGCCGTGGCCGTAGACCACCGCGGGGATCATCCCATCGCGGCGGGCCTGGCGCGAGGCGCCCTTGCCGAAGTCCTCGCGCAGGGTGACCTGGATCTTGGTGTTGTCGCTCATGGTGTTCCTCCTGTACTTCTTCATCCGCAGCCACGGTGGTGGCGGCGGGCCTTCCAGGCAGGAAAACAGCCGTGCAGTACGGCGGCCTCGTCGATCACGGAGCTGGAAGCTCCCTCGCCTGGGCAACGCGGACCAGCATACCAGTAGGCTGGGTTACCGAGGGGCCCGCACCAGCGCAGGAGGATCCGTGGACGTGTCAACCGCCCAGCAGGAGCACGAGGACGGAGCCGGCTCACGGCACGAGGGCGGGACCGGGAGCAGCCTGCACCAGGATGACTCATGGGCCGCGGGCGGTGATCGGCTGACCGCCGCCACGGCGGCGATGCTGGACGCCATGGACTCCGTGGTGGACGGCAAGCACCAGGCGGTCCGCACCGCCCTGCTGGTCCTGCTGGCCGGCGGGCACCTGCTCGTGGAGGACGTCCCGGGCGTGGGCAAGACCCTGCTGGCCCGGGCCCTGGCCCGGACCGTGGGCGGGAGGGTCAATCGCATCCAGTTCACCCCGGACCTGCTGCCCGGGGACGTCACCGGCGTCTCGGTGTTCAACCAGGACCGCCACACCTTCGAGTTCCGCCCGGGCGCCGTGTTCGCCAACATCGTCATCGGGGACGAGATCAACCGCGCCTCGGCCAAGACCCAGTCCGCCCTGCTCGAGTGCATGGAGGAGCACCAGGTCACCGTGGACGGGACCACCCACCGGCTCGAGGAGCCGTTCATGGTGGTGGCCACCCAGAATCCGGTGGAGTCCGAGGGGACCTATCCCCTGCCGGAGGCTCAGCGGGACCGATTCATGGCCCGCATCACCATGGGCTATCCGGACCCGGAGGCCGAGCTGCAGATGCTCCGCACCCACCAGGGGCCGCTGCCCTCTTCCGCCCCCGTGAACCGGTTGGCCCCCGTGACCACCACGCAGGACGTCCTGCAGATGATCGGGGCGGTGTCCCGGGTGCACGTCTCCGAGGCCGTCGCCCGGTACGTGATCGACCTGGGCCGTGCCAGCCGGGAGCACCCGGACGTCCTCGTCGGCGCGAGTCCCCGGTCCCTGCTGCAGCTGCTCCGTGCCGCCAAGGCCGAGGCCGCCATCAGCGGGCGGTCCTTCACCACGCCCCAGGACGTGGCCGGCGTCGTGCCCGTGGTGTTCCCGCACCGGCTGATGCTCCGGCGCCGCTCCACACAGGAGGCCGCCCAGGCCGACGCCACCACGCAGCGGATCCTGCACTCGGTTCCCGTGCCGGCCGGGCCGTGATGTCCTGAGCCGCTCCGAGACGATCCCCTCCGCCATGGCCCCCGCCCGCCCTTCCGCCCGAACCGCCCGGCGCGCCGCCGCTGGCTCCTCCTCCCCGACGGCGCCCCGCCCGACGCCGCGTGGGCTGGCCCTGACCGTGGCGGCCGCCCTGCTGGTGGTGGCGGGGCTGTCCCTGGGCCGGCGCGAGGCCGTCACGCTGGGACTCTTCCTGGCCGTGGCCGTGGGGATGTCCTGTGCGGTACTGGCGGCCCGGACCGTGCTGGCCCGGCGCGTCCGGCTGACGCGGTCCGTGGTGCCCGGTGCGCTCCAGGTGGGCGGCAGCGCGCAGATCACCCTGGACGGCACGATGCCCGGGCTGGTGGACGCGCTCCCCGCCGGCCGGCCGGTTCCCGTCCCGCCGAGCGGCTACCGGTGGCGGGCCCGCGAGCGCGGGGTGTACGACGTCGGCCCGGCCCTGGCCCGCCTGTCCGGCCCCTTCGGCCTGTGGTCCGCCCGTGCCCAGGTCGCCGGGACGAGCCGGGTCGAGGTGGAGCCCCTTCCCTTGGAGGACGACGAGCTCGACCGGGTCCTGCGGGCCGGCGTTGGTGAACACGATGCCGCCGACCTGCTGGGCAGCCACGCCGCGCCGGACGACCTGCTGGTACGCGAGCACCGGGACGGGGATGCCCTGACGCGCGTCCATTGGGGCGCGACCGCCCGGACCGGCCGGCTCATGGTGCGCCAGGAGGAATGGGCGCACGACGCCTGGGCGGTGGTGGTCCTGGACTGCCGCGCCGTCTCCTTCGCCGCCGGGCGGTTCGACGTGGACGGCGGTGCCGGCCGCCACTGGCAGAGCTCCCCGGGTTTCGAACGGGCCGTGCGGGCTGCGGCCGCCCTGATCCTGCGGCTGCAGGAGGCCGGCCACCAGGTGCTGCTGCTGGACCACGACGGCCACGCCCTGGACCCGTCCCTGGCGCCGGCCGTCCTCGAACCGTCCGTCCGGGAGGCCACGTGGCCGGCCGCGCTGCCGGGCGAGGCCGCCGCCGTCGTCGCCCTGCTCGGCACCGCCGTGGGGCAGGACCTCCCCGTGCTGGCCACGGTGCCGCACCATCTGCAACGGGTGGCGGTCCTCTTCGGGACCGGGGGCCGCCGGGACGCCGCCGAGCGGTTGGAGACCGACGGCTGGCTCGTGGCGGAGGGTGGGTCATGACCGCGGAGCAGACGGTGTCCCGGCCTGCATCCCACGCCGCCCCGCATCCTGATCGGACCGGCCGGTCACGGCTCCGGACCGTATGGCTGCCGGCGGCGCTGGTCGCGGTGCTGGTATTGTCCGCCGCCGTGGCCCTGGACGCGGCCTTCCGGGCACCGGTGGCCACGTGGCTGGGGCCCGCCTCGGGACCGGCCGTGGTGGGGCTGGGGGCCGCTGCGGTGGTCCGCAGCCTGGGCCCCCGGATGCTGCGCCCGCTGCTGGCGGGGTTGCTGGCCGCGGGGTGGTTCTGGTGCCGGCAGTGGTGGCCCGAGACCTTGATGTTCGGCCTGGTGCCGCAACCGGAGACCCTCGCCGCGATCGGCACCTCCACCGCCGATCTGCGCGAGACGATCTGGACGGGCACCATCCCCGTGGAGACCAGCGCGCCGCTGCTGGCCGGCGTCGGCGCCGTCCTGGCCCTGACCGCCCTGGTGACCGATGCCATCGCCGTGGGCCTGCGCTGCCCGGCCATCGCCGGACTCCCGCCCTTGGCCCTGATCGCCGGGGCGGCGGCGATCACGGCGGGGGCCACCCCCTGGCCGGCCCTGGCACTCGCTGCCGCCGCCTGGCTGGGACTGCTGGCAGCGAACGCGGGTTCGGCTGCGGTGGCGACCGGGGCTCCGGACGGAGGAGTCGGGGACGGGGACCGGTTCGGGAACGCGGGACGGGGCTGGACGGCGGGATGGGGCACGGTGGCCGCGGCCGGCGTCGCCGTGGGGGCCCTGGTCCTGGCGCAGTTGACCCTGCCCTTTCTGTCCGCGGGACTGGCACCCGAGGGCCAGCGCTTCATCATCGGGCAGGGCACCGGGCCGGTGAACCCGGCAGCGGATCTGAGTCAGGAGTTGCGCAGCGGTCAGGGGTACGCGGGCATCACCTATGAGACGGATGACGGCTTGGGCGTCTATCTGCGCACCGCCGTGGTGGACGACGTGATGGCCTCCCCCTGGGATGCGAACCCGCCGCAGTACGGCGGCGATCCGGCCGACACCTCCTTCTACCCGGCCGCGGCCCACCTCGCTCAGATCGAGGGCGGTGACGCCGCGCCCAACGGAAACCCGGTGTCCCTGTCCCTCGACGGCTGGACCGGGAACTGGGCCCCGCTGCCGGATCAGACCGTGGCCATCGAGCCGATCGTCGGCGAGTGGGGCTGGCAGGTGGACCCCACCACCTTCAGCGCCTACCGCCAGGAGGCGAGCCCGGTGGACCTCTCCTACCAGACCGACGTCCTGCCGCTGGACCTCACGTTCGAGGAGCTGGCCGACCGGGCCGGAGCGATCGCCCCGCAGGGCGTGTACAACCGGTGGGGCGCGGACCCGGCACTGGAGGGCTCCGCCGTCCAGGAGCTCGCCGAGGACCTCACCGCGGGGACGGACAACCCGGTGGAGCAGGCCGTGGCACTCCAGGACCATCTGCTCTCGGACGACTTCACCTATTCGGAGACGGCTCCGCTGGAGCAGGGCTATGACGGTTCCGGCCTCGAGCTGACGGAGCAGTTCCTGGAGGCCGGCGCCGGATACTGCATCCACTTCGCCTCCGCCATGGTGATGATGGCGCAGTCCGTGGACATCCCGGCCCGTGTGGTGGTGGGGTACGCCCCGGTCGGCGCGGCGGACGGGCGCCATCGGGTGACGGCGGATCGTGCCCACGCCTGGCCCGAGCTCTATATCGACCAGGTCGGCTGGGTGCCCTTCGAACCTACCCAGGGCGTCGGCCGCGTGCCGTCCTACGCCCAGTCCGAGGACACCGAGGAGCCCGTCGCCTCGCCCGATCCCTCCGTGGAGGGACAGGGAGCCTCTGCGTCCCCCTCCGCCTCCGAGGAAGCGGAGGCCTCGGGCGACGACGCCGGCCCGGCCGCCACCGCCGGGCCCGGTACTCCGGGTGCCCCCGGAGTCCCGGTCGGGCTGTTGCTCGGTGTGGCCGGGACGCTCCTCGCGGTGATGCTGCTGCTGGTCCTCCCCCGCGGGCTGCGGCACCGTCGGCGCCAGGCACGCTGGTCCTCTGGATCGGTGCCCCGGGCCTGGGCCGAGGTGGAGGACACCGCCCTGGACCTGGGTCTGGGCCGGCAGCCGCATGAGTCGGAGCAGGCGTTCGTCTCGAGGCTGACGGTGGCGTCTGAACTGAGCGGAGCTTCCGCGCCCCAGATGGTTGGGATCACCGGGATCACTGAGGTGGCGGGGATGGCAGGACGGTCACCGGACCTCGAGACCGCCGCGGACACCCTGGTGAAGGCGATCACCTGGGCCCGCTACGCCCCGGAGGGCGCACCGCCTCCCCAGGATGCCGAGGACGTGGCTGAGGCCGCCCGGGTGATCACCGCGGGACTGGAGGAGGCCGCGGATCCGGCCGCCCGGCGTCGTGCCCGGTGGTTCCCGCGGTCCCTGGTGCCAGAGTCACTCCGCAGCTGATCCAGCGCGACCAGTCACGGGCCACCACGCCACAAGACCCGCCGATCGTGACGGGGTCTAGAGGGGGTGGCCCGCGCGAGGCCCTGACGTCAGGGACTACTTCTGTGCGGCGTACGGGTCGGACAGGCCGATGTACTGCACCGTGGTGTACTCCTCGATGCCCTCGGCGCCGCCCTCGCGGCCCAGGCCGGACTGCTTCACGCCGCCGAACGGGGCGGAGGCGTTGGAGATGACACCGGCGTTGAAGCCGACCAGGCCGAACTCGATCTGCTCCGAGACCCGGAACATCGTGTTGACGTCCTTCGTGTAGATGTAGGAGGCCAGCCCGTACTGGGAGGCGTTCGCCAGTTCGATGGCCTCCTCCTCGGTGGCGAAGGTGGTCACGGGGGCCACCGGGCCGAAGATCTCCTCGGAGAGGATCGGGTTGTCACTGCCCACGGAGAGCAGGGTCGGGAGGTAGAAGTAGCCGTCGCCGTCCTTCGGCTGGCCCCCGGTGACGACCTCGCCACCGGCGGCCACGGAGTCCTGCACCAACTGGTGGATGTCATCGCGGGCGCCGCCGTCGATGATCGGACCCACGGTGGACTCCGGCTCGGTGCCTCGGGCCGGGTTCAGGGCCTGGAGTGCGGCGGCGAACTTGGCCTTGAACTCCACGGCCACGTCCTCGTGGACCAGGAAGCGGTTGGCCGCGGTGCAGGCCTCGCCCATGTTGCGCATCTTGGCGGCCATAGCGCCGTCGACGGCGGCATCCAGGTCCGCGTCCGCGAACACCAGGAACGGGGCGTTGCCGCCGAGCTCCATGGAGGTGCGCAGCACGTTGTTGGCGGCGTCCTGCATCAGCTTCACGCCCACCGGGGTGGAGCCGGTGAAGGAGACCTTGCGCAGGCGCGAGTCCTTCATCAGCGGGCCCGAGATGGCGGAGGCCGAGGAGCCGGCCACCACGTTCAGCACGCCCTTCGGCAGCCCGGCCTCCTGCATGACCTCGGCGAACAGCATGGAGGTCAGCGGGGTGAGCTTGGCGGGCTTGAGCACCATGGTGCACCCGGCGGCCACGGCGGGGGCGACCTTGCGGGTGGCCATCGCCAACGGGAAGTTCCACGGGGTGATCAGCAGGGACGGGCCCACCGGCTTGTGCGTCACGATCATCTTGTTCTTGCCCTCGGGCGAGGTGAAGTAGCGGCCGTAGTGGCGCACCGCCTCCTCGGAGAACCAGCGCAGGAACTCGGCACCGTAGGCCACCTCGCCGCGGGCCTCGGCCAGCGGCTTGCCCATCTCCAGGGTCATCAGCAGGGCGAAGTCCTCGGCACGTTCGGTGACCAGGTCGAAGGCGCGGCGCAGGATCTCGGCGCGCTCCCGCGGGGCGGTCAGCGCCCAGTCGTGCTGGGCGGCCGCGGCGGCGTCCAGGGCGGCCAGGGCGTCATCGGAGGTGCCGTCCTGGATGGACAGCAGGACCTTGCCCGTGGCCGGGTCATGGACGTCCAGGGTCTTGCCGGAGCTGGCGTCACGCCACGCCCCGTCGATCAGCAGGCCGGTGGGGACGGACTGCAGCAGTTCCTGCTCGCGTTCGGCAGTGACAGTGGTGACAGTCATGGGGAACCTCTCTTCCGGTCAGTCGGCTCGGTCGGGCCAGCCTGCGGCGTCCTGAGGACACCGGACGGCTGGGCACCGTCGGCCTCAGCCTACTGGCCGGCCACGGCCGGTGACGTGCGCGGGTCACTTTGCGACGAAGCCCCGGGAATCTCAGCCACTGGTCCCGTGAGGCAGCTAGGACCGGCAGAGACAGAAGGGGTGGCCCGCCGGGTCGAGGAAGACGCGGAAGCTCTCGCCCGGCTGGTGCTCCGTCTTGGTGGCCCCCAGCTCGAGAACGGCCTTCTCCCCCGCGTCGAGGTCCTCCACCATCACGTCGACGTGCATCTGCTGCGGGTTGTCCTGCCCCGGCCAGTCCGGTGCACGGTAGTCCTGGGCCCGCTGGAAGGAGATGCAGTTGCTGCCGTCGGCGGGCCGAAGGTCGAGCCAATGGTCGTCGCCCTCGGCCTGGTCCTGGACCTCCCATCCGAGCAGGGTGCCGTAGAACCCCGCCAGGGACGCTGGATCCGGACAGTCGATCACGAACGTGGGAAAACGTGCGATAGCCATGAGCGCCACCGTACTCCGCCGGAATCGGCTGGCCGAGACCTCAGGCGCGGGCGGCCAGCACCGCCTCGTAGAGGCCCCGCTTCGGGACGCCGCGGGCGGCGGCAACGGTGTTCACCGCCTCCTTCAACCGCGTTCCGGACGCCACCAGAACCTCGACGTCGGCCACCTGGCCGGCCGTGTCCGTGTCCGGTTCCGCCACGGTCCCGGCGGTGACGATGACGATCTCGCCGCGGATCTCCTTGGAGTTCGCCCACTGCACCAGGTGGGCCAGCGAGCCCCGGGCCACCTCCTCGTGGAGTTTGCTCAGCTCCCGGGCCACGCAGGCGGGCCGGTCGGCGCCGAAGGCGTCCCGCAGCGAGGCCAGCGAGGCGGCCAGCCGGTGCGGTGACTCGAAGAACACCAGGGTGCGGGCGTCCCGCGCCAGTTCGGTCAGCAGGCGCACCCGCTCGCCCTCCTTGCGGGGCAGGAACCCCTCGAAGGCGAAGCGGTCCGTCGGCAGCCCGGACAGCGCGAGCGCCGTGGTGACGGCGCTGGGCCCCGGGGCACAGGTGACGTCCACGCCCTCGGCCGCGGCCGTGGACACCAGTCGGTAGCCGGGATCGGACACCAGCGGCATCCCCGCATCGGTGACGACGGCGACGACGGCGCCACCCCGGGCGGCCGCCAACAGTTCCGGCGTGGATTCGCGTTCATTGTGTTCATGGTGGCTGACGACCTTGCCGGTGATCCGGACGCCCAGCCCCTGGGCCAGGTGATGGGCCCGCCGGGTGTCCTCGGCGGCCACGATGTCCGCGGTGGCCAGCAGGTCCTTGAGCCGCTGGGAGGCGTCGGCCAGATTCCCGATCGGTGTGGCCGCCAGCACGATCTGACCGGTGGTGTCGCCGAGCCGGTCCTCGGGGGTCTGTGTAGGCGCCATCCCCTCATGCTAGAGGTCATTCTTCAGGCTTGAACCGGTACCCCATGCCGGACTCGGTGAGCAGGTAGCGCGGATTCTTCGGATCGGGCTCGATCTTCTTGCGGAGCTGAGCGATGTAGAGCCGGAGGTAGCCGGTGTCGGTGACGTGCTCGGAACCCCAGATCTCCGTGAGCAGGTGTTGCCGGGTCACGAGCCGGCCCGCGTTCCGCACCAGGATGCCGAGCATGTCCCATTCGGTGGGGGTCAGCCGAATGGGCTGCGCGCCGTGATCGGTCTCGCGGGTGATGCTCTTGGCCGCCAGGTCGATGGTGATCCCGGCGATCCGGGTGACGGGCTCCGGGTCATGGCCAGGGGCCCGGCGTGTCAGGGCGCGAATGCGGGCGAGGAGCTCGTCGATCGAGAACGGCTTGGTGACGTAGTCGTCGGCTCCCGCATCCAGTGCTTCAACCTTGTCCGCCGCCCCCGTGCGTCCGGAGACCACCAGGATGGGAGCCCGGCTCCAGCCCCGGACGGCGTGGATGACCTCGAGGCCGCTGAGTCCGGGCATGCCGAGGTCCACCATGAAGAGGTCGGGGCGGTCGGCGACGGCGGCGTTGATGGCCGAGGTGCCGTCCGCGGCGGTGGTGACCTCGTAGCCCCGTGCACTCAGGGTGATGCGCAGGGCACGCAGGATCTGCGGGTCGTCGTCGGCGATGAGGATCCTCATGCGCTATCACGTCCTTGGGTGCCGGTGCCGTCGGGGCCGGCGCTCGGGAGGGCGATCACCATGGTGAGACCTCCACCGGGGGTGTCCTCCGCGTCCAGGATGCCGCCCATGCCCTCGGTGAATCCCTTCGACAGGGCCAATCCGAGGCCCAGCCCGCTGAGATTGTCCGTGTCCCCGAGCCGCTGGAAGGGAACGAAGATCTCCGGGCGGCGCTCGGCGGGGATGCCCGGCCCGTGGTCGATGATCCGAATCTGGATGGTGCCGGCGAAGGCGCTGGTGGCGATGCGCACCCGGGTGCCGGTGGGGGCGAAACGGTGGGCATTGGCGAGGAGGTTGACCACCACCCGCTGCAGGAGTCCCCGGTCGGCGATCAGCGGTGCGAGGCGGGAACCGAGATCGAGCTCCACGTCGCCGGGCCCGAGGTCGAGTTCGTCCAGGGCGGGCAGGATGACATCCTCGGCGTCGACCGGACCGAGTGAGACCCCGAGGGCGCCGGCCTGGATCCGCCCGACGTCCAGGAGATTGGTGACCAGGGAGCCGAGCGTCGCCAGGCTCTCCCCGGCGGTCGCCAGCAGTTCGTCACGGTCCTGCTCCGTATAGGCGGCGCCCGGCGATCTCAATCCGCCGACGGCGGCCGTCGCGGCGGCCAGCGGGCGCCGCAGGTCGTGGCTCACGGCGGAGAGCAGGGCACTCCTGACCCGGTCGGCCTCGGCCAGTGGCCCGATCTCTCGCGCCGTCTCCGTCAGGTCGGCGTGTTCCAGGGCCGCGTCCAGCTGGGCGGCGATGACGGCCAACAGCCCGCGCTCCGAGGCCTGCAGCGAACCGCCATGGAGCTCCAGTGTGGCGCGGGTTCCCACCGGCACCGTGGAGGGTGGCCCGCCCGCAAGCGGTTCACCCGACTGGGCCAGCACCCGCTCCCCCGCCACCAGTCGCACGCCGGCCAGGTGGAAGGCGTCACGGGTGCGGTCGATCAGCGCCCCGAGGGCGTCCTGCCCCCGCAGGACGCTGCCGGAGACCGTGGCCATCAGCTCGGCCTCGGCTCTCGCGCGGCGGGCTGCCCGGATGTGCCGGGCCGATTGGTCGACCACATAGCTGACCAGCATCGCGATCACGGTGTAGAGGACCAGGGCGAGCACATGGGCCGACTCATCCACGGTGACGGTGTGGAACGGTTCGACGAAGAAGAAGTCCAGGGTGATCCCGGACAGAACGGCCGCGAACACCGCCGGCCAGATCCCACCGACCAGGGCCACGATGACGACGAGCAGCTGATAGCCGAGCACTTCACTGGTGATGGACTCCGGGCTGCGCAGGGAGACGAGCAACCAGGTCAGCAGGGGCCCGCCACACAGTGCCAGGACCGCGCCCAGCACCTGCCGCCTCAGGGTCAGGCCACCGCTCAACCGGGGCAGTGTCTGGTGGCTCCCCGCCGCCGCGTGGGTGACGATGTGGACGTCGATATCGCCGGACTCGCGGATGACGGTCGCACCGATCCCGGGACCGGTGACGGCGGCTCGCAGGCGGCTGCGGCGGCTCACTCCGATGACGAGCTGGGTGGCGTCCGTCCCTTTGGCGAAGGCGACGAGCGCTGCCGGGATGTCGTCTCCCACAACCTGGTGGTAGGTCCCTCCGAGCTTCTCGACGAGGGATCGCTGGCGCGCCAGCGTCTCGGGCCGGGCGGGACGCAGCCCGTCCTGTCCGGCGATGTGGACCGCGAGGAGCTCACCACCCGCCGTGCGGGCGGCGATCCGTGCCCCCCGTCGCAGCAGGGTCTCTCCCTCCGGCCCTCCGGTCAGGGCGACCACGACGCGCTCGCGGGTCTCCCACGCGCCGTCGATGCCGTGTTCGGCCCGGTAGTCCTTCAGCGCGCTCTCGACCTCATCGGCCAACCACAGCAGCGCGAGTTCGCGCAGTGCGGTGAGGTTTCCCAGACGGAAGTAGTTGGACAGTGCGGCGTCGATGCGCTCGGCGGGATAGACGCGCCCCTCCGCAAGGCGGTCCCGCAGAGACTGGGGCGCGAGGTCGACCACCTCGATCTCGTCGGCGGAGCGTAGCACCGCATCAGGGACGGTCTCCCGCTGCGGCACCCCGGTGATCTGCTCGACCACGTCATTGAGTGACTCGATGTGCTGGATGTTCACGGTGGTCAGGACGTCGATCCCCGCGGCCAGCAGGTCCCGGACATCCTGCCACCGTTTCTCGTGCCGGGCCCCGGGGGCGTTGGTGTGCGCGAGCTCGTCGACCAGGGCCAGTTCCGGCGCCCGTGCCAGCACGGCCTCGAGGTCCATCTCTGTCAGTACGATCCCGCGATGCTCCAGGCTCCGGCGGGCGACCGTGTCCAAGCCCTGGGCCATGGCCGCCGTCGCGGCCCGGCCATGGGTCTCCACGAGCGCCACCACCACGTCGAGCCCCTCCTGGCGGAGGCGTTGGCCCTCCTCCAGCATGGTGTAGGTCTTGCCCACGCCCGGAGCGGCACCCAGGAGGACCCGCAGCCGTCCTCGCCCCATGCCCTATTCCTCCAGATCGTCCAGCGCGATGTTCAGGACGAGGACGTTCACCGTCGGCTCGCCCAGATACCCGAGGTCCCTGCCTTGAATCGTAGCCTCGACCAGGCGCCGCACCTCCGGTTCGGGCAGGCTCCTGGCACGGGCCACCCGGGGTACCTGGAGCAGGGCGTAGTCGGGGCTGATGTGCGGGTCGAGTCCGGACGAGGAAGCCGTGAGGGCGTCCGCCGGAATCGAGTCCTGGTCCACGCCGTCGAACGCGGCGATCTGGGCCTTCCGGTCCGCGATGAGGCCGACCAGGTCCGGGTTCTCCGGCCCGAGGTTGCTGCCGCTGGAGCCCGCCGCGTCATATCCCTCCCCTGCGGCCGAGGGGCGGGGTTGGAACCATTCCGGCAGCGGGTTGCCCTCGGTATCGCTGAAGGACTGCCCGATCAGGGCCGAACCGACGATCTCCTCCCCGGCCCGCACGGGCGAGCCATTGGCCTGGACTGGCAGAGCCACCTGTCCGATCCCGGTGACCACGGCGGGGTAGGCCACGCCGAGGACGAGGGTCAGGATGAGCATGGCGCGGAGGGCGACCCCGTAGGTTCGCGCTCCGGTGCGCGGTGAGGACATGGTGTGTCTCCTTGGATTCGGGAGGGCGGCTCAGAAGCCGGGGACGAGGGCGACCACGAGGTCGATCAGCTTGATGGCGATGAACGGGGTGATGACCCCGCCGAGGCCGTAGACCAGCAGGTTCCGGCCCAGCAGCCTCGAGGAGCTGCCCGGCCGGTACCGGACGCCCCGCAGGGCCAGCGGGATCAGGAGGATGATGATGAGTGCGTTGAAGATGACCGCCGAGAGCACGGCGGATGCCGGAGAGCTGAGCCCCATCACGTTCAGCACGGAGAGCCCGGGGAAGATCCCGACGAACATCGCCGGGATGATCGCGAAGTACTTGGCGATGTCGTTGGCGATCGAGAAGGTGGTCAGGGCACCGCGGGTGATCAGCAGTTGCTTGCCGATGGCCACGATGTCGATGAGCTTCGTCGGGTCGGAATCGAGGTCCACCATGTTCCCGGCCTCCTTGGCCGCCGAAGTCCCGGTGTTCATGGCCACCCCGACGTCGGCCTGGGCCAGCGCCGGGGCGTCGTTCGTCCCGTCCCCGGTCATCGCCACGAGTCGGCCGCCGGCCTGCTCGCGTTGGATGAGCGCCATCTTGTCCTCCGGGGTGGCCTCGGCGAGGAAATCGTCGACGCCGGCCTCGTCGGCGATCGCGCGGGCGGTGAGCGGGTTGTCGCCCGTGATCATCACCGTCCGGATCCCCATGGAGCGAAGCGCGGCGAAGCGTTCGGTGAGTCCGGCCTTGACGACGTCCTTCAGGTGTACCACCCCGAGAATGCGTGCCTGCCCGGCGGCGGTCCTGGTCGCCACCACGAGCGGAGTTCCGCCGCTCTGCGAGATCCGTTCCACCTCGGCGCCGAGTTCGTCCACGATCGCGGCGGGGATCGGTCTGTCCTGTCCGGCCCACGCGGTCACGGCGGTACCGGCACCTTTTCGGATCCGGGTCCCGTCCGGCAGGTCCAGACCGGACATCCGCGTCTGGGCCGTGAACGGCACGACGTCTCCGGGCGCCGTACCGCCGACGTCCACTCCACGATCCCGGGCGAGTTCGACGATGGACGTGCCCTCCGGCGTCGGATCCGCCAGCGAGGACAGCGCGGCGGCACGGATGAGGTCCTCGCGGGAGACGCCACCCACCGGGACGAAGGCGGATGCACGACGGTTGCCGTAGGTGATCGTCCCGGTCTTGTCGAGCAGCAGCGTCGTGACGTCGCCGGCGGCCTCGACGGCACGGCCTGACAGGGCCAGTACGTTGCGCTGCACGAGCCGGTCCATCCCCGCGATGCCGATCGCCGAGAGCAGGGCCCCGATAGTGGTCGGGATCAGGCAGACCAGGAGGGCGATGAGCACGGGCAGGGTGACCTGGCCGCCCACGGCGGAGGCGATCGGGGACAGCGTCATCGTGACCACAACGAAGATGATCGACAGGCTCGCCAGGAGCACGTTCAGCGCGATCTCGTTGGGGGTCTTCTGCCTCGTGGCGCCCTCCACCAGGGCGATCATCCGGTCGACGAACGTCTCCCCGGGGGTGGAGGTGATGCGCACGACGATCCGGTCCGAGAGGACCCGCGTGCCGCCGGTCACCGCACTGCGGTCACCGCCGGACTCGCGGACCACGGGCGCGGACTCACCGGTGATGGCCGACTCGTCGATCGAGGCGATGCCCCACACGATGTCCCCGTCCCCGGGAACCAGGTCGCCCGCGCAGACCACGACCGTGTCCCCGAGGCTCAGGTCCGCGGAGGCGATCTCGCTGACCGCCGCCCGCTCAGCCGCGGGATCAGCAGTCTCGTCGTAGTCATCGATTCGCTGGGCCATGGTGCTGGTCCTGGTCTTGCGCAGGCTTTCTGCCTGGGCCTTGCCCCGTCCCTCGGCCACGGACTCGGCGAGATTGGCGAACAGCACGGTGAACCACAGCCAGAGCGCGATGGCCCAGGTGAAGGAGCCGGGGACCGGTGTGCCGCCGGAGGACCCGGGACCGCCCAGGAACGGTTCCGCGATCGCGAGCACGGTGGTAAAAACCGCCCCGACTGCGACGATGAACATGACCGGGTTGTGCCAGAGCATCTGAGGGGCCAGCTTGCTGAATGCCCCGGGGACGGCAGCGGCCAGCGTCGCGGCGTTGAACGGGCCGCGATGACCGCCGTGCGTCAAGTTCATCCGGCCGCCCGGAGTGGTGAGGGAGTGGACAGTGGTGGGCATGGTCTAGAGCAGTCCTTCTGCGAGGGGACCCAGAGTAAGGATGGGAAAGAATGTCAGGGCGGTCAGGATGACCGTGACACCGGTCAGCAGGCCGATGAACAGTGGCCGGTGCGTCGGCAACGTGCCCGCGGTCTCGGGAACCTTGTCCTGGGACGCGAGGGAACCGGCCAGTGCCAGGACGAACAGGATGGGGAGGAAACGGCCCAGCAACATCACCACCCCGAGCACCGTGTTGAACCACGGGGTGTTCGCGGTGAGTCCGGCGAAGGCGGAGCCGTTGTTGTTCGCCGCCGAGGCGAAGGCGTAGATCACCTCGGACAGGCCGTGGCTTCCCGGGTTCCAGATCGAGGTGGACTCGACATCGGCCCGCACGGCCGGGAGCGCGAAGCTCAGGGCCGTCCCGAGGAGGACCAGGGTGGGCATGACCAGGAGGTAGAGACTGGCGATCTTGATCTGGCGTGGCCCGATCTTCTTGCCCAGGTACTCGGGGGTCCGCCCGACCAGCAGCCCGCCGATGAAGACGGTGATGACCGCGAGGACCAGCATGCCGTAGAGCCCGGCACCCACGCCGCCGGGAGCCACCTCCCCCACCATCATGTTGAGCATCGGCATCATCCCGCCCAAGGCGGTGTAGGAGTCGTGCATCGAGTTCACCGCACCTGTGGAGGTGATGGTGCTCGTGGTGGCGAAGAGTGTGGAGGCGAAGATGCCGAACCGCTGTTCCTTGCCCTCCATCGCACCGCCGGCCAATTCTGGTGCGGTTCCCGCGCCGGCCTGCTCCACGCTGGAGAGGATGACCAGCGAGGTGAGGTAGAGCGTGGCCATCACCGCGAGGACGGCGTAACCCTGCCGGTGGTCTCCCACCATGCGTCCGAAGGTCCGTGGCAGGCAGAACGGGATGGCGAGCATGAGCACGACCTGGAGCAGGCTCGTCCACGCCGTCGGGTTCTCGAAGGGGTGGGAGGAGTTGGCGTTGTAGAAGCCGCCACCATTGGTGCCCAGCACCTTGATGGCCTCCTGCGAGGCCACTGGCCCGCCGGGCACACTCTGCGTTGCTCCGGCCAGGGTGGGCATGTCCGTGAAGCCGTTGACGTTCTGCACCACACCGCCGATGATCAGCGCCACGGCCCCGAGCAAGGCCAGGGGCAGCAACAACCGGACCGTGCCACGCGTCAGGTCGACCCAGAAGTTCCCGAGGGTTCCCGAGCGTTCCCGGGCGAAGCCCCGGACGAGAGCGATGGCCACGGCGATGCCGACGGCGGCGGAGACGAAATTCTGCACCGTGAGTCCGGCGAGCTGCACGGTGTAGCCGAGGGTGGCATCCGGGGAGTAGCTCTGCCAGTTCGTGTTGGTCACGAAGGACACGGCCGTGTTGAAGGCGAGCCCCTCCGGGACGGCCGGGTACCCCAGTGAATACGGCAGCACCGCCTGGAGCCGCTGCAGCAGGTACACGAAGAGGATGCCCACCACGGAGAAGGCCAGGACCCCGCGCAGGTAGGCCCGCCACGACTGTTCGGCGGCGGGGTCCACACCGATCACCCGGTAGAAGCCCCGTTCGATCCACAGGTCTTTCCCCATGGTGTAGACGCGGGCCATGTACTCGCCCAGGGGGCGGTAGAGGAGGATCAGGACCAAGGCGACCGTGGCGCCCTGCAGCAGGGCGAACAGCACGCCCATCTCAGAACCGCTCCGGCTTCACCAGGGCACAGACCAGGTACGCGAGCGCGCACACACCGAGCACCGCCGCGATCAGGGATAAGACCATCACAGGCCCTCCACCCCCCGGGCGACGAGACCGAGCAGGACGAACACGGCGACCACACCGAGCGCGTGGACGATGTCCAACACAAGAGGCTCCTTCAGGAGACGAATCCGCATCCCTCTCAACCAGGAATGCGGCGGCCCGTTCTCGGGCACGCCACCTGATTACACACCCCTGATTCCCTGGAAAGCGGCGTCCTCACGGAATCCAAACGGTGAACCGCAGAACCCTCACCGTCCCCCTACGCCCGGCGGGCTACACAGGTACCCGCACGCTGTGGGCGGGGCGTGCGGCGTCAGGACCGCCGCGACATGCCGGCGGTGAACCGCCTCAGCCCTGGCGGGCCTTCATCCGTGGATTCTTCTTGTTGATGACGAACGTTCGCCCGCGCCGGCGGACCACCTGCGCGCCGGGGACCTTCTTCAGCGCCCGCAATGAGTTCCGAACTTTCATGATGTCCTCCGGGAGTCGATGTCATGGGTGGTGTGCAGGCCGAACGGGTCGGCCAGTGCGGTGAGACCGCTCTTCATCTCGGCGTCTGTCAGCTGACAGTCCGTGAGAAGTCGTGTGATCTCGACCGCGTCGAGGTCCTCGCCGGTCGCGGAGATCACGGTGCTCGGGTGGCCCGCGTCCGCGACGGCGCGGACAGAGGCGTTGGTGTCCTTGGCAGCCGATACCCCAGACGGGGCGCCCAGATAGGCGGGCCAGGGGCCTACATTCTCCAGCCATATGCGCGGACCGGCTCCCCGCAGCAGAATCCGGCATTCCGGTGCCGGCGCCATCCACAGCTGGCCACGGAGGCGACAGCAGCCCTGGGCGAGGGAACGCAGGGCGTGATGGAAGCGCTCCGGATGCAGCGGACGGTGGACCTGGTGGATGATCGTGGTGAACGGCGACGCGGAGGCGGCGCCGGCGGAGGACTCGTATGGATCGGCCCGCGACGGTGGTGCCGTCACGTCCTGCTGGAGGATGTCGACCTCGGGGGCCCGGTCGGTGATCCGCGCATGGGGGGCCAACTCCCGGAGCAGTTGAAGGCCCCGAGCACTGGCAGGTGGGTCGGCGGAGACCACGTCGGGGTCCGCCAGCAGCACGGTGTCAATCGAGGCCAGCTCCTCCATGAGGAACTCCCCGGGGGTCCTTTCATCATCGGGCAGGGCCAGGTAGCCGGACTCGAAGAGGGTGTGGCGGTCCCAGACCTGGTCCTCGACCGCACTCGGCGAACAGGCCAGCACCACGGCATGGAGCACCAATGACCGGCGTGCGCCGCTGCGCAGTGCCCCCACCACGGCGGCCGCCGGCAGTGCGGGAGGTAGGCCGAGTATGAGGTGCTCCACGCCGGCATCCCGGGCGCGTTGCACGGCGGGCACGATGTCCAGCCGAATGGCGCAACTGGGACAAGGATGTTCCAGTCGGGTCTCACCGCGCCGTGGGGGCACGCCGGGCCGGACAGTTCGGCACACCAGCAGTCCGTCCTCCAACAGGTCATGGAGCATCAGCACGGCTTCGGGATAAGCGGCGGCCAGCATGTCGCAGGCCTGTTGACGGCACAGGGCATCGAGAGAGCTGATGACGGTGAGGCGCATGACCGACATGCTACATGAGAATCATTCTCAATAATTGGCCGAACACAGCCGGTCCATCCCGTACCGCCCTCGTGGTCCCGGTAGTCAGCCGAACACCATCGGCAGGAGGGACAGCGCGAACCCGCACACCCCCAGCACCACGAAGGTGGACCCCAGGGCCAGGCAGACGCTGGTCGCTGCGGTGCGGCGCTCGAACCGCACCGCGGAGGGGTCACGCCGGCTCACATAGCCCCGGCACACGTCCTGGCCGGCCAGGCGGGCGCGTTCAGCGCCGCTCAGGGGCCGCTCCTGGAACTCGCCGGCGGAGAACCAACGCGCCCACAGCATGCCGCCGTCCGCCACGAGGACGACCTCGATGGGGGCCAGGCCCTTCTCACTCGCGCGCAGCAGCATTCCCACGAGCAGGACGGGCAGTCCGAGGATCAGCCCGATCCCAGAAATCAGGTCCCCCGCCACCCCGGCCCCTTCGAGGCCGTTCACGGCGCGCCTCCGTCCCGCCGGGCCCTACAGGGCGGCACGGCTGTCATCACGGATCTGGCCGACGAGTTCCTCCAGCATGTCCTCGAGCGTCACGACGCCGTAGGGGTGCCCGGCCTCGTCCACGGCCAGGGCGAGGTGCGCACCGTCGCGCTGCATGCGGCGCAGGGACGACTGCAGGTGGTCCTCCACGTGCAGCCGCGGCAGCTGCCGCACCAGGCCGTCCGGCACCGGCACGGTCCGCGCCTCCGGCTCCAGGCCCAACAGGTCCTTGACGTGGATGTAGCCGTTCAGGCTCCCGTCCTCGGCCTGGACGGGGAACCGCGAGTAGCCGTTCGCCGCGACCTTCTCGATCTGCTCCGGCGTGCATCCGGCCGGCAGGGTGACGACCTCGTGCAACGGGATCACGATGCTCTGGACGGAGCGCTCCTCGAAGGTGAGAGCGCCGAGCAGCAGCCGCTCGTCCTGGTGGTCCAGCAGCCCGCCCTCCCGGGACTCACCCACGAGCCCGGCCACCTCGTCCCGGGTGAAGGTGCTGGCGACCTCGTTCTTGGGCTCCACCTTGAACAGGCGCAGGATGCCGTTACCCATCGCGTTCATGGTCCACAGCAGCGGCTGCAGGGCACGCACGACGATGACCAGGGCAGGGCCCAGGATGAAGGCCATGCGCTCCGGCCCGGCCAGGGCGATGTTCTTGGGCACCATCTCGCCGAGCACCACGTGCAGGTAGGTCACCAAGGCGTACGCGATGATGTACGCGATGGTGTCGATCATCGTCACCGGGATCCCCCAGGCTTCGAAGGGCCCCTGCAGCGCGTAGACGATCATGGGCTTGGTGACGTAACCCAGGGCCAGGGAACACACCGTGATCCCCAACTGCGCCCCGGCCATCATCAGCGAGACGTTCTCGATGGCCCACAGGGTCATCTTGGCACCACGCCCGCCCTCCTCGGCCTGGGGTTCCACGATGCTGCGGCGGGCCGCGATGAGGGAGAACTCGGCGCCCACGAAGAAGAAGTTCGCCGCGAGCAGCACGACGGTCAGGATCATACCGACGGTATCCACTAGCGATCGTCCTCCTGGGACTCGAGGGGCGTGGCGGTGGCATGAACGCGGGCGATGCGCGCCCCGTCCATGGCCTCCACGGTGAGGGCGACCCGGGCGGCCGGGTAGCCGTGGGCCGGTTCGGTCACCAGTTCGACGCTGTCACCCACGGCCGCGATGCGGCCGAGGTCCAGGGTCAGGAGGCCGGCGATGGTGTCGTACTCGGCGTGCTCGGCGATCTGGTGCCCCAGCAGTTCACTGACCTCGTCCGGACGCAGTGCGCCGTCGAAGGCCCAGACCCCATGGGGCAGCCGCTCACTGGTCCGGTCGTCCGGATCGTGTTCATCGACCACCTCCCCCACGAGTTCCTCCACGAGGTCCTCGAGGGTGATCAGGCCGGCCACGTCCCCCGTCTCGTCCATCAGGACGGCCATCTGCAGGCCACCGGCGCGCAGGGTGTCCATCAAGTGGTCCAGCTCGATCGTGTCCGGCATGAGCGTGGGCACCTCCATCACCGTGGAGACAGGCGTGGACGCCCGCGCCTCGAACGGCACGGCCAGGCCACGGCGGATGTGGACCAGGCCCTCGACGGCCGACGAGCCCGGCTCCATCACCGGGAACCGTGAATGACCGGTGGTGGCCGCCGCCTGCAGCAGGTCCTGGACACTGCTGCCCGGGGCCAATGTGGTCATCCGGGTACTCGGGGTCATCGAGTCGTGGGCCCGGCGGTTGCCGAAGGCGAAGGAGCGCTGGATGAGCTCGGCGGTCTCTGCCGGCAGCACGCCCTGACGGGCGGAATGGCGCACCAGTACCGTGAGTTCCTCCGGCGAGCGGGCCGAGGCGAGTTCCTCCTGGGGCTCGATGCCGAGCAGTCGCACGATGCGGTTGGCCGTGCCGTTGAAGAACGCCAGCAGGGGCTTGGTCACGGTGCTGAAACCCCGCTGGAAGCCGACGACGGCCCGTGCGGTCGCCAGGGGCCGGGCGATGGCCAGGTTCTTCGGCACCAGCTCGCCGAACACCATGGTCAGGACGGTGGCCAGGACCAGGGCGAGGGCCACGGAGACGGACCGGGCCAGCGGTGCGGCCAGGCCGGCGTCGGTCAGAGGACCGACCACCAGGGCGGCGATGGCCGGTTCGGCCAGGAAGCCGATGCCCAGGTTGGTCAGGGTGATGCCCAACTGGGCCCCGGAGAGCTGCGTGGACAGGGTGTTCATGCCCTTCAGCACACCCGCGGCCTTCCGGTCCCCGTGCGCGGCGGCCTCACGGACCTCGTTCTTGTTGACCGTGATCAGGGCGAACTCCGCAGCCACGAAGAGGCCGCAGGCGATGATCAGCACCAGGCCGATCAGGATCGAGACTATTTCCAATGACTACACCCCCCACCGCACGTTGTGAGCGCCTGCGCTCGTGTCAGTGGGAGGCACGGACTGTGCCCCGGACTGTCACCGGGAGTAGACATCGGTTTCCTCTCAAGAAATCAGAAAAATCCCCGACCGACGGCCGGGGATGGACAAAATCATGCCAGCGTGATGGCTCCCGCGCAACTGGACGAGGCGGCCAGCCCACGCGCCCACCAGGGAGAGGCCGCGGAGGGACTCCCGGGCACCCGACCCCGTCCCCGCCTGCACGTACGATGGCAGGGTGCCTCAGTCCACCCCCACAGCGCAGTCGGTGCAGCCGGTGCAGCCGGTGCAGCCGGCACCTCCAGCGACCGCCACGGCCTCACCCCGGTGGTTGAGCACCCCCACAGCCGCCTACACGGACGCCGCCCTGCGGCTGAGGCTGCTCGGCGAACGCTTCCACCCGGGCCACTGGGGCTGGATCGTCCCGCTGGCCGTCACCGTCCTGGCCGGCGTCCTGCGCCTGATGCGGCTGGACCACCCGCACCAGCTGATCTTCGACGAGACCTACTACGTCAAGGACGCCTTCACCCTGCTGCAGTCCGGCGTGGAGATGAACTGGCCCGAGGACCACAACGAGCAGTTCGTGGCGGGCGACCCGCAACCGGAGAACACTCCCGAGTACGTGGTGCACCCCCCGCTGGGCAAATGGCTGATCGCCCTCGGTATGGCGGTGTTCGGTGCTGACAACGGCACCGGCTGGCGGTTCTCCGCGGCCGTGGCCGGCACCCTGTCCGTGCTGCTGACCGCCCTGATCGCCCAACGGCTCTTCCGTTCGGTCTTCCTCGGCGGCGTCGCCGGTCTCCTGCTGGCGGTGGAGGGCCATCACCTGGTGATGTCCCGCACCGGGCTGCTGGACATCTTCCTCTCCTTCTTCGTCCTGGCCGCCTTCGGCGCGTTGCTCCTGGACCGCGCGGACGGTCGGCGCCGACTGGCCGAGCGGCTCGCGGCCGCGGCCGCACGCCGGGGTGGGGCGCCGCCGTCGTCCCTGCTGAGGTACGGTCCGTGGCTGGGATGGCGCCCCTGGCGTCTGGTCGCCGGAATTCTCCTGGGCGCGGCCTGCGGGGTGAAGCTCTCCGGGCTCGCCTTCATGGCCGTCTTCGGGCTGATGACCGTGCTGTGGGACATGAACGCCCGGCGCGTGGCCGGCATCCGCCACTGGGTCCGCGCCGGCGTCACGCATGACGGGCTCTACGCCTTCGTCGCCGTCGTCGGCGTCGGTGCCCTGGCCTACCTGGCCACCTGGACCGGCTGGCTCGTCACCGGCCACGGCTACAACCGGCAGTGGCACACCACCCATCCCCCGCAGTCCTGGTGGGAGCACCTCGTGCCCGGCCCACTGCGCTCGCTGGGCGACTACCACCGGCAGTCCACCCAGTTCCACGAAGGCCTGTCCTCCGGCCACGACTACGCCTCGAACCCGTGGACGTGGCCGTTCATGGGCCGGCCCACCTCCTTCTACTACGAGGGCTACGACGACGGCGCGAACGGCTGCTCGGTGGACACCTGTTCCGCTGCCATCACCGATCTGGCGAATCCGGTCATCTGGTGGGCGGGAACCCTGGCCGTGCTGGCCCTGGTGTTCCTGTGGCTGGGCCGCCGCGACTGGCGGGCCGGTGCCTTCCTCGGGGTCTATGCCGCCGGCCAGCTCGTCTGGTTCCTCTGGCCGGAGCGGACCATGTTCTTCTTCTACACGATCGCCTACACGCCCTTCCTCATCCTCGCGCTCACCCTCTGCCTCGGGGCCCTGATGCGCACCGGCGGCCCCGTCAACCGCCGCCGGAACACGGTGCTGGTCCTGGCGGTCGTGGTGGTGGCCGTGGCCACCAGCGCGTTCTTCATGCCGGTCTGGACCGGCGAGATGATCCCCTATGACCAGTGGCGGCTGCGGATGTGGATGAGCAGCTGGATCTGATGCCGCGCTAGCATGAGGCGCATGATGCAGGAAGCCCAGACGGACCAGGTCGCCGACCTCCCGGCCGAGACCAACGTGACGGACCGGTTCCTGGCGGTGGCGGCCGAACGTCCCCACGCACCGGCCTATGCCGTGCGCAATGGGTCCGGCGGGTGGCTGGACGTCTCCTATGCCTCCTTCCTGGAGCAGGTGCGCTCCGCCGCCAAGGGCCTGATCGCGCTGGGCGTGGAACCGCAGTCCATGGTGGGCATCATGGCGCCCACCTCCTATGAGTGGGCCGTGATCGACCAGGCCATCTGGTTCGCCGGTGCCGTGTCCGTCCCCGTCTACGAGACGTCCTCCCCGGTGCAGGTGCAGCACATCCTCGCGGACTCCGGCACCCGGCTGGTCTTCACCGCCGCCGACCGGCACCGCACCGCGGTGGAGCGCGCCGCCGAGCAGGGCGGTTTCGAGGTCTCGGTGGTCCCGCTGGATGCCACCGGGCTGACCGAGCTGGGCCGCGCCGGCCGGGACATCACGGACGAGGCGCTCGAGGCGGCACGGACCTCGAGCTGCCTGGCCGACGTCGCCTCCCTCGTCTACACCTCCGGCACCACCGGCAAACCCAAGGGCGCCCGGATCACGCACGCGAACTTCGCCGTGGGCGCCGCCAACATCCTTCCCTTCGCCCGGGACATCGTGGGCGGCGGCGAGCAGCGCACCCTGATGTTCCTGCCGCTGGCCCACGTGCTGGCCCACGCCGTGCAGTACATCTGCCTGGTCGGCGGGATCCAGATCGCCCACGCCTCGGACCTGAAGACCCTGACCGCGGATCTCTCCTCCTTCCATCCCACGTGGCTGCTGGCGGTGCCGCGTGTGTTCGAGAAGCTCGACGCCGGCGCTGCCGCCGCCGCCCTGGAGGGTGGCACCGCGAAGGTCTTCGCGGCCGCCCGCGCCACCGCGATCGAGTACTCCGAGGCCCAGGACGCGCAGGCCCGGGGCGAGGGCAACGGGCCCGGGGCCCTGCTGCGGGCCCGCCACGCCTTGTTCGACCGCCTGGTCTACCCCAAGATCCGCCGGATCCTCGGCGGCTCGGCGCGGTACACCGTCTCCGGGGCCAGCGCCCTGAACCCGGAGCTGGCGCACTTCTTCCGCGGCGCAGGACTGGGAATGCAGGAGGGGTACGGCCTGACCGAGACCACGGCCCCCGCCACCCTCAACATCCCGGGCCACACCCGCATCGGCTCAGTGGGCCTGCCGGTGCCGGGCACCACCGTCCGCATCGCCGAGGACCAGGAGATCCTGATCCGCGGCACCATCGTCTTCGACGGGTACCACGGTCAGCCGGAGTCCTCCGCTGCCGCGCTGGACGAGGACGGCTTCTTCCGCACCGGGGACATCGGCCGGCTGGACGAGGACGGGTACCTCTACGTCACCGGCCGCAAGAAGGAGATCATCGTCACCGCCGGCGGCAAGAATGTCTACCCGACGCCCCTGGAGGAGACCATCCGCTCCGCCGGAGTGGTCTCCCAGGTGGTGGTGGTGGGCGACGGCCGTCCCTTCGTGGGCGCCCTCATCACCCTGGACGCGGACGGACTGGCCCAGTGGGCCAAGGCCCAGGGCCTCGGGTCCCTCTCCCGGGCTGAGGCCAGCATCCACGCAGGACTGCGGGCCGAGGTGCAGAAGGCCGTGGACCTGGCCAACGAGGAGGTCTCCCAGGCGGAGTCCATCCGGAAGTTCACCATCCTGGACACCGAGCTGACCGAGGAGTCCGGCCACCTCACCCCGTCCCTGAAGCTGCAGCGCAACATGGTCATCGCCGACTACTCGGGGGCCATAGAGGAGTTGTACCGCAAGTAGCCCCGCGGTTACGAGCACCCCCAGGTTACGAGCACGACCGCCGTCGTCTGGCCCGGCGCGTCTGAACAAGCAGCGTGATCGTAACCTCGTCGGCGCTAGGCCTCGGGCCTCAGGCCTCAGGCCTCAGGCCTCAGGCCTCCTGGGCGTCGTACCAGTCGTTGCGGCGCTGGATCAGGTCCATCTGGGCCACGCGGGACTCGTGCCGGCGGCGGCGGGTGGGCCAGGTGCAGATCAGGGTGACGATGAGGGTCACCAGCACCAGGGCGGCGATGCCGATCCCGGCGTCCATCCAGAACTGGTTCGGGTAGAGCCGGATCAGGGCGTCCGTGGCCTGGAACGTCCAGGTGCCGTCCGCGAAGAACAGGCTGTGGAAGGTCGCGAAGAACTGCTCCCAGCCCAGCACGGCCAGGACGGCCAGGGCGATCAGGACCACGAGCATCCAGACTGATCCGGCGAACAGCGAGCGGCGGATGCCGCCCTTGGCGGTGCGGGCCAGCACGATCATGAAGATGATGCACAGCAGGCCCAGTACGGCGCCGACGGCCATGCTGATGAGCATGACCAGCTTGACGTCCGCCATGTGGGAGACCTCGGTGTCCGTGAACAGCTGGTTGCCCTGGTGTGTCAGGTCGGACAGGTACCGGGGCGGTGCGGCGTTGAAGAGGAAGTCCATGCCGGCGGAGCCGTAGGTCAGCCGGTCCTCGGTGGTGAACCCCAGCTCGTCGGCCGGGAAGCCGGGACGGTGGTACTCGATCCACAGGAACAGCGGGGAGGCCACGGCGCGGACGGCGGCGATCAGCACGACGATCGGGAAGAAGATCGCCAGCAGCACCTGCAGCACCTTGGGTGCGGTCGAGGGGCCTTCCAGCGCCTCATCCCGGGCCGCGGCCCGCGCCTCGGCACCACGCAGGTCCCGACGCCGGTCCTCAGCGTCCGTAGCGGTCGCACCGCTGGCGAAGCCCCGGTAGTCATCCTGGGCAGTCTGCGGGGCCGTGCCGGACGTCCCAGCAGCCGCTCCCGCCCCCACAACAGCACCAGCACCCACCCCAGCGGCGGTTGAGCCGGCCACGGCGTCATCGTTCCACAGGGTGCCCGTTCCGTCGCGGCCGGACTCGGTATCCGGCTCCGGCGTGGATGTGGCGGTCACGGTCTCCGGCGGCAGTCCATTCCTCTCCCCGCGCGCCCGGCCGGCCGGGCGGTCCCGCGCCGCGGTATCGCCGGCGGCCCAGGCATCCAGCTCGGCCCGGTCGATGGACTGCGTCGACTGGGTTCCCGGATCCGCACGGTGTTCAGCGCGGTCGGCACCGCCAGCCCGGGCGATGGACTCGGTCGGCTGGGTGCCCAGATCCGCACGGTGTGAGCCGCCATCACCGGAGTCCAGGGCATCCGAGGTCACGGGCGCGGTGTCAGGACCCGCCTCGGCGGTCGGATCAGAGGTCTCCGCCTCGTCGTCCTCCATGAACGCCGCGTAGTCCAGACCGCTCTCGAACTCGTGGCTCTCCGCGTGCTCCGCTGCCCGCCCGTCCCGGTCCCCGTTCATACCCGAGGAGGCGTTCGTGCCGTCCTCTGACCTGTCCTTGCCAGCCATCGTCCTGCCTTCTGTTCGCGCGTGATGAGACGTTTCCTTCAGAGACTAGTGCCGCCTGAAGAGTCGGAGGCGGGGGCACGCCCGAGCCGGGCCACCACGGCGTTGCCAAGCCGTCAGTGGGCGGTCAAGCACCAACTCCATCGCAGACCCCATCATCATCGAATTCGCCGCTGCAGAGCTTCGTGGACTGCACCGAGGACACCGTGAAGCGGCCGTCACTGTCCTGCAGCTGGACCTGAAGACGCTCGCCGTGCGACCTGTCTCCAGCATCGGCCTCGCCGCCTCGGTAACCACCGATCAGGTCGACAGTCCACGTGCCGGCACCGTCCGGCGGAGAGCTGACGATGGCGCGTTCGGTCCCCGTGTTGTGAAATTCGGGTCCTGGCTCACCCTCCGGGGCCCGGAGGTCTGCCAACTGGAGCATCAGCTCTTCTGCATCGGTCCCGGATCCGACATCTGCGAAGTCGTCAGTGACGTCCGCCGCCGGGCCGAAGGTGGCCACGTACGGGCGGCTCACCCACCCGTAGAGGTCGCCGCCGTCCTCCGCGTCGGTGACGATCTCGATCCACCACCCTCCCTCGTCGACGAAGAATCCTTCTCGACCGGTCAGCGTCAGTCGGTCCATCGGGCCGGCGCTGGCGATCACATGATCCTCCGGGCCACCCGGCGTCAAGCGGATGTTCAAGCTGCTGTCCTCCGGCACCCCGACGACGTGGACCTCGTCCGTGGTGGGGAAAGCAGGCTCCGCGTTCTCGTCGTCATAGGGGCTGAGGGCATTGATCTCGTCGTCAGGCAGGGGTTCGGAGCCGGGACCGGAGGCGGCGGTGCCGTCCTGGTCCGGACTGGGCTCCTCACTCGGACTGGGCTCCCGGCTCGGACTGGGTTCTCCGACGGGAGACGCGGTGCCTTCCGCTGGAGCAGTGACAGTCTGGGTTTCCGAAGCGCCGCTGCTGCTGCCGGCCGGAACCTCAGACTGTGCACACGCCGTCGCCCCGAACAGGACTGCCGCAGCAAGGCCCAGGGCTTTGACGGTGGGCCTCAAGAATGCGTTCACGGTTCGGTGCCTCTCTCTGGGTGCCAGCACTCCACTGACATTGACTCTTCATCGTCACACCGTCCGTCTGCGGGGCACAACCACACCACGGCACTGGTAGCCGGATCGTTGCGGAATCGTGGACCCCCGGGTGCGGTGTACCCAGGGCGACCTCACGCCGTCAGCTGGCGGGCGCCGGCGTCGTGCGCCTCGAGGTCCCCGGTGGCGCCGGCGGCGACCGCGCGACGGCCGAGGATGAGCGTGTAGGCCCAGTAGCCGGCCAGCACGAGCAGGCCGATGCCCAGGCGCAGCCAATGCGGCAGCCCGGACGGGGTAACGAAACCCTCCACCACACCGGAGACCGCCAGCACGAGGACCAGCCCGGCGGCCACGGTGAACAGGGAGCGGCCCTCCGAGGCCAGGGAGTCGAGCCGGGTACGCTGCCCCGGGGCCACCCAGGACCAGAAGATCCGCAGCCCCGCGGCGCCGGCGATGAAGATCGCGGTGAGCTCCATGAACCCGTGCGGGAGGATGTACAGGAAGAAGGTGTCCAGCTCACCGTGGGCCGCCATGACTCCCCCGGAGATCCCGACGCCCTGAGCATTGACGAAGAGCACGTAGGGCACGAAGTAGCCGGTGATGCCGAACGCGACCTCCTGCGCGGCGATCCACGCGTTGTTGGTCCACACCTGCCCGGCGAAGGACGCGGCCGGGTTCTCGGAGTAGTAGCCGGTGAACTGTTCCTCGGCGTACGCGCGCATCTGCTCCTCGGTGCCCAGGGAGGCGAGCACCTCGGGTTCGCCGTTCACCCAGAAGCCGAACCAGACGGCCACGAGGCAGAAGGCCGCCCCGAGGAGCACCGTGAGCCAGCGGATCCGGTAGAACGCCGCGGGCAGCTGTTCGAGGAAGAAGCGGGAGAAGCCGGCGGAGGCGTTGGAGGGCGCCCCCGTGATCCGGTTGCGGGCCCGGGCCAGCACCATGGACAGCCCGGCAGCCTGTGGGCCGTCCGGGTCCTGAGCCTGCACCACGGAGAGGTGAGTGGAGGCCCGGCCATAGAGCTCGAGCAGCTCGTCGGCCTGCCCGGCGTCCAGGCGGCGGGTGCGCGCCAACGAGTCCAGCCGCTCCCACGTGGGGCGATGTACTGAGGCGTAGGCGTCCAGATCCACGACATCAGGCTACCGGCCGCTACGCTGGGCGGGGCACACGACGGGCCGCAGGAACCGTCCGGCACAGCTGCGGGACCGTATCGGGGGGGGGTAGTTCATGAGCACGACGGTGGTCACCGGCGAGGCCGTGGTGCTGCAATTGCGGCCGGCGTCGTTCGTGATCCGGGCCGCCGGCGCCCTCATCGACGCCATCGCCCTCGTGCTGGTCTTCCTCGCGGTGATCTGGGTCCTCGCCCAGACGATCCTCGAGGAACTGGACCCGGCCGCCGCCCAGGCCACGGTGCTGGCCCTCGTCGTCGGCCTGCTGGTGGGCGTCCCGCTGGCCGTGGAGACCCTCAGCCGGGGCCGTTCCCTGGGCAAGCTCGTCTTCGGCACCCGCGTGGTGCGGGACGACGGCGGTGCCATCCGTCTGCGGCACAGTCTCGTCCGCGTCCTGGTCGGGATCATGGAGTTGTGGATGACGTTCGGTTCCGTGGCCCTCATCGCGTCCATGCTGAACGAACGGGGCAAGCGCCTGGCGGACATGGTCGCCGGCAGCCAGGTGGTCGTCGAACGCCAGCGCGCGGTCCCGCCGCCGCTGCCCGGCGTTCCCGAGTCGATGCGGCCGTGGGCCGAGGTGGCCGACGTCGGCCGTCTCCCGGATGCCCTGGTCGCCTCCGTGACCCAGTTCCTGCGCAACGCCCGCTCGGTCCCGCCCGCGGTCCGCCACCAGACCGCCGGCCGCCTGGCCGCGCAGGTGGCGCCGTTCGTGACCCCGGGCCCGCCGGCCGGAGTGCTCATGGAGGACTTCCTGCTGGCCGTGGTGGCCGAGCGTCGCAACCGCGACTTCCGGCAGTTGAGCCGCCAGCAGGAGAGGGCGGACGCCGCCGCCGAGCGCCTGCACTCCCTGCCCTTCTCCTGATTCCCACCGCCACTCGCAACTGAGTCTCACGAATTGCCCCGGATTCGGTGGAAACAGGGGCAATTCGTGAGACTCAGTTGTGCGGGTGCTGGGGCGGGGCGGGGATCAGTAGCGGTAGTGGTCCGCCTTGTACGGGCCGGCCACGTCCACCCCGAGGTACTCGGCCTGGCCCTTGCTCAACTCGGTCAGGTGGGCGCCGAGGGCGGCCAGGTGCAGGCGGGCGACCTTCTCGTCCAGGACCTTCGGCAGCACGTAGACCTGCTTCTCATACTCCAGGCCGGTGATGGACCCGTGGCGGGCGAAGAGCTCCATCTGGGCCATCACCTGGTTGGTGAAGGAGGCGCTCATGACGAAGGACGGGTGGCCGGTGGCGTTGCCGAGGTTCAGCAGGCGCCCCTCGGAGAGCACGATGATCGAGCGCTCGTCCGCGGTGCCGGAGTCGAACGTCCACTCGTGGACCTGCGGCTTGATCTCGGTCTTGGTGATCCCGGGCGTCCGGGCCAGGCCGGCCATGTCCAGTTCGTTGTCGAAGTGGCCGACGTTGCCGACGATCGCCTTGTCCTTCATCCGGGCCATGTCCTCGGCCATGATGATGTCCTTGCCGCCCGTGGTGGTGATGAAGATGTCCCCGGAGGAGACCACCTCGTCGAGGCGGACCACCTGGAAGCCGTCCATGGCTGCCTGCAGGGCGTTGATCGGGTCCACCTCGGTGACGACCACGCGGGCCCCCTGGCCGCGGAAGGCGTCGGCGGCGCCCTTGCCGACGTCACCGTAGCCGCAGACGACCGCCGTCTTGCCGCCGATCAGCACGTCCGTGCCGCGCATGATGCCGTCCGGCAGCGAGTGGCGGATGCCGTACTTGTTGTCGAACTTCGACTTGGTGACCGAGTCGTTGACGTTGATGGCCGGGAACATCAGCTGACCCGTCTCGGCCAGCTGGTAGAGGCGGAGTACACCGGTGGTGGTCTCCTCCGTGACCCCGCGGATGCCCTGGGCGATCCGCGTGAAGCGCTGGCCGTCGGTGGCGAGCGAGGCCCGCAGGGTCTCGAGGATGACCTGGTACTCCTCGGGGTCCTCCGCCGTAGGGCTCGGCACGGCGCCGGCGGCCTCGAACTCGACGCCCTTGTGCAGCAGCAGGGTGGCGTCACCACCGTCGTCGAGGATCATGTTCGGGCCCAGCTCCGGGTCCTGGTCCGCCCCGGGCCAGAGCAGGATCTGGGAGGCGGTCCACCAGTAGTCGGTGAGGGTCTCGTTCTTCCAGGCGAAGACGGGGACGCCCTGGGGCTCCTCCACAGTCCCGTGGCCGACCACGATCGCGGCGGCCGCCTCGTCCTGGGTGGAGAAGATGTTGCAGGAGGCCCAGCGGACCTCGGCACCGAGCGCGGTGAGGGTCTCGATCAGCACGGCGGTCTGCACCGTCATGTGCAGGGAACCGGCGATCCGGGCACCCTTGAGCGGCTGCTCCTCGCCGAACTCGCGGCGCAGGGACATGAGCCCCGGCATCTCGTGCTCGGCCAGGCGGATCTGGTGGCGGCCGGCCTCGGCCAGGGAGAGATCCCGGACGGCGAAGTCGAAGGCGGCCCCGGGGACGGTGACGCGGTTGGCGTAGGCGGGATCAGCGGCCGGGGTGCCGGCCTGGGGCATGTCTCGGGCGGCGTGCTGTTCAGTCATGGACCTCAGCCTAAGGCAGCTGACTCCGTGAATCTCCCTGGGCGGATCGGGATGATTAGGCTCGCACTATGCGACGGCCACATCCCGAGGGCGACTCCGAACTCCTCTTGCCACGTGACCGAACTGCAACGCGATGGCTGCTGGGCGCGGGAATCAGCGGCCTGGTCCTTGTCGGCACCTACCTGCTCGCCGTCTGGACGCCGACGGGGCAGGCACTGGAGAACGCCGCTCTACGCGGTGCCGACCAGGTGAACAGCCAGGAGGTGGCCGACGCGAATGACGCGCTGCACGCCATCACGGTGTTCTCCCTCGGACTGGCCATCGTCGTGGTGGTGGCCATCGCCATGGCCCGGCGGCGGCTTGACCTGGCCGTCGCCGGTGCCGGGGTGATCGTGCTGGGCCAGGTGCTCACACAGGGACTGAAGCGTTTCGTCCTGCCACGACCGGAACTGGTCGAGGTCACCGGCAACTACACCCAGAACAGCTTTCCCAGTGGACACACCACCATCGCCATGACGGTCCTCTTCGCGTTGCTCATCGTCGTGCCGTACCGCTGGCGCGGAGTGATGATGTTCTTCGTCTGGCCCTGGGCGGTGGGAATCGGCGCGTATACGATCACCGCCAAATGGCACCGGTTCAGTGACACCCTCGGGGCCATGGCCGTGGCCCTGTTCTGCGCCTGCCTGGCCTCCTGGTGGCTGGCCCGCCGCGGCCAGGTGTCACGGCACACGGGCCGGGCCTACCCTGGCCGCGTGGTGCTCGTCGTCTTCATCGCGCTCACCGCCGTCGCCGCCGTCGCGCTCGGCGGCTTCCTGTGGGGCGTCGGCTTCGCCCAAGGCGTGGACTTCACCCAGCCGGAAGCGGCCTGGGACTACAACGCGTACCTCGGCGCGAACACCCTGGCCGCCGGGTTCGCCGGCGTGGCCACGCTGGCCTTCTGGACCCTGTGGCACCGGCGCCGGATCGGATCCTGACCGGAGCCAGTCCCTGTCTGGAGTCGGCAGCAGGACGGCCGGTTCAGCTGTCGCGCAGCAGGCGCAGCGCGGGACGGCCCGGGCGGGCGGGTGCGTCACCGTTGACGGAACCGTTGGCCTCCGGGCGCGGGCCGGCGTCGGGCGAGGTGCCGCGACGCCCCACCGAGGGTGCCGAGAACGACGCCGGAGGGGCCGGTTCGCCGCGGACCGACGGTTCACGCACCGCATGGGCCAGGGCCAACAGGTCGTCCGGCTCCTCCGGGACGGGGCGTTCGGAGCCCTCCGGCGGCTGGATGCGCAGCAGCTCCCAGCCCTTCGGCGCGGTCATGCTGCGGGCGTGCTTCTCGCACAGGTCATAGGTGTGGGGTTCGGCCAACCGGGACATGGGGCCCAGGACCACGGTGGAATCGGCATAGTTGTACGTCAGCGTTGCCAGAGCCGCGGATTGGCAGCTGGTCTTGGAGCACTGTCGCATCGATCCCACGGCAGACCACCCTACCGCGCTGGGTCCCGGAAGCCGTGCACTGCCTCGCCGGGACGCGTGTCCGGCGGCTCCCCGGCCCCGTCCGGAGACAGGGCCTCCATGCCCCGGCGGCGGCCTGCCGGTGTCCAGTACCGGCGCGTCCGCGCGGCGACTAGCATCGAGTCATGACTTCCTTCGAACCCGTTGCCGTGGAACACGGCGTGGCACGGGGCATGGGGCAGGATTCGGGCGCACCCCGCACGCCCAGCACCTCAGGACCCGCATCCGGACTCTCGTCGCCCTCGCCCCGCCGGGACCGCCGGGGACGGGGGCTGCGCGGACCGCTGATGCCACCGGGCCTTCCTGGCGCCCGCAGCCGCAACGAGGCCTTCTCCGACCACCTGGCCGCGGCGGTGTCCCGGCTGGCCGAGGTCTGCGGCCCCGCCGTGGAACAGGCCCGCTTCCGCATGACGATGGTCCCCGAGGACCTGGAGAGCCGCCTGGAACTGGTGCGGGCCTGGGGTGCCGAACTCGTGGACGATCCCACCGGCTCCATGCGCCGCGATGCCCAGGGCACGGCGGTCATCACCATCCACCGGCGCCCGCTCGAGGCCCGCTGTCCGGCTCCCTCCCTGCTGCCGGACCTCGTCTATGGCGCGGTCGTGGAGCAGTGGGCGGAGCTGACCGGTCTGGCACCCGAGGCCGTGGACCCGGACTTCCACTGGTAGACGGCGTCAACGGCCGGTAGTTGATGCCGGCGGGTGCGGGCCCTGGCCGGCGCCGGCGTTTCGGGGCCGGCTCAGTACCCCACGCGCACCGGGACGCCGGAGACCTGTTGCTGCCGCGGCACCACCGGGTACGCGGAGATCCCCTGCTCGCCGCGCACGTCCACGGCGGCGTGCACCTGGCCCTCGACGGTCTCCAGCAGGGCCCCCGCGGGGACGGCGCCTTCTCCGCCCGCCAGGTCCGCGAAGGAGAGGGCCCGGGTGGACTCCGGACCGAGTTCCTGCACCCGGGACTCCCCCAGGCTGCCGTCGTCCGCAACGGGGGTGATCTCCACGGCCCCGCCCTCCGCCGAGTACAGCACCAGGTTCGCGGTGGTGTTCTCGGGCCGGGACACCAGCTGTTCCAAACCCAGCGGGTCTACGGCGGACACGCTGGAGAAGTCGATCGGTTCGCCGGCCTGGCCGGAGAGGCCCCGGGCGCTGGCCGCCACGGGGGCATCGGCACTCACGGTGACGGTGTAGACGCCGTGGTCCAGCCCGTCGAGGGGAAAGCGCACGGTGGACCCGGCGCCGATGTCCACCAGGCCGCCCTCCGGCAGTTCCACGGTGCCGTCCGGGCCGCTCACGGTGATCTCGGCGGTGGCCGCACTGGCCGGCGCCGTGAGGGAGACGGCCGGGCCGGCCTGTTCGTAGCCGTCCTGGCCGGTGATCTCCTCGGTGACCGCCCGGTTCGGCACCACGAGTCCGGGCATGACCGCACTCTGAGAGGGGTTCGAGGTGGGCTGGATGATCTCCACACCGCCGGGCGTGATGCCGAAGAGCCGGTGCTGCTGGGCTGTGGCCCCGACCGCGCCCCCCTGGGCACGGAGGTGGACGGCCAGGTGCTCCTCATCCGGAGCCACGCCGCCGAGCACGATGGACCGGGTCTGGCCGGGAGCCAGCACGATGCCGGCGGTCCCCGGTGCCTCGACCGGCCCGTCCGCCCCGTAGAGGGTCAGGTCCACGGTGCTGGCTGAGGCCGAGGGGTTCGAGAGCACCAGGATCGAGGTCGAGCCCACCGTGGTGGTCAGGCCGGTCAGCCAGTGTTCGTGGGCCGGGGCGAGGCAGGAGCTGGCATCGGTGCCAGCCAGGTCGCCGTCCGTGGCTGAGTACAGGGACACGGCGTCCGAGGGCATCGCCTGCCCGCCGATCGGCTCGACCGTGACGGCCGTGGCCTCGCCCTCCTCGCCCCCCGGGGACAGCAGGTGGTCCACGGCGGACTCACGGACCGGGACGCCATCCGCTCCGGCCGTGGCCGGGTCCCCCTGTTGGACCTCTTCCGGCTGGGACTCGGTCAGGTCCACCGGGTCGGCGCCCCCGTCGGAGTCGCCGGTCTCGGCCGACTGCAGGGCGCTGACCGAGCTGCCGGGGAACCGACCGGCCAGATCGGAGAGCAGCACCGAGGTGACGCGGGAGACGGCGGAGGTGGAGACGGGGCTGAACTGCGTGTCCGTCCCCTCCTCGGCGCCGGCGGGCAGTCGCGGCGGGCCGGCGCAGACCGACCGGATCGGCACCGCGTTCAGCGCGGCGGGTGCGGCACGCCCGTCCACCTCCGGTGTGGCGGGCGGTACGAGCGTCCCGGCGGTGACCGCGGCGGCCACCAGGAGCACGACGCCGGCTCCGGCCAGACCCGCAGTCATCGGCGCCCGGCGGAGGGTGCCCCGTTGGTGCGCTTCGAGAGCCGCCTGGCGCTTGAGGTCGCGGGCCGCAGCGGCCCGCTGGCCCTTGAGCTGTCCCCGCGAGACCGGCTGGTCCTGCAGCGAGTCCTGGCCCGGGGTCCCGTCTCCGGCCGGAGTGCTGGAGTCGTCCGGCTGTTGATCGTGGTCCTGGCCGCTCATCCTTGTTCCCTCCGCACTGTGTCATCAACGGGGTCATCAACGGGGTCATCAACAGGATCATCGACGGAGTCGTCCCCAGGGCCGTCACCCGCTGTTCGTGGTCGGCGGTCCGTGCGCCGAGTGGGCGAGGGAATGGCCAGCAGGGCGGCGAGCACGAGCAGGAGTCCGGGGATCCACCAGGCCCACGCCGCGGCCGGGGAGGAGTGCCACACCCGGAGCTGACCACCGTCAGCGGGCAATTCGAACGCTTGGGCCCAGCCGGTGCCGTCATCGGTCTCGGCGTCGAGCGGCTCACCGTCGAGGGTGGCGTGCCAGCCGGCGTCGGCCCGTTCGGCCAGGATCAGCCGGCGCTCCTCGCCCTCCGCCGCGTCCTCGGCGGCGGGAACGGGGGTGTCCACGGTGGTGCCGGGCCGGGACACCAGATGGGTGGTCTCGCCGGCGCCGTTCACGATCCTGGCGCGGGCCGTCGAGAAGCCCATCCGGTCCTCGAGGTCATGCGTTCCGGCCACGGGGATGCCGCCGGGCTCCCCGGGAAGCACCCTCCACAGCCAGCCCGAATCGGTCAGGCCGACCGGAGCGAGGCCCGGAACGGCGTCGATGGAGGCGGCGGTGCTGAGCTCTCCCCCGTTGGGGTCCCGCAGCACCACGAATCCGGCCCCGAAGTCCTCGAGGGCGGGCCGCGGGTCCGCGTTGACCCCGGAGACCAGCTGGGCTCCCAGGCTCCGCAATTGTTCGTCGGCACGGTCGGGGGCGGCCGCCGTGGGGGTGGACAGGGGCCCGGTCAGCGAGCGGGCGGTCCACCCGGCGCTGAGCCGGTCCAGGGCGGGGCCGGCACCACTGGTGAGACTGACCTGCAGCTCGTCGGCACGGCGTTCCAGGACCACCGTCCGGGTCGCGAGCGCACTGGCGCCCTGATCGGCTGCGGTGGCCGGGAGCAGCCGGACGGGGCTGGGCTCGATGTTGCTGCCGGTGCCCAGCGTGGACAGGACGGCCTCGGCCTCGCCGTCCGCGGTGCGGGAGGTCAGGGCCTCGCCGGCGGCGGGGTCCAGGGTCGAGCCGGGGACGGTGCGCGGCAGCACCCAGAGGGTCGCGGTCAGGGCCACGGAACAGCTGGCCAGGACCGCCAGCACCACCACGGCGGTCCGCCGCGCGGGGCCGATGCCGGCGCGCAGCCCCAGCTGCGACGCCCCGGGGACCCGGCGTGGTCCAAGGACGCCGTTGAACCCGGCGACGGCGGCGATCAGCAGGCCCAGCAGCGCGGTGGAGGTGAAGGGGCCGGTGAACACCGTGACCAGGTCACCGTTGGCGTCCACCGAGGTGGCGATCAGGGGCGCGACGGCGGCACCGGCCAATCCCAGCACCGTGGCGGCCAGGGCGATGCGGGCCTGGGTGCCGATCCGCCCGGTCATGAAGGCGCCCACGACGGCTGCGATCAGGACGGGGAGCCCGATGACGAGTGCCGCGACCAGGGCCCAGGGGTATCCGGCCCCGCCGGGCACAGCCGTGTCCAGCCACGGCAGGGCCACCAGGCCGGAGTCCGCGGCGAAGGCCTCCGGGAAGCCGAGGATCTGCTGCCACAGCGGAGCCGGGTCGTAGGCCTGCGGCACGCCGGGATCCCCGAGGACCGCGCGCAGGTCCGTCCAGTGCGTCAGGACGGTGGGGAGGAACAGGGCCAGCCCGGGCAGCGGTGTCCACCACAGGGCCCGCCCTCGCTGGCCGATCAGCCCCGCGAGGAGGAGCACGCCCACCACCAGGAACGGCAGCAGCAAAGGCGCGGCGGTCCCCAGGGCGGCGAGGAGCAGGGCGGTCCAGCCCGAGGCGGTCCAGGAGATCACCCCGCGGTGGCCTGGGCGTTGCAGGGCACCCAGGGTGTCCTCCGTGACGCCCTCGGGGTCGGGACGCCGCAGGGCGGCCGAGCCGGTGGCGCGGATGACGGCCAGGGCCAGCCAGGGCAGGCCCAGGTGCACCAGGAGCGCCCCGGGACGGCCCTCACCGGCGGCGGTCAGCAGGGCCGGGGACAGCCCCCAGAGCAGGGCTGCCAGCAGGCGCACGCCGCGGCTGCGGGCCACGGCACCGGCGGCCATCCAGGCTCCGACGGCCGCCAGGGGCATGGCCAGGATGGTCAGCCACACCAGCGCCAGCGACCCCTGGCCGGTGACGCCGAGAACCGTCAGTGCCAGCCCGAAGGGGCCGGACTGGACGGGCGCTCCGACTCCGGCGGGCGCCCAGCTTCCCGTGGCGTGGTGCCAGAGTTCGGCGGCCGAGGCGGACAGCGGCAGCAGCGACCCGCCGGTCAGGGCCGGGGCTGCCAACAGGTCGCGCAGGCCCACGAGGGAGAGCCCGCCGAGCAGTAGCAGGGCCAGGACCAGGCCGGTGCCCACCCAGTTGCGTGCCGGCGTGGCCAGGGCGGCGAAGTCGTCGTGACCGCCCGTCGCCTCACTGGCGACCATCGTGGAGCCGGTGCCGTCCCCGATGATCTCCTCCGGGGATTCGAGGTCCAGGACGCTGCGCCGGTAGTTGCGCACCTCAGCGCGGGAGGCTTTGAGCGGGGCCACGATCGACCGGGGCGCCCGCCGGGTCTGGCGGGACCGGCGTCGGGCAGCCGCCAGGGGCAGGATCCGCACGAGGGTCCGCACCGTGCCGGCCAGATGGGAGCCGCCGCGGCCGGGTTCCTTGGCCAGCAGTGAGGCGGCGAATCCGCCCAGCCCCGTGATCAGGCCCCAGATCCACAGCAACGGCACCGCCCACGGCCGGGCGTGCTTCAGCCGTAGCCACAGGGAGGCCTCGCGGAGCGCCGAGGTACCGGCGTCCAGGCCCTCACCGCGGCCGTCGTGGCCGATGACCGCCTCGGGCACCACGACCACGCGGTGCCCGGCGAGCCGGTTGCGCCAGCACAGATCCACGACGGCGGACGCGGCCGGCCCGGAGGGATCGAATCCGCCCAGCCCGGACCAGACGTCCTGGCGGATGAGCATGCCGGGGGCGGACACGGCGAAGGTGTCCGTGCGGGCGTTGTACTGCCCCTGATCCAGTTCGCCGGGCTCGACGAGGCTGATGGGCTCGGCGGCGGCGGTGACGGTCAGGCCCACGTCCAGCAGGTGCCGGGGGCGGCCCAGCTCGATCTGCTTGCAGCCGGCGATGGTCACGGAGGGGGAGGTCTCCACGACCGTCATCAACCGCTGGAGGGCGTCCGGGGCGGGACGCGAATCGTCGTGGATCCACCACAGCCAGCCGGTGTCCCCCGCGCCGCCGGTGGGGTCTGAATCGGCGCCGCCGTCGAAGGAGCTCCATGAGTCGTACGCGGCGAAGACGAGGCCGGCGTCGTCCACGAGGCCGGCGAGCTGCTGCTGCAGTTCCCCGGCCAGGCCGGCACCGGTGCCGGCCTGGGTCTCGCCCGTTCCGGCCTCGGCGTGCCTTTCGGCGGCCCCGGTGAAGACGGCGACGATGCGGTCCGGGTGCCGGTCCTGGCCGAGCACTGCCTGGACGGCGTCAGCGGTCAGGTCGGGCCGCCGGTCGACGACCACGACGGCGGTGACGTGCTGGGCCGCTGGGCCGCCGGTGACGGCGGAGGCAGGCAGAGTGGCCGGTGCTGAAATCAGACTGACCGTTTCCGCAGGCGGCGCCGCTCACGCTCGGACAGGCCGCCCCAGATGCCGAAACGCTCGTCGTTGCCGAGGGCGTACTCAAGGCATTCGCTGCGAACGGTGCAGGCGGAGCAGACTTTCTTGGCGTCACGGGTGGACCCGCCCTTCTCGGGGAAGAAGGCCTCGGGGTCCGTCTGGGCGCACAGGGCGTCGACCTGCCAGGCGAGCTCGCCGTCCACGTCGAGGGGATCGGCCAGTCCGGGCAGGCCCAGCCACACGGAGGGCTGGGCGGTGTGGGAGGAGCCCGCGCCGGGCGCCTCGCCCGGGGCTTCCAGAGGTGCGACCGTGCCGGGGTGCAGGGCGGTCACGGTGGCGGTGACGTCGAGGGCGGAAACGGCCGGGGCATCGGCGTCGTCGACGCCATGGTCCACCAGGAAGGCGGTGGCCTGGTCCTCGAGGGATCCCAGGGAGGTGCCGGTCTCGAGGCGGCGGCCCGCGTCCGGGTCCGCCGGGTCGAGGAACCAGTCAGCGGGTACGCTGCGGCCCGGGTAGGGGCCGTCGGTCAAGGGCTGGCCGGACAGTCCGGACTGGTTGGCTTCGGACTCGTGGATCTCGTCGAGGCGCTGGGCGTTCTCCATGTGATTCCTCCCCGTTCTCACGCTGGTCATCCCGTCACCGGAGGTTCCGGTGTCTGCGGATCGGGCAGGGCTCCTGACACGCCTTCCGACCACGTTCCCCGCGGCGCCGGGCACGCCCGGACCGATTCCGTCTGTACAGACGGCAGCGGGGAACCAGTGGTGGGCGGTGGGAAGCGCCGTGGTCACCATGACCGTTCCTAAAGTGAATTACACCCGTGTAACTCACTGTTCGTCAAGCGGAGGCGGCACAATGTGAGGCGGGGAACGGCCCCGGACCTACCGACACGCCGCCGCGCCGACACGCGGATGTGGGCGTGTTGCCCCACGGTGAAAGGACATCCATGGTCAACCTCGGAACGAATCTACCCGGTGGAGCGGCGCGAGGCGGAAACGATCCGTCCGGCCGGCGGCTGACCTGGTTCGAGGCCATCGCGGCCTCACCCCGTCCGGCCGTGGTGGACCACTCCGCCGGCGGCGACCGCATCGAGCTCTCCGGCCGGGTCCTCGCCAACTGGGCCGCCAAGACCGCCAACCTGCTGGACGTCGAGGGCCACGGTCCCGGCTCCACGATCCTGGTGGACCTGCCCCTGGGCTGGAAATCTCTGGCCCTGCTGCTGGGGGCCGCACGCGCCGGCGTCCAGGTGCGGTTCGCCACCGCCTCCTCGTCCGCCCCGGCGGAATCCGGTCCGGTGGACCTGGTGGTGTCCGGGACGCCCGGGGCCTGGTCGGAGCATCCCGCCGACCTCTGGGCAGTGTCCCCGGGGACACTGCAGACCTCGGCGGCGGACGCGGAACTGCCGTCCCATGCCCTGGACTATGCCGCCGAGGTGCAGATGCAGGCGGACCAGTGCCACCTCCCCCTGCCGGGGACGAGCCTGCCGTCGCTCGCCGAGTCATGGGAGAACCTGCCGGCCCCGCCCCCCGCGGAGCAGGGCCCAGAGGTGACCACAGAGCACGCCGCGCGCCACCCCACCGACGACGCCGGCGCGGCCCTTCCCCGGTGGTCTCACCGCGAGCGGGGGCTGGTGGTGGCAGCCGCGGGCGGGCGGCTGGACCGCGCGACCGCGCGCGCCGTCGTCGAGACCTGGGACCGGGGACACCCGGTGGTGCTGGTGCCCGAACAGGACACCGACCTCAGCGGGGCCTCGGCCCGGCTCGTGGACGCCGAGCGGCTGGGCAGCCAGTCCCGGTGAGGGGTCAGCGGGGCTCGGCGGGTGTGCGTGCCGACGGCGCGACCGGCCCGGAGGCCGGTCCGGCGGTCGACGACGTGGCCCCCCTGCGGTGGCGGTGCGGCGTGTCGGCGGTGCGGATGACCGGCAATTCACCGGTGAGCCGTTCGCGGTCGTCCTTGAACTTGGGGTCCGCGTCCAGTTCCTCGGTGAACACCCAGAACCGGTAGGCGAAGAAACGGAAGATGGTGCCCAGGACCAGCCCGACCACGCTTCCGGCGATGAAGATGCCGGCGGTCGAGGTGACACCCAGTCCGTATTGCGCCACGAACACGCAACCGGCCTGGATGCCCATGCCGATGACATTCATCACGGCGAACAACACGAATTCGCGCATGAGGTTGTTCTGCCGGCGGTGGCGGAACGTCCAGAGGCGGTTGGCCACATAGGAGAAGATCGTGGCGACCACACTGGCCACGATCTTGGACTTGACGTTGCTGCCCTCCATCGGCCCGTGCATGAGCCACAGGAAGATCGCCGAGTCCACCACGAAGGCGGCCGCACCGACCGCCCCGAACTTGGCGACCTCGCGCCAGAGCATGGCGACCAGGGCCACGAAACGTTGCCACAGGTTGCTGATCATGGGGGTGGGTGGACTCCTTGTTGCGTGCAGAAGACGGGCCGAGAACCGGCAAATGTCCTTGCACACTTTAGACCGGATTCCTCCCCGTTTGCTGACAACTGGAGGCCGCCGGGCGGTTCTGCCGGGTTGGGACGGATCCGCTGGTTACCCTAGGTCCGTGAGTTTTCCTGTGATCGGAGTAGTGGGCGGCGGCCAATTGGCGCGCATGATGGCCCCGGCAGCAACGGCCCTGGGCGTGCGGGTGAAAGTCCTCGCCGAGGGCCCGGACGTCTCGGCCACCACGGCGGCCCCCTCCACGGTGGGCGACTACCGGGACCTCGAGGCACTGAAGGTCTTCGTGGCCGAGGTGGACGTGGTGACGTTCGACCATGAACACGTACCCCCGGGGCATCTGCGGGCGTTGGAGGCGGCCGGCGTGAACCTGCAGCCCGGGCCGGAGGCCCTGCAGTACGCCCAGGACAAGCTGCTCATGCGCCAGGCGTGTGACCGCCTGGGACTGCCGAACCCGGCATGGGCCGCCGTGTCCTCCGTGGCCGAGCTGCTCGCTTTCGGAGACCGGACCGGCTGGCCCGTGGTCCTCAAGACCCCGCGCGGGGGCTACGACGGCAAGGGCGTGCGGGTCCTGCGTTCGCCCGAGGCCGCCGAGAGCTGCGGCGACTGGTTCGAGCTGGGCTTCGAGGCCCTGCTGGCCGAGGAGATGGTGGACTTCTCCCGTGAGCTCTCCGCCCAGGTGGCCCGCAGCCCTTCGGGGGCGACCGCCTCCTACCCGGTGGTCGAGTCGATCCAGACGGACGGGGTGTGTGACGTGGTCACCGCCCCGGCGCCCGGCCTGGATCCCGGGACGGCCCACGCGGCCCAGGAGGCCGCCGTGGCCTTGGCCGAGGGACTCGGCGTGACCGGCATGCTCGCCGTGGAACTGTTCGAGACCCCCGGGGTCGGCCCCGGCTTCATGGTCAACGAACTGGCCATGCGCCCCCACAACTCGGGCCACTGGTCCATGGACGGCGCCGTCACCGGCCAGTTCGAGCAGCATGTCCGCGCGGTGCTGGACCTGCCCTTGGGATCCACGGCCCCTCTCGGTGCCTACACCGTGATGAAGAACTACCTCGGCGGAGCCAACGAGGACCTGTACGCGGCGTTCCCCAGCGCCATGACGGCCTTTCCGGAGGCCAAGATCCATGCCTACGGCAAGTCCGTTCGTCCCGGCCGCAAGATCGGACACGTCAACGTCACCGCGGCCACCCCCGAAGACCTGGCCACCGCCCGCGCGGCCGCCGAGGGAGCCGCCGCGATCATCAGCGAGGGACCGCAGTCCGGTCCAGAGGCCGGGCCAGACGCCCGTCCGGGCACCGGCGCACGGGCCGGATCGCCGGCCGCCGATCAGCAGGAGCAGTCATGACCCCCAGAGAAGCACCCGCGACCACCGGCCAGGCCGGCACGGCCCCTGCCCGGGTGGCCGTGATCATGGGCTCCGACTCGGACTGGCCCGTGATGGAGGCCGCCGCAGCGGCCCTGGAGGAATTCGGGATCCCCTATGAGGCCGGCGTCGTGTCCGCCCACCGCATGCCGCACGAGATGGTGGCCTTCGGCACCGAGGCACACGAACGCGGAATCCAGGTGATCATCGCCGGCGCCGGTGGCGCCGCACACCTGCCGGGCATGATCGCCTCCACCACTCCCCTGCCGGTGATCGGCGTGCCCGTGCCCCTCAAGACCCTCGACGGCATGGACTCCCTGCTGTCCATCGTGCAGATGCCCGCCGGCGTCCCGGTGGCCACCGTGTCCATCGGCGGCGCCCGCAACGCCGGGCTGCTGGCCGCGCGGATCCTCGCGGCGGGCGCTGACCCGGAGGCGGCGGAGCTGCGTGAGAAGCTGGTCCAGTTCGCCGCCGAACTACGGAACACGGCCAGCGCCAAGGGTGAACGGTTGCAGGAGTCGCTGGCCGGCCGGCCCGGATACCAACCGTGATGGCAGGCCAGACTCCCCAGCGGCATACCTCCCTCCTGCACGGCCCGCAGGGCGCGGGCACCGGAGGGTCCGACCCGGTCCGTGACCCGCAGAGCGCCCCGTCGCCGCAACGCACCAAGCGGGCCTGGATCCTGCTGCTGCTCACCCTGTTCGTCCCGGGCGGCGCCCAGGTGGTGGCCGGCAATCGTGCGCTCGGCCGCGCCGCACTGCGGGTGACCCTGACCGTGTGGTTCCTGGTCGTCGTCGGGCTCGTGCTGCTGGTGGTCAACCGGGACCTGCTGGTCCAAGTCTTCGCCAACACGTGGATCCAGCTGGCCGCCATTGTGGTCCTGGCGGCCCTGGCCATCGGCTGGGTGGTGCTCTGGATCGACACCTTCAGACTGATGCGGATCAGGCTGGTGTCTCCCGGGATGAAGCCGCTGCTGGCCTTCTCCACGGTGCTGCTGCTCGTGGCCACGTCCGGCGTGCTGGGATACGGCTCCTTCGCCGTGAACGCCGGACGCAACGCCCTGAACGAGATCTTCGCGCCCGGTCCCGCCATCGAGCCGGTGGCCGGCCGCTACAACTTCCTGCTCATGGGGGGCGACGCCGGTGAGGGCCGGACCGGGCTGAGGCCGGACTCCATCCATGTGGCCTCCGTGAATGCCGAGACCGGCAGCACGATCCTGTTCTCCATCCCCCGCAACTTCCAGAACGCCCCCTTCTCCGAGGACTCCCCCCTGTGGGGCGCCTACCCGGAGGGCTTCAACTGCGGCGACGAGTGCATCATCAACGCCCTGTACACGGACGTGATGGAGAACCACCAGGACCTCTACCCCGGTGCCGAGGATCCTGGTGCGGAGGCCATGATGGATGCCGCCGGCGGCATCCTCGGGCTGGAGATCCAGGCCTACGCGATGGTGGACATGGGCGGGTTCTCCCAGCTCATCGACTCCATGGGCGGAGTCACGGTCACCTCCGGCGGCTGGACCACCTACCGCGGCCCCCGGCCTGACGGCGAGTGGGGCAACGCCTGGTGGGGTCCCGGAACCTATGACTTCACCGGCGAGGAGGCCCTGGCCTTCGCCCGCTCCCGCCACTTCTCCACGGACTATTCGCGCATCCGCCGCCAGCAGTGCATCCAGTCCGCCATGCTGGCCCAGTTCAATCCCCAGACCCTGGTGACCCGCTTCCAGGGCATCCTGGATGCCGGCGAGCAGATCGTGGAGACCGATCTGCCCGGGCAGCAACTGGGAACGTTCGTCTCCCTGGCCACCAAGGGCCAGTCCCACGGCATGGGGCGGCTGACCATCGGTCCCCCGGACTTCGAGGGTGAGGACGGCCGGTTCACCACCTACCCGGACTTCGATGAGATCCACACCCGGGTGGACGGCATGCTCGCCGAGGACGGCACCCCGAACGCCGCCGGCACGTCCCCCGCACCGCTGCTGTTCGTGAATGCCACCGCTTCCCTGGTGGCCTCCGCCTCGCAGGAGGCCGGCACCAGCGACGACCCCGCTGACTGGCCGGCCCCGCCGACCCAGCCGGACGGATCCGAGATCACGCAGGAGTATCTGCAGCACCTCGAGGACACGGGCCAGACCGGCCTGCTCGAGGACGCCGCCTCCACCAACCACCTCTGCGCGGCGGGGTAAGCGACCTGGCTCAGCAGCGCCAGAGGCCCGCCCCAGGGTGCTGGCGGGCCTCTGGGGCTGACCGGATCCCGGCCGGGCGGCTCAGTTCCTGTCGGCCGTGTGCCGCTTGCCCTGATCGAAGGCTGCCCCCAGGATCACAAGGAGGCCGGCGACCACCAGGACCACGCTGACTCCCACAGTCGAGTTGGTGGGTGAGGCCACCACGAGGGACAGGGCGCCCAGCGGAGCCAGTCCGCCCGCCACGGCCGTGCCGATCTCACGGGCGGTGCCGACGCCGGTCGCCCGGGACTCGGCGGTGAACTGACGGGACAGAAAGGACCCTTGCGCGGAGAACATCATGGGCGCGAGGATGCCCGTGCCGATGCCGATGGCCAGGTATACGGACCAGGTGGAGGAGATTCCCAGCAGGCCCAAGAACCCGAACGCGAAGACGGCGGACAGGGCGCCGCCCCAGGAGATGACGGCCTTGGAGCCGAAGCGGTCGCACAGTTCACCGCAGATCGGCACCACCACGATGGCCACGAGCCCCGCGACCATGACCGCACCAGACGTGGTGTTGGCGCTGATGCCCTGGAACTCGTCCAGGTAGGCCACCGAGAAGGTCTTGAAGATGTAGCTCAGGGCGTTGTAGCCGATGGCCACGACGAAGACCACGAGCAGGCCGCGCCAGTGATTGCGGAACACCTGGCCGAACGTCGACTTGTGGTCCGTCTTCTCCACCTGGTTCTCGAATTCCGGCGACTCCGGCAGGGACTGGCGGACCCACATGCCCACACCGATCAGGACGATGCTGGCCACGAACGGGATGCGCCAGCCCCCGCTCATGAGGAATTCATCTCCGTTGAGGGTCATCACGAAGATGGTGGCGGAGGACAGGACGAGGCCGAGGTTCAGGCCGAGGGCCGGCCAGGCGCCCTGGCGGCCACGGCGGCCCGCCGAGGCGTGCTCGTAGGAGTTCACGGCCGCGGAGGCATACTCCGCGCCCGCGCCCATGCCCTGCAGCACGCGCAGGACCACCAGCAGGACCGGCGCCCACACTCCGGCCACGGCATAGGTGGGCAGGATGCCGATCAGGAAGGTCGAGATGCCCATCAGGGCGAAGGTAACGACCAGGGTCTTCTTGCGCCCGATGCGATCGCCCATCCGTCCGAAGACGATGCCGCCGATGGGCCGGGCGATGAACCCGACCGCGAAGGTCGCAAAGGCGCTCAGCGTCGCGAGCTGACTGTCCACGGCGGGAAAGAACACCGCGCCGAAGACGATCGAGGCCATGGTGGCGTAGAGGTAGAAGTCGAACCACTCGACGGTCGTTCCGACGACGGTGGCGGACATGACCTTGCGCAGGCGGCTGCGTTCCTCCTCGGGTGTCTCGGGCGGTCGGGGGGTGGTGGTGTGGGTGGTCATTCTCTTCTTTCACGTGGTGGAGCGGACTCGCCCGTCCGGCCCGTCCAGGCCGGAGGGCCTGGATGGAACAGGAGGGGTGGAGGAAGTGCTTAGACGGAGGACAGCCGGTGCTTCGCAGCCATCTCGGAGACGAGGTGTTCGGCGATGGCCAAGGAGGAGGTGGCTCCCGGTGACGGTGCGTTGCGCAGGAGCGTGGCGCGTCCGACGTCCTCGATGACGAAGTCGTCCACGAGGTTGCCGTGGGCATCCATCGACTGGGCGCGGATGCCGCGGGTGATGGGCGTGGACTCCGCCCCGTCCAGGGAGGGCACGTAGCGTGCGGCTCCGGCCAGGAACTTCTGGCGGGAGACCACGGCACCGAACTCCTGGACGGCCGCCGACACGTTGCGACTGGCGAACTTCCAGAAGCCCGGGCTGGCGACCACGTCCAGGCTGTCCTTGATGCCGATGCGGCGCCCGGAGTAGTTCTCCCGGCCGAAGGAGAGGAAGGCGTTGGGACCCACGAGCATCTCCCCGTCCACGCGCTTGGTCAGGTGGACGCCGAGGAAGGGGTAGGCCGGATCCGGTACCGGGTAGACCAGTCCGTTGAGCACGGTCCGGTACCCCGGGGCCAGCTTCGAGTACTGGCCGAAAAACGGCACGATCTTCGGGAAGGCACCTCCACCGGCCATCCGGGCGATGCGGTCCGATTGGAGTCCGGCACAGGCGATGACGAAGTCGTAGGGCTCGGTGCCTTCCGGGGTGCTGATGCTGCATCCGTCCGCCGTGTTGGTGATTCCGGTGACCTCGGCGCCGAGGCGAACGGTCCCACCCGCCGACCGGACGTCGTCGATCAGCGCGCGAGTCACCGCCGCGTAGTCGATGATCGCCGTGTGCGGGGAGTGCAGCGCGAGGCGCCCGGTGGCGTTGGGCTCGATCTCGAGGATCCGTTCCGGGCCGATCAGTTCGACTCCCGGCACGCCGTTGGCAAGGGCCTTCTCATGGATGGTCCGCAGCCGGTCCTCCTCGGCCCGCTCCAGGGCCACGACCAGCTTGCCGCACTCCTCGTAGGGCACGCCGCGATCCAGGGCGAAGTCCCGCAGCAGGTTGACCCCACGGCGGCACAACCTGGCCTTCAAGCTGCCTGGCTGGTAGTAGAGGCCGGCGTGGACCACGCCGGAGTTGTGGCCGGTCTGGTGGGAGGCCACACTGTCCGCCTTGTCGTACACGGTGACGTGGTCGTCGGGGAACCGTTGGGTCAGCTCCCGGGCGACCGCGGCACCGATGATTCCGGCTCCGATGACGGCGAATGAGGTCATGACTGGACCGTCGCTTTCTGTGGGTTGGGTGGAAACGCAGCGCATCAGGGCCCCGTCACCCCGTGGGGTCTATGGGGATGGCGGGCTGCCTGGATTGGCATACTGGAGGGATGAAATCTGTCCATCGGCCTTCGAGCCTGACCGACCAGGCCGTGGAATCGATTCGGATAGCGATCATCAGCGGTGACCTGGTTCCCGGTGAGCTGTACACGGCGACCGAGCTGGGCAACCAGCTCAACGTCTCCCGCACCCCGATCCGCGAGGCCCTGCAGGAGCTCGCCCGCCGCGGACTCGTCCAGATCGAGCGGAATCGCGGCGTACGCATCCTCAGCACCTCGCTCCAGAGCCTGATCGACGTGTTCCAGATCAGGCTCATGCTGGAGGTGCCGTTGGCCCGCCGCGCCACGCAGCTGAAGACGGCGGCCACGGCAGCCACGGTGGAGGAGGCCTACGAGGCTTTTCGACGCGCGGCGGAGGACGGTGACCCGGAACTGGTGCTCCGGGCCGATCGGGACTTCCACCGCACCCTGCTGGCCGGAGCCGGCAATGACAAGGCCACCCAGCTGCTCAGCGAACAGCGTGACTTCGTGCTGCAGACCGGCGTGGGAACCGTGCCCACCTCGCGCACCGCGCGGGAGTGCTTCGAGGATCACCGGGACATCATGGAGGCGTTCCGCCAGGGGCGCGACGCCGAGGTCGGTTCGGCCCTGGCGCGGCACATCAGCCACACCGCGACCATGCTGATCACCCAGGAGACCAGAGACCGGCCCGAGTTCGCGGATGCGCGGAGCGCCGAGGCCATCGACTGGCTGGTGCACTGACGGCTCCTCTCATGCCCGCGCGATGGTGGCCACAGGGCCACCGCGCCTGAAGTGTGGTGTGGACAACAGCCAGCATAATGGGTTGCATGCAACATGCAAGTACGATGCGGCGGGTCGACCCCGGCGGGTGGATAGGCTGGGAGCATGTTCCTGTTGCGCACCTCCATCCGTGACTACGCGTGGGGTTCCGCCACCCTGCTGGCCGAACTCCAGGGCCGGACTCCCACCGGCCGGCCGGAGGCGGAGATGTGGATGGGAGCCCACCCCGGTGCCCCCGCAGGAGCGGTCCCGGCGAGCGATCCCGACTCCGCGCCGGTGCCCCTCGACGAGTTGCTGGCCGCTGATCCGGAGGTCCTGCTGGGAGAAGCTGCGCGCTACGGCCGTCTGCCCTTCCTCGTGAAGCTGCTGGCGGCGGGGCGCCCCCTGTCCATCCAGGCACATCCGACTCGCGACCAGGCCCGCGCCGGGTTCGCCGCCGAGGAGGCCACGAACGTCCCGGCCTCTGCGCCCCACCGCAACTACCGGGATGACAACCACAAGCCCGAGATGCTCGTGGCCCTGACCCCGTTTTCCGCGCTGTGCGGATTTCGCTCGGCCCAGGATGCCGGCACCTCGTTCTCCCGGCTGGCCCAGGTGCTGGCTGAGAACATGGAGGAGCACGACGGCGGCCCGGACGGCCCCGCAGACGCCGCATCCGGGGCGCCTGGCACGTCCGCTGCCTCCGTGGCGCAGAGCCTGGCCGGCCACGCCGACCTCCTCCTGCACGGCGGCGCGGGGCCGGACGGCCAGGGCGGGCCGGGCAGCGCCAGTCTGGACGGCGGCGGGGGCCCGGCGCTCGAGCGCGTCTTCTCGGACCTGCTCGATCCCGCCGGGGACTGGTCCTCCGGCACCTGGGTGACGGCCGTCGTCGCCGCCCTGAAGAACGCCCCGCGGGCCCTGGACGAGGATCTGAACCTCGCCACGGCGGTGGGGATCGCCGAACATTTTCCGGCCGACCCGGGGGTGCTGGTCTCGATCCTGCTCAACCGCGTGGATCTGGCGCCGGGCCAGGCGGTCCACCTGCCGGCCGGCAATGTCCACGCCTACCTGCATGGACTGGGGGTGGAGGTCATGGCCGCGTCGGACAACGTGCTGCGCGGCGGGCTGACACCCAAACACGTGGACGTTCCAGAGCTGCGCCGGGTCGTCGCCTTCGAGTCCGTGCCGGTGCCCTACTGCGCCCCCCTCTCGGAGGGAGACGGCCATCTGGTGTTCCGTCCGCCGTTCGAGGAGTTCCAGGTGGAACGGCTGGATCTACCCGCCGCGGACGGCACTACCCTGGCCGCCCGCGGGCCGGTCCTGGCGCTGTGCACCGCCGGACGGGTCCGGGTGGAGGCGGGAGCCGAGGCTGCCGTGCTGGCCCCCGGGGAGTCGGTTTTCCTGACCGCGGCCGATGCCGCCGCGATCGTTCAGGGGGACAGCGGGGAGCCGGCCACCCTCTTCTCCGTCACCCTCCCCTGACAACACAGAACTGGCGGTGTGGTGGCTCAGCGCACCGGCAGAGCGTCCGGGCCGATCCAGGGCTCCCACTTGCGGGCCTGATGCTCGGCCTCGATCACGCGCACGGTGCCGGACTTGGAGCGCATGACCATGGACTGCGTGGTCACACGGTCGTTGTAATAACGCACCCCGCGCAGCAGGTCACCGTCGGTGATGCCGGTGGCGGCGAAGTAGGCGTTGTCGGTCTTGACCAGGTCGTCGGTGGTGAGGACCGCGTCCAAGTCGTGGCCGGCGTCGATGGCCCGCTGGCGCTCGGCATCGTCGATCGGGGCCAGGCGGCCCTGGATGACACCGCCGATGGCCTTGATGGCGCAGGCGGTGATGATGCCCTCGGGCGTGCCCCCGATGCCGAGCAGCATGTCCACGTCGGTGTCATAGCGGGCCGCGGCGATGCCCCCGGCCACGTCACCGTCCATGATGAACTTCACGCGGGCTCCGGCGGCGCGGATCTCGGCGACCAGCTTCTCGTGGCGCGGACGGTCCAGCACGCACACGTTCAGCTGGCTGATGGGCTTGCCCAGGGCCTTGGCGACCAGGTGGATGTTCTGCTTGATGGGCAGGCGGAGATCGACGAAGTCGGCTGCCTCCGGCCCCACCACGAGCTTGTCCATGTAGAACACCGCCGAGGGGTCGAACATGGCACCGCGCTCGGCGACGGCGAACACGGACAGGGCGTTGGGGTAGCCCATGGCGGTCAGGCGGGTGCCGTCGATCGGGTCCACGGCGACGTCCACCTCGGGCCCGGTGCCGTCACCGACGTTCTCGCCGTTGTAGAGCATGGGCGCCTCGTCCTTCTCGCCCTCGCCAATGACCACCACACCGTTCATCGCCACGGTGTCCATGAACGCGCGCATCGCGTCCACGGCGGCGCCGTCAGCAGTGTTCTTGTCCCCGTAGCCCACCCAGTGGCCGGCGGCGATGGCGGCGGCCTCGGTCACGCGGACCAGCTCCATGGCCAGGTTGCGGTCCGGCTTGGTCCCGGACACGGCCAGGCTCGGGCTGAGCATGCTGCGGTCTGTGTGATGCGGCTCCGCGGTGCGCGACTGTGCCGTGTCGGTCCGAACGCCATTGTTCTCGGGCTGGTCAGTGGTCACCGAAATACTCCGTCTGTGGGGGAACGTCTCTGAATCCATCCTAGTGTCCCGGCTGGTGGCAGAATGGACCGGTGACTTCCCCTCAGCCCGAGGCCGATCCGGCCGCCAGCTCGGCCACCACCCCTGCTCCCAAGCCGCGGCTGACGCAGAAGCAGGCCCAGCGGGCCGGACAGTCCGCGCGGGCCATGGTGATCTCCGTGCTGGCCACCCTGGCGATCGCCCTGCTGGTGGTGCTGATGAATCCCGGCAGCACCGAGGAGACCTACGAGCGCACCGTGGACGTGGCAGCCACCGCCGAGCAGGCCTCGGCCACCGCCGGCTTCTCCGCCGTCGCCCCGCGCGTCCCCGCCGAGTGGAACGCCAACTTCGCCCGGTGGAATGGCGCCGGCGTCGACCAGGTGGAGTTCTGGGAGGCCGGGTACGTCACCGCCGGTGACGACTTCGCCGGGTTCAAGCAGACCGTCCAGGCCAATCCCACGTGGCTGTCCCAGCAGATGGACAACGCGCCCCTGACCGGGACGCGCTCCGTGGACGGGACCACGTGGGACTTGTACGAGCCGGCCGACGGTGACCGGCATATGGTGACAGAACTGGACGGGACCACCGTCCTCCTCACTGGCTCCGGTGATCTGGCCGCGCTGGACACCCTGGCGGCCGCCATCCAGGACTCCCTCCACGATTCCGCCGAGGACAACTGACAGCAGTTCAACCACTAGGAAGCAGAGCCGATGACTGACAGTGCCGACCTGAAGACCGCCACCACTCCGTCCTCCTTTCCCCTCACCCCCTCTGCCGCGTGGGACCTGCTACGAACGGGCAACGAGCGCTTCGTGGCGGATGCCTCCCATCACCCCAACCAGGACGCCGCGCGCCGTGCCTCCCTGATGCACGAGCAGCATCCGATGGCCGTGATCTTCGGCTGCTCGGACTCCCGGCTCGCGGCCGAGATCATCTTCGATGTGGGGCTGGGCGACGTCTTCGTGGTCCGCACGGCCGGCCAGGTGATCGACGACGCCGTCCTCGGTTCCCTCGAGTACTCCGTGGACGTCCTCGACATCCCGCTGATCGTGGTCCTCGGCCATGACAGCTGTGGCGCGGTGACCGCCGCCGTGGAGTCCTACGTGTCCGGGGATATGCCCCCCGGGTTCATCCGCTCGCTCGTGGAGCGCATCATCCCCTCCGTGATCTCCGCCCGGCGTGCCGGGGTCAAGGATGTCAACGGCACCGTGATGGAGAACGTGCGCCAGATCAGCTCCCGTCTGATGGAGTCCTCGATGTCCGTGGCCAAGGCCGTCAACGAGGGCCGCACGGCCATCATCGGTGTGACCTACTCCCTGGACAACGGCACCGCCAATCCGGTCAAGATCATCGGCGACCTTGATCCGGACGAGGTCGACTGACCGAGCCCTGGAACAGGAACGGTAGTGAATCCCCACGTCATGGAAATCGGCGCCTACAGCTTCGGCGACACCCCCCTGAACCCCGACGGCTCCCCGCGGGCCACCGCGGAGGCCATCCGCAACCTCCACGCGGCCATCGTCCACGCCGATGCCGTCGGCCTGGACTACTTCGGGGTCGGCGAGCACCACACCGTGTCCATGCCCGCCTCCTCCCCCGGCGCCGTGATCGCCGCGGCGGCCGCGGCCACGGACCGGATCATCCTCGGCAGCGCCGCCAGCATCATCTCCACCGACGACCCGGTCCGAATCTTCCAGCAATTCGCCACCGCCGACGCCATCTCCGGCGGCGGCCGGATCGAGATCACCGCCGGCCGCGGTTCCTCCGTGGAGACCTTTCCGCTGTTCGGTCACGACCTGGCCGACTACGACGAGCTCTACGCCGACAAGCTCGACCTGCTGATGACCCTCAACGACAGCGCCGCCGAGCAGGTCAGCTGGTCCGGTCAACGACGCCCGGCCATCCCCGGCCTCGCCGTCGTGCCCCGCCCCGTGGAGGGGAAGCTGCCGATCTGGCTGGCCACCGGCGGGAACGCGGGCTCCTCGGCCCGGGCCGGGCAACTGGGCCTGCCGGTCTCCTACGGCATCATCGGCGGGGCGCCCCAGCGGTTCGCGCCCCTGGCCGAGCTGTACCGCCGTTCGGCCGCACAGTCCGGCCACGCACCAGGGGCCACCAAGGTGTCCGTGGCCGCTCTCGGGCTGGTCGCCCCGACGAAGAAGGAGGCCCTCGAGCGCATGTACCCCGGGTGGCACAACCTCAACGTCGAGATGGGCCGGCTGCGCGGCTGGCCGGCCCCGGACAGGAACGCCTACCTCGCCCAGGCCGACGCTCCGGGGGCGTATTACGTCGGCGATCCGGATGACGTCGCCGAACGCATCGTCCACCTGCACGGGTACCTGGGCCATATCCGCCACTTCCTTCAGATGGACATCGGCGGCCTGCCCCAGGAGCACTTCCTGGAGTCCCTCACCCTCCTCGCCACCGAGGTCAAACCCCGCGTCGAGCGTCTCCTGGCCCGAGACTGATCACCGGCCGAGGCCAGGACATCTTCCCTCAGAGTCCGGCGTCTCAACCGCGGATGAGACGCCGGGCCCGAGCCACGGTGACCGCCTCGGTACGGTTGCCCACCCCGAGCTTGGCGAAGATGTGATGCAGATGCGTCTTCACGGTGGCCTGTGAGATGAACAGACCCGCGGCAATCTGCTGATTGGTGTGGCCCAGGGCCAACTGCTCGAGGATGTCGGTCTCCCGCGGGCTGAGCGCTGGTTCCCTTCCGGATCCCGCCCCCAGAGCCCGGCGGGCGAGGTCCGCTGGGAGGATCCAATTCCCCGCTGCCGCCTGGCGAACGGCGTCTCGCAGCTCCTCCGGTGAGGCGTCCTTGAGCAGGTACCCCAAGGCTCCGGCAGCTACGGCGGCCTGGACGTCGGACACCGCACCGTAGGTGGAGACGATGAGCACGGGCAGCCCCGGATGGCTCCGGCCTAATCGCTCGGTGGCCTCGATTCCCGTGGGCCCGTCTCCGAGTTCAATGTCCATGATGACGACGTCCGGGCCTTCGTCGTTAGCCGTCATGCGCTCGACGGCGGCGAGCGCCTCGGTCGCGCCGGCCGCCTCCGCCACCACCGTGAGGCCCACGGCCTCGTTTCCGGATCGCGACGGCGTCCGGGGCCTCGATCGTCCCGGCTCAGGGGGTTCTCGCTCAGCGCTGGCGGCTCCAGCGACCCCCGCGGAGGACGCGCGGAATTCCAGGACCGCCCGCAGTCCGGCACGCACCACGGGATGGTCGTCCACGAGCAGGATGCGGAGAGGCTCACGGGTCATGAGGTCCCCCACCGTGGCAGGCTGAGGACCACCACGGTCCCGCTGGACCGCCCCCGGCCTCGTCCGTCCTCCGGTTCGTCGTTCAGGGCGTCCTCCACGGTGAGGGTGCCGCCGGCCCGGGCCGCCCGGTCCCGCATGGTGGCGATGCCGAACCCCTCGGGTCGGCCGCCACGGCCGGTGCCGTCGTCGAACACGTCCACCGTGACCTCATGCCGGTGCACGGCGAAGGTGACCACGCAGTGGGTGGCCTGTGCGTGCTGCAGGACGTTGGCCAGGGCCGACTGCGTCACCCGCAGCACGGTGGTGGCCGCGTCGGCACCCAGGGCCGGGTCGGCGTCGGGTCCGAGGAACTCCACGGTGAGCGCCGCACCGGCTGATCGCGCGGTCTCCTGGGTGTTTCGGCAGGCGGCCTCCAGCTCGGCGGTCAGCCCGGCCCCGGGATTCCGCTGCTCCACCAGGGCCCTGGCCTGGGCGAGGTTGTCCACGGCCGAGCGCTCGATCTGGTACAGCTGGCCGGCCAGGGGCTCGCCTGGCTGCTGCTCCTGCGCGGCGCGGGACAGCAGCACCACGGAGGCCAGCCCCTGTGCCAGGGTGTCATGCAGGTCCTGGGCCCACCGTTCCCGTTCGCGCATGGCGCCGGCATGCCGCTCCGCGCGGGCAAGGTCATCCCGGGTGGCCTGCAGTTCGGCCGCGATACGCCGCTGGGTGCGGGCCTCGGCGTAGAACAGCGCGTAGGCGGCGGACATGGCCACGGCCACCACCGCCCCGATCACGGGGCCCACCACGGCACCGATGCCGAGCGTTCCCTCATGCCACCAGAATCCGAGGAACACCGCCACGGTCAGCAGGACGACCAGGCTGATCGCCACCGGGACGGACTTCGGCCCCACCACGTGCAGGTGCAGGAAGAAGAGAGGGAACACGAGCCAGGCGAAATCCACGTGCACGGCCATCAGGCCCAGCCACGTGAGGGTGACGACGGCCAACCAGAGCAGCTGCCCCCGGACAACGATCTGCCCGTCGGCTCGCGCTGCTGGTGGCCCTGCTGTTCGCGCTGCTGGTGGCCCTGCTGTTCGCCCCGCAGTCGGTCCCCTGGTGCCAGGGGCCCGGCGGTCGCTGTACCGCTTCTCGACCACGGTCCCGACGAGATAGACCGCTGCGAACACCGCGGAGAGGGCGACGATCTGCCACACCAGTCCGTGCTGACCCGAGCGGAACGCCGGGACCAGGGAGCGGACGAGGCGGATGAGCAGCAATGCCGCCACGGTGACGTGCAGGATGAGGAGCATGGCCGCGAGCAGGGCCGGGATGCGGGTATCCGAGAGCCATGACGGCTCAGGGGGCGGCGCTATCGCCGGAGGTGTCGTGCGCTCGGATGCCATGGCTGCAGGGTAGCCCGGACCGGCCGCTGGTGGCCGTCCCGGAATCAACCGAAGGATGGAGCCACCAGTAGCCGGGTGGGCGATGCGCGCGGCGGAGACGGGCGGAAGGCTGGAGAGCAGCCACACCAGCCCACTCTCTCCGCCCAAGGAGCCCTTCCATGTCATCTCCCACGTTCCTGTCCCTGAGGGACGTCCGCTTCTCGTCCGGCCGCTTCGCCCTCATGGGCTCCGTGGTGGGTCTGATCAGCCTGTTGCTCGTCTTCCTCACCGCCCTCACCAACGGGCTGGCCCATCAGAACATCTCCGCTGTCACCGCATGGGAGGATGCGACCACCGACTCTGCCCAGGTCACGGTGGCCTTCGGCGCCGCCCACGCCACCACGGTGAAGGACGTGGAGGCGGACTTCACCGCCTCCGCCGTCACCACGGGCCAACTCGACGACTGGCGCCGGGACGCCCAGGTCGAGTGGGCCGAGCCGGTGGGCGTGGGCCAGGCCCGGGCCGATTCGGGCAGCGCCGTGACCGCCGTGACGCTGATGGGTCTGGAACCCGGCTCCCGCCTGGTCCCGGGGTCCTCGGGCGCCGCAACCGGCACCGACAGCACCGCCGACACCAGCGGTTCGCTGGAGGACGGTGCCCTGATCAGTACGAGCGCCGCCGAGCAACTCGGCGTCTCCGCTGGGGACGAGGTGACCGTCAACGGGCAATCCGTGCCGATTGCGCAGACCATCGAGGACAGCTGGTACTCCCACACCCCGGTGCTCTATGTGCCCTTGTCCACGTGGGCCGGCCTCACGCATGCTCCGGACGGAACCGCCTCGGTCCTGGTCGCCGGAACCGCGCCCGACGCCGGCCACCAGCCGAGCGCGGCCGTCGAGACCACCACGGTGGCCACGGACGTGGACGGCGCCCTGGGCGCCCTGCCCGCCTTCTCGTCCGAGAACGGCTCGCTCGTGATGATGCAGGCGTTCCTCTACGGCATCTCCGCCCTGGTGATCGCCGCCTTCATGGCCGTGTTCACGCTGCAGCGCACCCGGGACATCGCGGTGCTCAAGGCCTTGGGCGCCACCACCCGGTGGGTCGTCAGCGACGCGCTCACCCAGGCCGGGATAGTGCTGCTGACCGGGGCCGCCCTCGGCGGGGCCTTGGGTCTCGCCGGGATCGCGCTGGCAGCCGGCACGGTCCCGGTCCAGGTGGATGCTGCCGCCGTCGCCATCCCGGTGCTGGTCACCGTGGTGCTCGGGCTGGCAGCCTCCGTGGCGGCCGTCTGGCGAACGTGCCGCGTGGACCCGCTCGTCGCCCTCGGCGGCAGTTGAGCCCTGCTCCAGACCCCTTCATCATTCAAATTTTCGGGTGTCACACCTCCGATCCGGCGCGACACCCGGAAATCCGCATGACGAGAGCTCAGACCCCCACCCGTTACCCGTTACCCGTCAAAGGAACCTCCCATGCTGCACCTGTCCGACGTCACCCTGACCTACTCCGACGGCGACTCCGGCACCCTCAACGCGCTGGACTCCGTGGACCTCACTGTCCCGGCCGGTCAGATGCTCGCCCTCGTGGGCCCCTCCGGGTCCGGCAAGTCCTCCCTGCTGGCAGTCGCCGGGGCACTGGTCACTCCCACCTCCGGCACGGTCCACATCGGCGCCACGGAGATCACCGGGACCAGCGAGTCTGAGCGGGCCCGGCTGCGGCTCCAGCAGATCGGGCTGGTCTTCCAGCAACCGCAGTTGATGGCCTCCCTGACGGCCGTCGAGCAACTCCAGCTGGTCGGGGTGCTGCGCGGCAGTCGGCCCCACGCGGTCCGGGACGCGGCGCTGGACGCGCTGGCCGCCGTCGGGATGGCCACGGCAGCCCGACGGCGGCCGCACCAGCTCTCCGGCGGCCAGCGGCAGCGGGTGAACATCGCCCGGGCACTCATGGGTGAGCCCTCGGTGCTGTTGGTCGATGAGCCCACCTCGGCGCTGGACCAGCACCGCTCGGCGGAGGTCATGGAGCTGCTGGCCACCCTGACGAGGGACCGGGACACTGCCACGGTGGTCGTCACCCATGATCTGGAGTTCGTGGCGGTGGCGGACCGCACGGTCACCCTGCGTGATGGGCGCCTGACCGAGCACGCGACGGTCTAAAGTGGGGAACCATGACCGATCTGACTTCTTCGCAGCAATCTTCCGAACAGCAGTTCCGCATCGAGCACGACACCATGGGTGAGGTCAAGGTCCCGGTTGACGCCCTGTACCGTGCCCAGACCCAGCGTGCCGTGGAGAACTTCCCGATCTCCGGCAAGACCCTGGAACCGGCCCACGTCCACGCTCTGGCGCAGGTCAAGAAGGCAGCGGCGCAGGCCAATGCCGAGCTCGGCGTGATCGACGAGGAGCTCCGCGATGCGATCGTCGCCGCCGCGGACGAGGTCATCTCCGGCCAGCACGACGACCAGTACCCGATCGACGTGTTCCAGACCGGCTCCGGCACCTCCTCGAACATGAACACCAACGAGGTCCTCGCCAACCTGGCCACCCAGGCCCTGAAGGCAGCCGGTTCGGACGCCGAGGTCCACCCGAACGACCACGTCAACGCCTCGCAGTCCTCCAACGACGTCTTCCCGACCTCCGTGCACGTCGCCGTGACCGGGGCCCTGATCAACGACCTGAAGCCGGCCCTGGACCACCTGGCCGTGTCCCTGGAGAAGAAGGCGCAGGCCTTCGAGAACGTCGTCAAGTCCGGCCGTACCCACCTCATGGACGCCACCCCGGTGACCCTGGGCCAGGAGTTCGGCGGCTACGCCGCACAGGTCCGCTACGGCATCGAGCGCATCGACGCCTCATTGCCGCGCGTGGCCGAGGTCCCCCTGGGCGGCACCGCCGTGGGCACCGGCATCAACACCCCGAAGGGCTTCTCCGCCCGCGTCATCGAGCTGCTCGCCGCGGAGACCGGCCTGCCGCTGACGGAGGCCCGCAACCACTTCGAGGCCCAGGCGAACCGCGACGGTCTCGTGGAGGCCTCCGGCCAGCTGCGCAACATCGCGTACTCGTTCATGAAGATCAACAACGATCTGCGCTGGATGGGTTCCGGCCCCAATACCGGCCTCGGCGAGATCGCCATCCCGGACCTGCAGCCGGGATCCTCGATCATGCCGGGCAAGGTCAATCCCGTGATCTGCGAGGCCGCCATCATGGTCTCCGCCCAGGTCATCGGCAACGACACCACCATCTCGCTGTCCTCCACCAACGGCGCCTTCGAGCTGAATGTCGGCATCCCGGTGATGGCCGCGAACCTGCTCGAGTCCATCCGCCTGCTGGCCAACACGGCGCGGGTCATGGCGGACAAGATGATCGACGGCATCGAGGCCAACGTGGAGCGCTGCTCCTTCCTCGCCGGCGCCTCCCCCTCGATCGTGACCCCGCTGAACAAGGTCATCGGCTACGAGGCGGCAGCCAAGATCGCCAAGCACTCCGTGGCCCAGAAGATGACTGTCCGCGAGGCCGTCATCGATCTCGGCTACGTGGAGCGCGGCGAGGTCACCGAGGAGCAGTTGGACGCGGCCCTGGACACCATGTCCATGACGCACCCCGCCTGACCTTCCAGGAATCAGGGGCCCGGCACCTGGCCGCTGATCGCTGGTCGTTGGTCGTTGGTCGTTGGTCGTTGGTCGTTGACGCCGGCGCCAGCACCCTGACAC
>NZ_JALDXU010000123.1:0-8349 GCF_032154715.1 Citricoccus sp. | reverse complement strand
TTCGTGATGCGCCCCGCCCCCTGTGGTGGTGATGCGGTGTCAGACCCGGGTCAGGGCGGGATCGTCATCGCGGCCCCCGCCGTCCCCGCCTTCGCCGGACCCAGTGCCGGATCCATCACCGTCAGCGCCTGCCAGCTCCGGATCCGAGTAACCGTGGCTGCGCTCCAGCGAGGCACCCTCGACGTCCACGTTCGGCAGGATCCGGTCGAGCCACTTCGGCAGCCACCAGGCGGCGTCGCCGAACAGGTGCATCAGGGCCGGGATCAGCAGCAGGCGGACCACGAAAGCGTCCACGAGCACTCCGAACGCCAGGCCGAAGCCGATGGGGCGGATCATGGCGGACTCGGAGAACACGAAACCGCCGAACACGCTGATCATGATGATGGCCGCGGCGATGACCACGGAGCGGCCGGCCTTCAGCCCCTGCTGGACCGCCACGCGGGCCGGGGAGCCGTGGGCGTAGGCCTCACGCATGCCGGTGGAGATGAACAGTTGGTAGTCCATCGCCAGGCCGAACAGCACGCCCACCATGATGGTCGGCAGGAACGCCAGGATCGGGGCCGGGTTGTGGACCTGGAAGACCGTGGCCAGCCAGCCCCACTGGTAGATGGCCACCACGCCACCCATCGCGGCGAAGGCGGAGAGGATGAACCCGCCGGTGGCGATCAGCGGCACCAGCAGCGAGCGGAACACCACGATCATGATGATCAGGGAGAGCCCGACGACGACGCCCAGGTACAGCGGCAGCGCCTCGGCGAGCTTCTCCGCCACGTCCACGAAACCACTGGTGCTGCCGGCCACGGCCAGGTTGGTGGACTCTGACTCCGGCTCCGTGGCACGCAGCGTGTGCACCAGTTCCTCGGTGGAGACCGCGTTCGGGCCGCCCTCGGGGATGACCTGGAACATCGCCATGCCGTTGTCCTCGGACACGGCGGCCGGGACCACGGAGGTCACGTGCTCGATGCCCTGGAGCTGCTGCGCCACAGCCAGTTGCTCGTCCACGATCTCGGTGTCCGTCAGGCCCTCGGGCAGGTCAGCGGTCACCACGAGGGGGCCGTTCCGGCCCTCGCCGAACTTCTCGCCCAGGGTCTCGTAGGCCTGGTAACTGGCGGACTCCGGCGGCTCCGAGGCGCCGTCCGGCAGTCCCAGGCGCATGGAGAAGAACGGGATGGCGATGACGGCCAGCAGCACCACGGACCCGACGGCGGTGAGCACCGCGCGCACCGTGGACATCGGCCGGGGTGCCCGGCCGGTGGCGTGCTCCGCAGCCGCGGTGTGCTTGCCGGAACTGGTGGCCGCGGCCGTCGCGGCGTCGGCGGCGGCCCGCTCCTTCTGGGAGAGCACCCGGTACTTCGCCAGGCCCAGCAGGGCCGGAATCATGGTGATGGCGATCAGCACGGCCAGGGCGACGCAGACGGCACCCACGGTGCCCATCAGGCCCAGGAACGGGATGCCGGTGACGTTCAGCGCGGCCAGGGCGATGACCACGGTCAGGCCCGCGAACACCACGGCGTTGCCGGACGTACCCGTGGCCAGGCCGATGGACTCCTGCAGCGGGACGCCGTCCTTGAGCTGACGCCGGTGGCGGTTGATGATGAACAGCGCGTAGTCGATGCCCACGGCCAGGCCGAGCATCAGGCCCAGCACCGGCGTCACGGACAGCATGTCGATCATCCCGGAGAACGCCAGCGTGCCGGCGGCGCCGATGCCCACGCCGATCAGGGCGGTCAGGATCGGCAGGCCCGCGGCCACGAGGGTGCCGAGCATGATGAACAGGACGATGCCGGCGATGATCAGTCCGATGACCTCGGCCGGCCCGGCGATCTGCGGGATGGCCTGGGAGAGGTCGTTGGAGGGCAGCACCTCGACTCCGGCGATGTCCGCCTCGGTCAGGGTGGAGACCACCTCGTCCTTGACGCCCTGCTCGACCTCCATGGCCGGGAGGGTGAAGGACACGGTCCCGACGGCGGCCGTCCCGTCCTCGGACACGGTCCGGTAGTCCTGGGTGAGGGCCAGCATCTGCTCGCCCTGGGCCAGCTCGGCCTCGCCGTCCGCCAGTTCCTGGGCCGACTCGTCCAGGGTGGCCTGGTTCGTCTCGATCTCGCCCCGGCCCTCGTCGAGCTGGGCGCGGGCGGCGTCCAGCTCCTCCTGCTGGGCGTCCAGGGCGGCCTGCTGCTGCTGGAGCTGGGCCATCGTCGCGGCCGGGGAGCCGGCCGCCTCGGCCTGCGCGCGTGATGCGTCCAACTGGGCCTGGCCGGCGTCGAGCTGTTCCTGACCGGAATCCAGTTCGGCCTGTGCCGCGTCCAGCTGGGCCACGGCGTCATCCAGCTCGGACTGGCCGTCCTCCAGCTGCTGGCGGCCGTCCTCGAGTTCGGCGCGGCCGTCCTCCAGGTCCTGCTGCCCGTCCGCCTTCTGCTGTTCGGTGGTGAAGGGGTCCAGGGTGGAGTCAACCCCCTCGATCTCCTCGACCTCGGCCATCAGGTCGGTGATCCGCTGTTCTTGATCGGCGGTGAACTCGGAGCCGTCCGCGGTGCGGAACACCACGGACCCGGCGCCGTTGGCCGCCTCCGGGAACTCCTCGGTCAGCCGGTCGGTGACCTGGCTGGTGGGGGTGCCCGGGATGGTGATGGAGGAGGTCAGGGTCCCGCCGAAGGCGAGGAAGCCGCCCACGGCCAGCGCCAGCACCACCAGCCAGCTGCTGATCACGGTCCACGGGCGCTGGGAGGACCCGAAGCCGAGTCGGTAGAGCAGTTCAGCCATGAGGCGTCACTCCTTGAGGAGGGGAAAGGCGGCCAGGGGAGTCGGCGGACGGGTCCTGCGGCGGCCTGCCGCGGCCCAACACGTCCGGCAACGACTATAGTAGACGCAACGTCTCGTATCGAAATGACCGGTGTGAGATGGGCCACGAGCAGGAGGCCATCGGCTGGCGGACAGGTCAGCCGGCGGGCAGACCACAGGAGCAGGGAGGGCGTCGTTGAGCGTCGAGGTGGACAAGCCGGCGGAGCACCGGGGACGTCCGCGCAGCGAGAAGTCGCGCGTGGCCGTGCTGGAGGCGGCGGCGGACCTGATGGTCGGCTGCGGATTCCAGGAGCTCACGGTGGAGGGGATCGCCGCCGCGGCGGGCGTCGGCAAGCAGACCATCTACCGCTGGTGGGGCTCCAAGGCCGGCGTGGTGGTCGAGGCCCTGGCCGAGGGCTTCCTGGAGATGCCCCTGGGGGTGCCCGAGGACTCCGGTGACCTGCGCGCCGACCTGGGCGCCTGGCTCGCGGCGCTCAAGTCCGAGATCGAGGCGCCGGAGGTCTCCCGCCTCATCCAGACGATCATGTCCGCCCTGACCTCCGCCGGGGAGACCTCCGCCGCCATGCACTCGGCGCTGGTACAGCCGATCATGGCCGGTCTGGACGCCCGGTTCCAGGAGCACGACCGGAACCATCCTGGGGGCCTGGCCGCGCCGCCGTCGTTCCTCGCCGAGACGGTGGCGGCCAGCCTGCTGTTGCGCCTGCTGTTCTCCCGATCCCTGACCACCGAGTGGATCGACCAGCTGTTGGACCTCGTGGTTCCGGCCGGGAGACCTGACTCACCGTAAGCTGGGGTGATGCTCTGGCCCACCGCCGAGTTCGGCATCTTCCCCGACTGGTTGACCGTGCTCTTCTGGATCATCGACGTCGGCATCCGCATCCTGCTGCTCGGCATCGTCCCGGGCGGCCGCCGCCCCGCGGTGGCGATGGCGTGGCTGCTCATCATCTTCTTCCTGCCGCTGCCCGGCCTCGTCCTGTTCCTGCTGCTGGGCTCCTTCCGGCTCGGGGGCCAGCGCCGATCCCGCCAGAAGGCGGTCAACGAGGCACTCGGCCAGGCCACCGCCCACCTGCAGCTGCCCAACGACGCCGGCATGGCACCGCGGTACGTGGTGGCGGCGGCGCGTCTGACCCGGAACCTGACGAGCTTCCCCATGCTGGACGGCAACGAGTTCGAGTTCATCACGGACTACCGGGAGTCCATGCGGCGGATGGCGGAGGAGATCGACCGGGCCCAGGACTACGTCCACCTGATCTTCTACATCCTCGCGGACGACCCGAAGGACCGGCAGGGGTACTCCTCCGTGGTGCTCGAGGCCCTGGAGCGGGCCCACGCCCGGGGCGTGACCGTGCGGGTCCTCTTCGACCACGTCGCCTCGATGCGGGTCAAGGGCTATCGGCAGCTGCGGCGCCGGCTGGATGCGGCCGGACTCGAATACCACCTGGCGATGCCCGTGCTGCCCTGGCGGGGCAAGTACCAGCGCCCGGACCTGCGCAACCACCGCAAGATCCTGATCGTGGACGGGCTGGTGGGTTATACCGGTTCCCAGAACCTCGTGGAGCCCGGCTACAAGCGGGCTTCCGCCCACGCGATGGGCCGGGAGTGGGTGGATCTGATGAGCCGCATCACCGGTCCCGTGGTGGCCTCGCTCGACGTGGTGTTCGTGACCGACTGGTATGCGGAGACTGGTGATGAGCTGGAGGGGAAGTACCGAGAACCGGACCCTGCCGAGTTCGAGGTGGACGACGGCAGTATCGCCCAGGTGGTCCCCTCCGGCCCCGGATTCTCCAACGAGAACAATCTGCGCCTGTTCAACCACCTGTTCTACTCCGCGCGGGAACGCCTCGTGGTGGTCTCGCCGTACCTGGTGCCGGATGACTCGATGCTCTACGCCCTGACCACCGCCGCCCAGCGCGGGGTGACCGTGGAGCTGTTCGTGTGCCGCAAGGCGGACCAGTTCATGGTCCACCACGCCCAGCAGTCCTACTACGACGCCCTGTTGAAGGCCGGTATCCGGATCTTCCGCTATCCGGACCCCAACGTGCTGCACGCCAAGCTGTTCACGGTGGACAACGACGTGGCGGTCTTCGGCTCCTCCAACATGGACATGCGGTCCTTCTCCCTGAACATGGAGGTCTCGGTGCTGACCGTGGGTTCCGAGACGGTGGAGGCGCTGCAGCCGGTGGTCGAGGAGTACCGGTCCGTCTCCGAGGAGCTGACCCTGGCGGAATGGCAGGGCCGGCCGCGTGCCCAGCGCTGGGTGGACAACGTGTTCCGCCTGACCTCCGCCCTGCAGTGACCACTTTCCGGGCAGAAATGAGTACTCATCTCTGCCCGCAAAGCGGACGGGGCGGGGCCGCGGTGCTGCGGAGGGGCTGCCCTCAGGCGTCCGGGAAGGCCGAGCCGAGCACGCGGAGCACCCCGTGGGCCTTGGTCCGCACCTCGTCCCATTCCTCTTCCGGCACGGAGTCCGCGGTGATCGCCCCGCCCACGCCCAGGGACAGGTGCGTGCGCCCGGAGGCCCCCGCGGTCGACGACGGCCCTGCGGACTCCACCGGTTCCGTCGCCCCGGCCGGTCCACCGGACATGGCGGGTATGGCGGGCGCGACGGGCACCGCGACCAGGGTGCGGATCAGCACGTTCAAATCGGCCGCGCCGTCGGCGGAGAGATAGCCGGCCACCCCGGAGTACACCCCGCGGGGCCCCGCCTCAAGGTCCTCGAGGATGTCCATGGTGGAGATCTTCGGGGCCCCGGTCATCGACCCGGGTGGGAAGGCCGCGGCGAGCGCATCCGCCCGCGGCACGCCGGGCTGCAACTGTGCGGTGACCGTGGAGACCATCTGGTGCACCGTCGGGTACGACTCGATCGCGCACACCCGCGTGGTCGCCAGTGTCCCCGGCCGGGCGAACCGCGAGAGGTCATTGCGGGCCAGGTCCGTGATCATGATGTTCTCGGCCCGGTCCTTGGGGGAGGATGCCAGCTCCTCGGCCAGCGCGCGGTCCTCGTCCGGCGTGGCCCCGCGCGGGCGCGTCCCCTTGATCGGCTCTGTCACCAGCCAGTCTCCCTCCGCCCTCGAGGAGACCGCGAGGAACCGCTCGGGACTGGTGGAGAGGATCTGCACCGGCTCGTTCCCGGCCTGAGACCCGTTGCCCGTCCCGGCCCCGCGCCCGACGCCGGTCCCGGCCACATGGGCGCGCAGGTACAGGGTGAACGGGGCCCGGTTCGCCTCGGCGAGCCGCCGGTAGGTGGCCCAGCCGTCGAAGGAGTCCACCGTGGACTCCAGGGCGGTGGTGAGGCAGACCTCGTAGGTGTTCCCCTCATGGATCTGATGCTGGGCCGCCCGGATCTTGGCCAGGTAGTGCTCACGGGTGTCCCGCACGGTGAAGACCGGGGGAGCGGCGGGTGATGCGGCGGCCTGGCCCTCCGAACGCTCAGCTGGCAGCCCCTCGGCGCGCTCGGCTGAGTGCCTGCCCGGCGACTCGTCCGGCAGCCCGCCCGCCACCCGGTCCGCCCACTCCGGCCCGCCTGGATCGTCGGCGGACCAGAAGAGGGTCGTGGTGCCGGCCACGTGGTCCACGCTGGCGCCGCGCCCCGGGCGGAACAGCAGTGCCTCGGGGACGGTCGGCGAAGCCCTACCGTCGGCCGTGGCCAGGGTGGCCGCGCCGTCCCGGGACCCGGCCTCGCGCTTGATGCCGTAGCCGATCCATCCCATCCAACCAGGCTGGAACGGGCCGACCGGATCGCCGGGGCACCCGGAGGTGCCTGGCGCACCCAGGCCCGCCGGGCCGGCGTCGTGCCCTGTCCCGGCATGGCCGGTACCGGGGCCGCCGGGCCAGACCGTGGCCAGCCATGGGAAGAACGGCCCCACGCGCCGCAGGGTGAGGAGGCCGGAGGAGACGATGGTGACGCCGTCCGTGTGGTTCGCGACGGTCGAGGAGCCGGTGGCCAGGCCGATGAGCGAATAGCGGCTGCGCTCCGGTGAGGGGGTGACGTCCCGGTCCGAGCTCTCCAGCAGCAGGGCAGTCGCGGCGTCCGGTCCGCCCGTGGCGGCGAACAGCGCCCTCGGTTCGGCGGCTGTGCTCAGGGTGCGGCGTTCCCACCGGGCCGGGCCGGGTGCCGGCACCAGGGCGAGTGCGGATTCCCAGCCAGGCAGGGATCGCAGGCCCTCCACGAGGTCGGCGGCGGCCCGCGGCGTGGGTCCGTGGCCGTCGAGGGTCAGCCAGGCCGCCTCCGCCACCTCGTCCCCGGCCAGGTAGGCGTCCTCCTGCGCGGCCCACCGATCCCAGTGGGCGGCGAAGGTCGCGCCGTCACGCCGCAGGGCCCGCCGCTGGCGCTCGCTGTCATCCATGGCCACCCAGGCCACGGCATCCAGATGCGGCCGGGCGTTCCGGTTCCCTGCCCCCACGCCCTCGAGGATCACGACGTCGGCCGGCGGGGTGGCATCCGCGCGTCCCGGCGCGTCGGCCGTCCAGTCCCACCAGGTCCACCGGGCGGTGCGGCCCTGGGCGAGCGGGGCGACGACGTCGTGGGTGTAGGTGTCCAGGGAGGCCGCGAGGCCGTCCCAGCCTGGATAGACGGAGTCCAGATGGAAGACGGCCACCTCCAGATGGGGCCGCAACACCGCGGCCGTCTCCACGGCGAGAGAGGTCTTGCCGGCGCCGGAGCGGCCGTCGATCGCCAGCAGGAGGGGTGCTCGCAGTCTCCCGCGCCTGGTCTCCGTGCGGGGTCCGGAACGAGCGGTGGAGGTCATGACTGGATGGGTGCGGGCGGAGGGCCGGCCGGTGCCTCGACGGTGCCGAGGGCCTCGGTGGCCGCCGCCAGGACCTCGATGGCGGTCTGCATCTGGTCCGGCGTGAACTCGGACAGGCGGTCGGCCATGCTGCGGGCCATCGGCATGAAAATCTTCCGGCCGTCCACGGCGGCGGTGTCCGTGTGGGAGATGCTGACCCGGCGCCGGTCCGTGGTGGACGGGGTGCGCTCGGCGTGACCATTGGAGACCAGGCGGTCCACGAGGGCCGTGGTGGAGGCCGAGGTGAGGCTCAGCATCCGTCCGAGGTCGGTGGGGCTGGTGTTCAGGCCGGCCGCCTGCCGTTGCATGAGGATGGTCAGGGCGCGCAGATCAGTGCGGTGCAGGCCGCTGCGGTGGCCGGCGGCGTCGACGGTCCGGTCCGCCACTTCGGCATACCGCCGCAGGGCATGGATCAGCTGGAAGAGCTCCGAAGGCTCCTGGCCGGGCTGCGGCATGGGGCCTCCTTCCGCCGGTGTCTGACGCCCCAGTCTACTGAGCGGCAGTGATCAGGATATAACTCGACGGCAGGTATCTCGATCATCGAGGGAATGCGTTAGCGTAGTGCCCATGCCAGAGAACCCCCGACATCGAGCCGAGCCCGAAGCTGCCGACCTCCAGCCGGGTTCACAGCCGGACCCGCCGTCAGCCGCACCGTCAGATCGCCAGCCTGACCACCGCGCCGAGGGCCGGACGGAGGAACGGGTCAAGAACCGGCCGGACCGCCGTGCGGGCCAGGAGGAGACCCGCCCACGGGGCACCGTGT
>NZ_JALDXU010000018.1:0-44149 GCF_032154715.1 Citricoccus sp. | reverse complement strand
CCCCCCCCCGCTCCGGTAGCGTGGTTCTCCAGTCCAGGGAAAGGCGAGCCATGTCCGCAGCCGAGGGCCGGCGTCGCCGGTTCGGGGGTTTCCGCGGCGGACCGCTGGAACAGGCCTTCCAGATCTATGCGCCCTCCGCCGTCTACGCGGTGGGCCTCGGCGCCATCATGCCGGCCATGGCGCCCGCCGCCACGGCGTTCGGCGCCTCACTGGCGCTGGCGGCCGCCTCGGTCACCCTGGTCAGCATCGGCTCCCTCGTCGCCAACGCGCCCGCCGCCTGGCTGGCCTCCCGCGCCGGCGAGCGGATCACGATCATCGTCTCCGCCTGGGTAGGATCTCTCGGCGCCCTGGTGACCCTGGCCGCCGTGGCCGGATGGCTGCCGGTGGCGGATCACACCGGACTCGGCCTGCTGCTCGCCGGCCTGGTGATCGTGGGCATGGCCGGCGCCGGCTTCAACCTCGCCCGGCAGTCCTACCTCGCGGTGGCCGTCCCGGGCAGCCACCGGGCCCGGGCGATGTCCACCCTCGGCGGCACCATCCGCATCGGCATGTTCGCCGGGCCCTTCCTCGGGGCCGGACTGCAGACCGTCATGGGCCTGCAGGGTGCCTTCGTGGTCGCCACGGCGGCCATGGTGCTCGCCGCCGGCATGAGCTTCACCATCAAGGACCTGCCCGTGCCGGGGACGACGCCGGCCGGTGGCACCCAGCCCGCCGCGCCCACCGCTGCCCCCGCCGCTGCCCCCGCGGCTGCTCCGACCGCTGCGTCCACTCGATCAGCCGCCGCCGGGGCGGGCCCTCGGCCCACCATGCGCTGGCTGGCCCGCCGGCACCGCCGGGTGCTGCTGACCGCCGGCATCGGCGTGCTGTGTCTGTCCGCGGCGCGGGCCAGCCGCTCCGCCGTGATCCCGCTGTGGGCCACGGAACTCGGCTTGAGCCCCGCGGCGGCCTCCGCGGTCTACGGGCTCACGGGGCTGGCTGACCTGGTGATGTTCTACCCCTCCGGGTTCCTCATGGACCGCCGGGGACGCCGTGTGGTGGCCGTGTTCTGCATGGCCGGACTGGCCCTGGGCACGGCGCTGGTGCCGTTGACCGGATCCCCCTGGTGGTTCGCCGCGGTGGCCGTGGTGGTGGGCCTGGGCAACGGCTTCGGCTCCGGGATCGTCATGACGCTCGGCGCCGACTACTCGCCACCCGAGGGCCGGCCGCAGTTCCTGGCACTGTGGCGGCAGCTGTCCGATGTCGGCATGCTCACCGGACCGGCGGTGCTCTCCGCCGTCACGGGGCTGGCCGGGCTGGCCTTCGGCATCTGGGCCGTGGCCGTGATCGCGGCGGCCGGTGCCGTCATCTTTGCCCGCTCGCTCCCCAAGGGGCCCGGGTCGGTGGCGGATCTGGTGGCCCGCTAGCCGATGCTAACCCCGTGGTGCTGCCGGCCGGCGCCGCCCGGACTGCCAGCGGAAGAAGCCGGAGAGCGCCGCGAAGACCAGCAGTCCCGGACCGGTGGCGAGCAGCACGCCGTAGAGGAAGTGCCACCCGGAATACCAGTCCGGTGCGGCGGTCAGGGCCGCGGTGCCCCCGGCGGCTTCGAAACCCCACCAGGCACCCAGCAGCATTGCGCCACCGACGGCCCAGAGGGCCACGTCCCACAGTGGATGACCGCCGGGATGTGGATGGCGGGCGGTCCGCGTGCCGCGGATGTTCCAGTCGGCGCCGGTCCGCAGGATCACATAGCCGGCCACCAACCCCCAGAACGCGGCCACCAGGTACGCCGCCACCATGTCCGCGGGGCGGTGCCAGGTCTCGATGAAGGTCCCCGCTCCCACCGCGGTGGCGAACACGGCCCCCACGGCGGCGGTCATCGGCCGCCAGCGCGGGGCGACCATGAGGAACACCGCCACCACGGCGGCCGCGGCGAAGGTGGTGTGACCGGACGGCAGTGAATTGCCGGTGTAGTACGGCACCCCGTTGTCCAGGTCCGGACGCACCAGCACCCAGTTCTTCAACAGTTGCGTGGTCAGGTTCGCCGCGCCGAACGCCACCGCCGCCACCAGGGACGCGAACCAGCGCCGCCGGTAGACCGTCAACACCAGGAACACGCCGACGCCGGCCACCCCCACGATCTCCGGCAGCCGGTTGAGCACGGTGAGGGTGGACCCCCGCAGTCCCTCGAGCCGGTGTGTGGCCGCCTCCAGGGCCATGAACTCGGCCAGTTGGCCGGTCTGGGTGGTCACAAAGACGCGGTACACCAGCAGGAGCAGGGCCGCGCTCACCGCCGCGGCCAGCACCCAGGCCCACGTGCTGCGGGCCGGTCGGAGCAGCACGGTGGCCCGAGTGGCACGCGAGTGCCGGCCGGGGCCGGGGCCGGCCTCCGCGGGGTTGGAGACTGCAGGGGACATGCGTGCCATTGTGGTCCACACGGCTGGGAGGACTCCGAACATCCGGCCGTGGCGGTGGTCACTCAGCCGTCCACCTCAGGGTCGAGTGTTCTTCGCCGAATGGTCATCCCGCGGTCAGCGGATGCTGGACCGTCGGTAGGGGTGGAGGCTTACTGTAGGGGCCATGGCACACCTTGCGGGCCCCACTCCTGAGCTGGCCGCGGTCCGACAGGCCCTGTCCGTCTTCGGGCCGACGAGCCGCCAGGAACCCCTTGACTGGGCCGGGGAGTTGCCCCTGGCCCCGGAGCTCGTCCGGTTCTACCGGGAGGTCGGGCCGGAGTGGATCGAGATCGACACCGCTGGCCTGCCCTTCCTGTTCTTCCCGCTGGAACGGCTCTGGGACGAACAGGCCGGCTACCGCTGGAACCCCCGCACCGGTGCTCTGCTGGTGGACTGGAACGACGAGTGGACGGTGGTGGCCAAGCAGGGCCCCGACCCCTTCATCCTCGACGGCCTGACGGGCAAGATCCTCACCGCACCGGGGGAGGACGGCTGGGAGGACCGTCTTGAGGAGCCCGAGCCCACCTTCGGCTCCGTCGAGGAGATGACGCTGGCCCTCACCGCCACCGGCAACGCCTGGGCGCGATGGGACGATCCGTTCGACGAGGACTGGAACCTGCGCCCGGAGACCACGGCCTCCGTGGTCGAGGCCATGGAAGCTGTCCTCGGTGATCACGCCCGAGCCGCCTCCGTGGCGCGCAAGTTCGGCTACTTCGCCGCGGTTTGAGGCAGACTGCCCGGATGCTCCTCCCGTCAGTTGGGAAGAATGTCGCCTCAAAAGCACCCGGGTAGGCGTCAAACTCCCCATCTGACGGACGCAGCCGTCCGTAGACTGGCGGGATGACCGCCGCCAGTCCTCCCGCAGACGTCCCAGACGGCCTCCCGCCCCTGCCCGGCGCTCCCGGCGGGTTCCCGCTGCCGGAGCTGGACGAGCTCCTGGAGGGCGCCGTCGTGGTGGCCCAGCCGATGCACACCCGCTTCCGCGGCGTCACCGTGCGCGAGGCCATGCTGCTGCAGGGGCCGGCCGGGTGGGCCGAGTTCTCCCCGTTCGCGGAGTACGGTCCGCGGGAGTCCTCGCGCTGGCTGGCCGCTGCGATCGAAGCGGGCTGGCAGGGCTGGCCGGCGCCGGTGCGGCACGTGGTCCCCGTGAACGCGACGGTGCCCGCGGTGGCCGCGGCCGACGTCGGACGGGTGCTGGACTCCTTCGGTGAGGTGCCCGCCGTCAAGGTGAAGGTCGCCGAATCGGGCCGTACGGGTCCCGAGGGGGTGGCGGAGGACGTGGCCCGAGTGGCCGAGGTCCGCCGGCTGCGTCCCGGGGCGGCGCTGCGGATCGACGCCAACCAGGGCTGGGACCACGCCACGGCGCTCGCCGCCCTGCAACGGCTCGCGGAGCACGGGCTCGAGTACGCCGAGCAGCCCGTGGCCGGGATCGAGGGGCTGGCCCGGCTGCGCGAGGCCCTCCACGCCGCGGGGACGCCGGTGCGGATCGCCGCCGATGAGTCCGTGCGCCAGGAGACCGATCCGCTCGCCGTGGCCCGCGCCGGCGCGGCGGACCTGGTGGTGGTCAAGGTCCAGCCGCTCGGCGGGGTGCGGCGCGCCCTGGGCATCGTCGGGGCAGCCGGCCTGGACGCCGTGGTGTCCTCCGCCCTGGACACCTCCGTGGGGATTGCCGCCGGGGTGGCGCTCGCCGCGAGTCTGCCCGCGCTGCCCTACGCCTGCGGGCTGGGCACCGTGGCGCTGTTCACCGAGGACGTGGTGGTCCCGGCGTGGCTTCCCGACGCCGGCCGGCTGGCTTCCATTGCGTCCGGTGGGTCCGGTGCGTCCGGCGCTTTGCGGGCCCGCCCCGTCCCGGACCCTGCGGCCCTGGCGCGACTGCGGGCAGACGAGGAACGGCAGCAGTGGTGGCGCCAGCGCCTGGCGCAGGCGCATGGGGTGCTTTCGGCGGCGTGACGTGGAATTGCGTGGCATGGGCATGACCTAAATACACCTCACTCAGTGTTCACCGGGACGTCACCGGGCGGTGACCGGACGGCGCATTGACGAGGTCAGTCTGTGAGGGCCTTGTGAACGTCACCGTCACCACCTGAAGAGGGAAACCCATGCTGAAACGCCACCTGCCCATGGCCGGGCACACCCGCGGAAACCGCCTGCCGATCACCTGCGAACTGAAATGCGGCAATGCCTGCAGCCACGAGGCACCGAACACCTCGGGCAACACCCACTTCCGGGACGTCGCCAACGCCGCGATCTCACGCCGTGCCGCCCTGGGACTCGGAGGTGGCCTGGCCGCCGCCGTGGTCGTCGGCGCGACCGCCCTGCAGAAGGCTCCGGAGGCAGTGGCTGCGAACGGGTTCCACCCCACGGGCGGCGGCAAGCTGCCCTTCGAGGCCATCGCCCCGGTGGAGCGCACGGTGGACACCGTGACCGTCCCCGCAGGCTACGACTGGGCCCCCATCATCCGCTGGGGAGACCCGCTGTTCGATGACTCCCCGGAGTTCGACCTGGAGAACCAGACAGGCGCATCCCAGGCCAAGCAGTTCGGCTACAACTCGGACTATCTCGATGTCTTCTCCGACGGCGGCAACGACCGCACCGGCTTCCTGGTGAACAGCCACGAGTACACCAATGAGAACATCATGTTCTCTCCGGAGTACCTCAAGTCCAACCCGAAGGACGTCATCGAGGCAGCCATCGAGGCCCACGGACTCTCGATCGTTGATCTGAGGCGTGGGGGTAAGGGCCAGAAGTGGGAGTACGTCCGAGGAGGCCGCCGCAACCGCCGCATCACCGGCTCCACCTTGTTCACCGTGGACGGACCTGCCGCGGGAGCCGACCTGTTGAAGACCAAGGACGACACCACCGGAACCAAGGTGCTGGGAACCCTGAACAACTGCGCGGGCGGCACGACGCCGTGGGGCACGGTGCTCTCCGGCGAGGAGAACTTCAACCAGTACTTCGTCGGCACCGGTGCGGAGGCCGAGCGCCGTATCGGGATTACCCCGGGACCGTCATCCCGCCGCTGGGAGACCGTGGATCCCCGGTTCAACCTGAACAACGAGGGCTACGCCAACGAGGCCAACCGCTTCGGCTGGATCGTGGAGATCGATCCGGAGGATCCGACATCCACCCCGGTCAAGCACACGGCGCTGGGCCGCTTCAAGCACGAGGCCGGCACCGCGGTCATCTCCCGGGACGGTCACGCGGTGGTCTACTCGGGAGACGATGAGCGCAACGACTACGCCTACAAGTTCGTCTCGCGTCAGAAGTACCGCAAGGGCGACAAGAAGCACAACATGACCCTGCTCACCGAGGGAACCCTGTACGTGGCCCAGTTCAACGGCAACTCCCCGGAGTCCGAGATCGACGGCTCCGGTGACGTTCCCTCGGACGGAGACTTCGATGGCTGGGGCCGCTGGATCCCGCTGGTGAAGAACGACAAGTCACTGGTGCCGGGGTTCACCGTGGAAGAGGTCCTGGTCAACACCCGCCTCGCTGCTGACACCGTGAACGCCACCGCGATGGACCGCCCGGAGGACTTCGAGACCAACCCGGTCACTGGCAAGGTCTACATGGCCCTGACCAACAACTCGCAGCGCGCAGCCGGAGGCCTCCACGAGGCCAACCCCATCCCCGGCAACCGTGACGGCCACGTCATCGAGATGATCGAGCGCCGCGGCGACCACACCGCGGAGCGCTTCAACTGGAACATCCTGTTCCTGGCCGGCGACCCGGGGCAGGACGGCAACCACGCCTACTTCGACGGGGTGCCGCTGGACCAGGTCTCACCGATCTCCTGCCCGGACAACCTGGCCTTCGACTCCGAGGGCAACCTCTGGGTCTCCACGGACGGCCAGCCCGGCACGATCGGCTATTGCGACGCCCTGCACAAGGTCACCCTCGAAGGCCGCGACCGCGGCCTCGTGGAGCAGTTCCTGGCGGTGCCGGCCGATGCCGAGACCTGTGGGCCGGTGATCCACGATCAGGACAACTCCGTGTTCGTGGCCGTGCAGCACCCCGGCGAGGGTGGCGCGTGGGGGGCCCATACCTCCTACTTCCCGGACTTCGTCCCGGAGGGGCCCTTGAAGGGGGACAAGGTCGCCGTCCCGCGCCCGGCCATCGTCCAGGTCTACTCGACCACGGGCAACAACGGCCGCTGACCCGAGGCGCACAGAGTCACGTCACCCTCCGACGCCATTCCCGACGCCATCCCCGATGCCACGCTCGCCGTGGTGCCGGGGGTGGCGTCATGGTGCGTTTCCGGGATGGACCAGCCGGCCACGCGGCACCAGCCGGCCACGCGGCATCAGACAGGCCTGCACCGGAGTTAACCTCCCACTCAGGCTTCCTCCGTAGGATGAAGGCCATGGAGCGAATTCCGGATGACCAGCCCACCCTGAATCCGGCCCTGGACGCCCTGCAGGTGGCCCGGACCGTGACCGCAGCACTGGTCGACGGCGGCCTGCGCGAGGCCGTGATCGCCCCCGGTTCCCGTTCGGCGCCCCTCGTCTACGCTCTCGCCGAGGCCGAACAGGCCGGCCGGATCCGGCTCCACGTGCGCATCGACGAGCGGTCGGCCGCCTTCACAGCGCTGGGACTGGCTCTGGCCTCGGGTCGGCCGGTCGGCGTGGTGACCACGTCCGGGACGGCCGTGGGCAACCTGCTGCCGGCCCTCATGGAAGCCGACCACGCGGGGATCCAGCTGGTGGCGCTGACCGCCGACCGGCCGGAGGAGTTGCAGGGCACCGGTGCGAATCAGACCACGTGCCAGGAGGGGATCTTCCCGCTACACGTTCGTTTCGCGCAGACCCTGAGCGGGGACACCGTCCCGGACGTGGACCCGGATGAGATCCCGGACTGGCTGGCCGCGGAGGCCGCTGAGGTCTCCGGGGCCGACGCCCATCCGCGCACGACCGCCCTGCGCCGGCAACGGGAGCACCTGGCCGCCGTGGTCTCCCGGGCGCTGCTGGCGGCCGGTGGCTTCGACACGGAGGACGTGGAGGGGTTCGCCGGGGTGCCCGGCGTCGCCGTCCGCGAATCCGCCCCCGGCCCGATCCACCTGAACCTGCGGTTCCGGGAGCCGCTGGTCCCGGCCGAGGAGGACGCCGGCCCGGAGGCGCGGGCGGACGAGCCCACCAACACGAGGACCAGTACGATCGCCGGCCCCGTCCGGGTGAACCCCATGGACCTCACCGAGCAGCTGGACCTGGACGTCTCCGACCTGCACGAGTCCCGCACCGTGGTGGTGGCCGGTCACGGCTCCGGACCGCTGCCGGCCGCCTTCGCGAACGCCCTCGGCCTGCCCCTGCTCGCCGAGCCGAGTTCGAACGCCCGCTTCGGCCACAACGCCGTCGGCGCCTACCCGTGGCTCCTCGGTTCGGCTGGCGGACGGGGGGAGGACTCCCATCCGCTGGCCGCCCGGATCGAACAGGTCGTCCTCTTCGGCCGGCCGACCCTGACGCGGCAGGTCTCCGCACTCCTGGCCCGGGCCGACCTGGCCACGGCGTTCCACCAGCCCGAGCCGGTGGCCTGGTTCGAACCCGGGTCCCGCCGAGAACGCCCGGTGGAGGACCTGGGGGAGCTGGCCGTCGTCGCCGGCCGTGGCCCGGCCGGCTGGCTGACGGACTGGCAGCAGGCCGGCGTACGCGCCCAGGCCGCGCTGGACGACGCCCTGGCCACCCGGCACGACGAGATCGGCCGGCCCGGTGCCCTGCGCACCAGCCAGCTCGTGGCCAGCACCGTGCGTGGACCTCTCGTGCTGGGCTCGTCCTCCGTGATCCGGGACGTGGACCTGTCCTGGCGTCCGCCCACCGTGCCGCAGTCGATCGTCTATGCCAACCGCGGACTCGCCGGCATCGACGGCACGGTCTCCACCGCCTCCGGCATCGCCCTGGGCACCGGCCAGCGCACCGTGTTGCTGTGCGGGGACCTGACCCTGCTCCATGACGTGGGTGGCCTGCTGATCGGGCCGGGGGAGCGGGAACCGGACCTGGACATCGTGGTGGTCAATGACGCCGGAGGGGCGATCTTCGCCGGCCTGGAACACGGTCTGGTGGCCCAACGCGAGGGCATGGCCGAGGTGGTGGAGCGCTTCTTCGGCACCCCGCAGACCGTGGAGGTGCGCGCCCTGTGTGCCGCCTATGGCCTGGAGTGGATCCCGGTGGACAGTGAGGACGACCTGCTGTCCGCCCTCGGTGGCAGTCCTGGCGGCGGCCGCCGGGTGCTCGAGCTGCGCTCGGACCGTTCCGCCCGTCCACGCGTCCGCCGACAGGTGGAGGCCGCGGTCCGCGCGACGTTCCAGTGAGCCATCTGACGCTGCTCTGGTTCCGCGACGATCTGCGGGTGACCGACCACGAGGCCCTGACCGCCGCCTGTCGGGACGGCCCCGTCGTCGCCCTCTGGATCCGTGAGCAACGAGACGTCAACGGCCTCGGCCCCCGGCCCCTGGGCGGGGCGACGCGCTGGTGGGCCCACCGGTCACTCAGCGTCCTCGAGGATGAGCTGGGGCGGCTCGGCATCCCGCTGCTCCTCGCCGCCGGCCGTGCCGCGGAGGTGCTGCCCGCCGTGGCGGACGGGCTCCAGGTGACAGCGGTGCGCTGGTCACGCCGGTATGCGCCGGCCTCGCGGGCACTCGACCGAGAGCTCAAGGAACAGCTCTCCGCGCAGGGCCTAGAGGTGCACAGCCATCCGGGATTCCTGCTGGCGGAGCCCCAGCGGGTCCTGAACGGGTCCGGGGAGCACTACAAGGTGTTCACTCCCTTCTGGCGTGCGGTGGTACAGGAACCCGTGGGGGAGGTGCTGCCGGCCCCCGCGCCGCAGGAGGAATGGACGGCCGACCTGCAGGACCGGTGCGCGGCGCTGGCCCAGGCGGGCGTCGTCGTCGGCCTGGAGGCTCTGGGTCTGCTGGACACTCCGGACACCCCTCCGTGGTGGCGGGACACCCTCGCCCGGCACTGGGAGCCCGGGTGCGTGGAAGCGGCACGGCGGCTGGAGGAGATGGGCGCCGGCGTGGACGGCTATGCGCAGTCCAGGGACATCCCGGGCGATGAGCTGTCCACCTCGCGGATGTCCCCGCGGTTGCGTTTCGGGGAGGTCTCGCCCCGGCAATTGGTGCAGGCCGCCCGGGAGGACGGGGACCTGACGGAGGCGGATCGTGAGGCGTGGCTGCGCCAGGTCTACTGGCGCGAGTTCAGCTGGAGCCTGCGGTATCACGTGGAGGACCTCGAGCGGGAACCGATGCGCCGCCAGTTCCGGCATTTCCCCTACGAGCCGGACGAGCAGTCACTGCACGCGTGGCAGCGCGGGCTCACCGGGGTGCCGATGGTGGACGCCGGTATGCGGCAGCTCTGGCAGAGCGGGTGGGTGCACAACCGCGTCCGTCTGGTGGTGGGCAGCTTTCTGACCAAGAACCTGCTGCAGCCGTGGTGGGACGGTGAACAGTGGTTCTGGGACACCCTGGTGGACGCCGATGAGGCGAACAACCCGGTCTCCTGGCAGTGGGTCGCCGGTTGCGGGGCGGATGCCGCCCCCTACTTCCGGGTGTTCAATCCGCAGACCCAGCGGGAGAGGTTCGATCCGGACGGCGTGTATGTCCGGCGCTGGGTGCCGGAGGCGCTCGAACCACTGACCGGATATCCGGAGCCGATCGTGGACCTCAAGGAGTCCCGGCGGCATGCCTTGGACGCGTACGCAGCCCTGAAGGACTCCTGACTCGTGCCTCCTCAATCGTTCCGACTGACTCCTGACGCCTAGCGCGGCAGCGCCAGCACAGCCTGGACGGGCTCGTGGTCGGAGGCGGCCGCACCGTCGAACCGCGCCGCGTGGATCCCTGCCGCGGCCACCGTGAACCGCTCGTCCACCAGGATCCAGTCGATGCGGCGCCCCCCGTGCCGCGGCGGTCGATAGTGCGAGAACGTACCCCACGCCTCGGTCAACCGGTGCTCGGCGTCCATCCAGGCGTCCCGGAGCGGCGCTGCCACGGAGAGATCCGGACCAGTCAGGGCCCGGTAGGGACGGGAACCGATCCCGGTGTTGGCATCGGCCGTCAGCACGGCGGGCTCGGGCCGTTCCTCGATCAGCTGCCGCAGCATCCGGGCGGAGGCCAGTCTGGATCGGGCGGAGAGGTGGTCCAGGTGCGTGTTGACCACCCGGAAGGCCACGCCGGTCCCACGGTCGGTGAAACTCGCGCCGACGGCGATGCGCGGCACCAGGTTGCCCCAACTGCGGGAACCAGCACGGTGCGGGGTCTCGGAGAGGGCCCACTGGTTCGAATCGGTGAGCTGCAGGCGCCGGCAGTCATAGAAGATCGGAGTGCCCTCGCCGCCGCCGTCGGCCTGGCGGCCCGTCCCCACACGGCGGTAATCCGGCCCGAGGCTGGCCAGCACCCAGTCGGCCTGATCGGGCAGGGCCTCCTGCACGCTCAGCACCGTGGGACGCTCGGCCGCGAGCAGCCGGCGGATCAGTCCCCTCCGGTGGGACCACCGATCGGGGCTCCGCCCGGTCGGATGCCACATCCGGCGGCGGAGGTTGAACGTCATCACGTGCAGCTGTGGCGCCGGGACCGGGCCCACCAGAGGGCCGTCCGGGACCGCCGGTGCCAGCACGTGGTGAGGGTCCATGGGGGCTCCGTCCGCCTAGGCCCGCAGCCCCAGCGCCTGCAGCATGGGGCGCATCTTCGCGTGGGTTTCGGCCAGCTCGGACTCAGGGTCCGAGGCCGCCACGACCCCGCAACCGGCGTAGAGGCGCACCGTGTGCTCATCCTGCACCACGGCACCTCGCAGGGCGATCCCGAACTCGCCGTTCCCATTGCCGTCCAGCCACCCCACCGGTCCGGCGAAGAGTCCGCGGTCCAGCCCGTGGTCCTCGGACTCCAGCCGGTTGATCAGCGAGGCGGCAGCCTCGCGCGGGGTGCCGCACACGGCCGCCGTGGGATGCAGCGCCTCGGTGAGTGCCAGCGCGCCGGGCCCCGTGCGCCGTGCGTCCTCCGCCCCCACGAGCCGTGCCGTGACGTCAGTTGCGAGATGCCACACGTTGGGCAGTTCGAGGACGAACGGCTCGTCCGGGGCCTCGAGGGAGCTCGTGAAGGGCTCGAGGCGCTCCGTCAGGGAGTCCACGGCCAGCCGATGTTCGTGGCGCTGCTTGGGGTCGTCGGTGAGCAGCTGACGGGCATAGTCGGTTCCGGCCGTTCCGACCGGTGCCCCATCCCGGTCCAGGGTGCCGGCCAGGACGCGAGCCCGGGCGATGTCCCCGTCCACCTTGACCAGCATCTCCGGGGTCGAGCCGATCAGGCCGTTCACGGCGTAGGTCCAGCAGTCCCGGTACTGCACCGCCAGGGTGCGCAGCACCTGCGGGACATCCACGGGATCGGCGGAGCGGACCACGGCGTCGCGGGCCAGGACGACCTTCGTCAGGGTTCCGGCCTCGATCTGCCGCACCCCGCGAGCGACGGCGGCCCGGTACCCGTCCTGGGAGAGCACCCCGTCGGTGAGCACGAGACCGTCTGCCCCGGATCCTGCCCCGGATCCCGCCCCGGCACCCGCAGCGGCGCCGGCGCGGTCCGGCCGCCTGCCGGCCGCCTCGGCGAGCAGTTCGGCCAGCCGACGCTCGGCGTCGGCCCGGTCCGGCCGCCCGCGAAACTGCTCGGCGTTCGTCGGCGAGAACCTGGCGGCGGCCTTCTCGGCGTGGCAGGGGGAATCGAGGTCCACCTGCCAGGTCAGCCAGGACCGCCCCTGGGCCGAGCCGACGACGAACTCCGGGACCACGAGGACCGAGTCGGCCGGGCTGTCGTCGGCGAAGGCGAACGCGGCGAAGGCGAGCGGCGATCGTCGGGGCAGGCCGTCGTCGGGAACCGTCGTCCGAGAGGTGTCCCCGGACTCGGCGGCCGTGGCGGCCATCCACCAGTGGCGCGCCGCTTCGAAACGCCCGGGTCCAGTGGTGGTGAAGCGGGCGGCGGTACCCAGGCCGACCATGCCCTCACCGAAGCGGATCCAGGCACACTCCGAGCCGGTGGACAGGAGATCGGCCAGTCCGTTCCCGCCGGGCACAGGGGCGCTATACGTGCAGGACGCCAATCGGGGTGCGGGCGCCGTGAATCCAGGGTTGTTCATGACCTGTCAAGCCTACCGTCAGTGCCCTGGGCCGGTGCGCGCCAGGGCTCTGGGAGAATGGCGGGGTGGAACGCGCAACGACATCCGTCCAGACCCAAGTCCTCATCGCCGGCGGCGGCCCGGCCGGGGCCACGGCGGCCTGGCACCTGGCGAACGCCGGAATCGACGTCACGGTGCTCGAGAAGACCGCCTACCCGCGCGAGAAGGTGTGCGGGGACGGGCTCACCCCGCAGGCGGTGCGGGAGATGAACCTGATGGGCATCCCGCACGCCGCCGAGGACGGGTGGCAGCACATCAAGGGGCTTCGGCTGGTGGCCGAGGGCCGCGCGGTGGAGGTTCCCTGGCCGGAGACGAAGACGTGGCCGGACTACGCCCTGGTGCGCACCCGCCACGACTTCGACGAGCTCCTGGCCCAGCACGCCCGCGCGGCCGGCGCCACCATCCTCGAACGCCACTCCGTCACCACGGTGCTGCGCGCTGAGGACGGCACCGTCAACGGCCTGCGCGCCGAGTTGCTGGACGGCCGCGGCCGCAAGACCGGTGAGTTCCAGGACTTCCACGCCCCGGTCGTCATCGCCGCGGACGGCAACTCCACACGCACCGCCGTCTCCGCGGGCCTGGCCAAGCGGGACGACCGTCCGATGGGTGTGGCCGTCCGCGCCTACTACTCGATCCCGGAGGGTGCCCCGCGCCACGGCGACGACTGGATGGAGTCCTGGCTGCAGCTGCCGGACGCCGCGGGCAACCTGCTGCCCGGCTACGGCTGGCTGTTCCCGCTGGGGGACGGCACGGTGAACGTGGGCCTGGGCATCCTGGACACCTCCCCGCAGTTCGGCAAGCTCGACTACCGCTCCATTCTCAAGGACTGGTCCGGGGCGCTGACCGCCACCTGGGGGCTGTCCGAGGAGACCCGCACCTCGAGGATTCTCGGTGCGGCGTTGCCGATGGGCTTCAACCGGACCCCCCAGCATGTGCCCGGCATGCTGCTCGTCGGGGACTCGGCCGGCATGGTCTCGCCGTTCAACGGGGAGGGGATCTCCTTCGCCATGGAGGCCGCACGCATCGCGGCGGACCTGACCATCACGGCCCTCCAGCGCCCGACGGCGGCCGGCCGGGAGGCCGAACTGGCCCGCTACCCGGTGCTCACCCAGGAGGCCTGGGGCGGGCACTTCGCGCTCGGCAGCCGGTTCGCCGAGCTGATCGGCCACCCCGCCGTGCTCAAGGCCGCCCTGGCCACGGGCATGCGGGTCAAGCCACTCCTGCGCTCCGTGGTGCAGGTGATGGCCAACCTCGTGGACGAGCGGGGCTCCACACCGGTGGACCGGGTGGTGCGCTTGCTGGAGTCCGTGGTTCCCACCGCCACGACGATGGGGACGGCACCGGGGGCCGTGCCGGGGGCAGTGCCCGCCACCGGCATGCGCTCCGCCGCGGATGCGCCGACCCCGGCCAACGTTGGTTAGGCTGGCCGGGTGACTTCACCCGAGCCCGTATCCCGCGCTGACGTCTCCACCGGCGTCGCCACCGGCGTCGCCACCGGCGTCGCCACCGGCGTCGCCTCCGGCACCCCCGGTGACCCCGCCGGCGGCCTGGTCCTGCCCGCCGGTTTCGAGAACCTGGCGGAGCACGGCGACCTGCTCGACGTGGTCACCACCGCCCTCGAGCGCGTCGAACTCGAGCTGTCCGAGGCCGTGACCAACGCGGACCAGCTGGCGGACCACACCTCCCGGCACCTGTTGGAGGCCGGCGGCAAGCGGATCCGTCCCCTGCTGACGATCCTGTCCTCGCTGCTGGGGGAGCCCGGGGTCGGCACGGGGCAGGTCGGCGAGGTGGCCGCGGAGGTCCGCTCGGCCGCCGTCGTGATGGAGCTGACGCACCTGGCGACCCTGTACCACGATGACGTCATGGACGAGGCGCCCGTGCGGCGCGGCGCCCCGGCGGCCCACCAGGTGTGGGGCAACTCGGTGGCCATCCTGGCCGGTGACCTGATCTTCGCGCGTGCCTCCCTGCTGATGTCGACCCTCGGCCCCGAGGCCGTGGCCATCCAGGCGCGCACCTTTGAGAGGCTGGTCATGGGCCAGCTCTGGGAGACCGTGGGCCCGGAGGAGCACGACGACCCCCTGGAGCACTACCTGCGCGTGATCGGCGGCAAGACCGGGTCGCTGATCGCCGCCGCCGGACGCCTGGGGGCCCATTTCGGCGGCTGCGACGCGACCACCGTGCGGATCCTCGAGGACTACGGAGAGAAGGTCGGCATGGCGTTCCAGTTGGCCGACGACGTCATCGACCTCACCAGCACCTCGCACGCCTCCGGCAAGACCCCGGGCACCGACCTCAAGGAACGGGTGCCCACCCTGCCGGTGCTGCTGCTGCGCCAGGCCGCCCCGGCCGATGCGACGGCAGCAGCCGTCCTCGACCTGGTGGATGGACCCCTGGACACCGAGGAGGAGCTGGCCGCAGCGGTGACCGCCGTCTCCGCGCATCCGGTGATCGAGCAGGCCTGGGACATCACCCGCAGGTGGTCCACGGATGCCGTCGAGGCCCTGGCCCCGCTGCCGGAGTCCCCGGTCAAGGGTGCCCTCGTGGCCTTCGCCGACTACGTGGTCCACCGCGACAACTGACGGAACGACCGACCGGACCACCGACCAGACGACCCTTCTCGCTTTCAGTCGAGTTGGGGTGGGTTTGCGCGCCGAACACCCACCCCAAGTCGACGGAAAGCTCGGGGTCGCGCGGGGTCGGCTAGGGGCTGGCTGGGGGCTGGCTAGGCAAGGCGGGTGGGGCCGGCGTCGAGCACGGCCGCCAGTTCGCGGGCCTTGGCCGCCCGCACCTCCGGGGCCACCGGGTGGCGCAGGTGCCGGTAGAGCTGGTCGTCGTGCCAGCGCGGGAACACGTGCAGGTGATAGTGCCACACGTGCTGGTTCCCCGCGGGCTCGTTGTGCTGGCGGGTCGAGACGCCGTCTGGGGCCCAGGCCTGCTTCATGGCCAGCGCCACCTGGCGGGCCATCAGCCCGATCCGCTGCAGCACCCGGTCGGGGAGGTCGTACAGCGTCTCGTAGTGCCCGCTGGGCGAGATCATGGCGTGGCCCTCGTGGTCGCCGAAGCCGTCCACCGCGATGAAGACGATGACGTCCTCGTCCTGGTAGACGAGGTCGGAGAGCTCGCAGCGGTTCTCCGGATCCGAGACATCGCCGGACACCAGACCGCAGAAGGGGCACACATAGCCCTCGGGGGCGTGGGAGTCGATCATTCGTTCTCGGGGTCTTCGGGGTCCTCGAAGGTCCACTGCAGCAGGTCCATCGCGAACTCGCTGAACGTCCCGCTCTCGCACGTCCACACGCCGTGTTCGGCGTCCGCACCGGTGGAGCGGCGCCAGACCAGCGGGTCCGGCAGCTCGGCGTCCGCCACGGGCAGGCCCCAGACGGTGCTCTCCCCGGAGTCCTCGAGGAACATCAGGAAGCCGTCCCGGATCTCCAGCTCATCGGCGTCGAAGAAGAAGTGATCGGTTTCCAACAGGTCCGGGCAGTTGCCCAGGGCGCGGTGGAACTCGTAGAGGGACAGCGGGATCGGCACGCCGTCGGATGCACCGTCGGTCTCCCGTGCGGTCTCGGCGGCCGGCGAGGCCGCCAGCAAGGCCTCCAGTTCCCCGGCGGAGAGGCCGTCCTCTTCGGCCCAGGGCGTGTCCAGATGGGTGGGGACGAGCTTCTGGAAGGTCGAGAGGAAGACGGCGGGTGCGGAGGAGTCTGCGGGCATGCCCTCAGTCTAGGGTCCCGGCTGGGGTCCCGTCCGACGGGCCGTGGCGCGGCCGGGGGTTCCGCCGGGCTGCCCGCAGCGAGTCCACCATGAGCACCACCAGGGCACACCAGATGAGGATGAAGCCGGCCCACCGGCCGGTGCTCATGGCCTCCTGGAACAGCAGCAGGCCGATGAGGAATTGGATCAGCGGGTTGATGTACTGCAGCAGCCCGAGCAGGGTCAGGGGCAACCGGCTGGCGCCGGCCCCGAAGAGGATCAGCGGGATGGCCGTCACCACGCCGGACAGGGCCAGGATCCAGAAGTGGCCGGCCCCGTGGGAGAACATCGTCATCTGGCCCGAGGCCGCCAGCCACCACATCCCGGCCAGGCTCACCGGCATCAGCAGGATCGTCTCGGCCCCCAGGGAGGCGACCGGGCTGACCGCTGTGGACAGCCGGCTCTTCACCACGCCGTAGCCGCCGAAGGTCAGGGCCAGCAGGATCGCCAGCCACGGGAACGCCCCGTGGCCGAGCACCATGACCACCACGGCCGTGACGGACAGCCCGACGGCCACCCACTGGGCCCGCCGGAGCCGCTCCCCGAACAGGACCACCCCGGCCAGCACGGAGACCAGCGGGTTGATGAAGTACCCCAGGGCCGCCTCGAGGGTCTGGCCCGAGATCACGGCATAGGTGTAGATCGCCCAGTTGCCGGTGATGAGCACGGAGGCCAGGGCCGTGGCGCCCAGGCGCCGCCGGCTGCCCAGTTGCCGGCCGACGTCGCGCCATCGCCGCAGGACGAAGAGCAGCACAGCGCAGGTGACGAGCGTGAAGGCGATCCGGGCGAAGACCACCTCGAGGGCGGGCGCCGGCGCCGTGGCCGCCATGTACAGCGGCAGCCCACCCCAGAACGTGTACGCGCCGGCTCCGAAGGCGAGCCCGTCCGGGGTGACCGGGCGTGGAGTGCGGCCGGCGGCGGCAGCGGCGACGGTCACTCGGGCAGGTCGCCGAAGAACGTCTGCACCGTCATCACCGGCTTGCCCGTCATCAGCAGCTGGCCGCGGCCGGGGGGCATCTTGCGGGCCTTGATGCCGTTGATGAGGTTGCCCTCGCGGCGGTCGCCGGACATGATCAGCGCGGAGGTCCCGTTGTCCCGCAGGGTGGAGAAGAACGTCTCATACATGCCGCGGGAGGCACCCCGCACCCGGCGGGTCAGGACGAAGTTCAGCCGCAGCTCGGCGGCCATGGGGATGAACGGGACGAATCCTCCCAGGGGCGACTGGCCGCCTCCCACCGTCAGCACGTCGTAGTCGTCGATCAGGGCCACGATGCGCGTCTGGCGCTGGACCGTGGTCTGGTCCTCTCGGGGGTCCTGCCGCTTGCGGAGTTCGTTGACCACGGCGCCCACCAGGTTCTTGGCCACCTCCGCGTTGGTGGCGTAGCCGCCCAGGTAGTCGTCGGGCACGAGGTCCCCGAGCCCGCGGCGGGGATCGATGACCACGAACATCAACTCGTTGTCCCGGTGGTTCACGGTGAAGCGCTGGACCACCTGGCGCAGGATGTTGGTCTTGCCGGCTTCCTCGTCGCCCATGACGATCAGGTTCCGGTCCGCGCGCTCCAGGTCCAGCTGCTGGACGCCCAGGTCCAGCTCGCGCAAGCCCAGGGGGAACAGGCCCTTCAGCTCCGAGGCAGGGACCGAGGAGGCCTCCACCACGGGCGGCAGGACGCGGACCTTCATGGCGGCACCGGTGGAGAACCGGCCCACCTGCTCCACGAGATCCTTCAAGCCGTCCGTCGCCGATCCCTTCTCGGCCTGGCCGTCGATCCGCGGCAGGGCCAGGTGGCCCTGGAGCTTCAGGGGGGTCAGACCGCGGCCGGGGGCCTCGGGGTGGACGTTGGCGGCCAGCTTGCGGTCGACCTGCGAGTCACCCGGTTCCGCCAGGGCCAGCTCGATGCGGTGCGTGAAGTACGTCTGGTGGGTGGCCCGGATCTCGTTGTTCCGGTTCACGGAGGAGATGATGTGGATGCCGTAGCCGGCGCCACGGGTCATGATCGAGACGATCTTGGGCAGCAGGTCGTCGAACTCCTCCTGGAACTGGCCGTGGCCGTCCACCACCAGGAAGATGTCCGCACTCGGGAGCTCGGGCAGCTGCCCCTCGGCGTGCATCCGCCGCATGGTCTGCAGCGAGTCGATGGCATGCTTCTCGAACACGCGTTCGCGGTGGGCGAGCATCCCCAGAATCTCGTCCACGGTCCGGGAGATGACCTCGGTGTTCGTCCGGATGGCCACGCCGCCCACGTGGGGCAGGTCCTGCAGCGGCAGCAGGCCGGAGCCCAGCAGATCGATGCAGTAGATGCCGACCTGTTGGGGCGAGTGGGTCAGGGCCAGGGAGGCCACGATGGTCCGCAGCGCGGTCGACTTGCCGGACTGTGGGCCGCCGTGGACGATCATGTTGCCCGAGCCGGAGGTGAAGTCGATCTCCCACAGTCCCTGCCACTGCCGCGCCGGGTCATCCAGCAGGCCGACCGGCACGGTGAGGTTCCCGCCGGCGGGAAGCCGCAACCCGCTCTCGGTGTTCTTCGGTTCGCCGACGACCCGGTCCAGGGTGGTCTCCACGGGCAGCGGGGGCAGCCAGATGGGCTTCACGGACGGCGGATAGGTCCGCAGGGTGTCCATCATGGTGGACATCACGGTGGGACCGGTGGTGCGGCGGGCCGGGCCGTCCTTCTTCGGTGCCGGAGCCTGATCCTGGCCGGGTGCCGGCGATTGCTCCTCCAGCAGGAGCGAGTATTCGGGGGCGGTGAGCACCTCCGGGATCTCGTCCTGCGGCGGCACGTCGTGCTCCTCGACCACCTCGTCCTCCAGCGGGCCGGAGACGTAGCCGGACTTGAAACGGGAGTAGACGGTGGTGTCCACCTTGAGATAGCCGTAGCCGGGCAGCGGCGGCAGGTGGAAGGCATCCGGGGTGTCCAGCACGGTGCGGGACTCGGACTCGGAGAGCGTGCGCAGGCCGATCCGGTAGGACAGGTAGGTCTCCAGGCCGCGGAGCTTGCCGGACTCCACGCGCTGCGAGCTCAGCAGCAGGTGCACGCCGATGGAGCGGCCGATGCGCCCGATCGAGAGGAACAGGTCGATGAAGTCCGGGCGGGCGGTGAGCAGCTCGCCGAACTCGTCGATGATGACGACCAGGTGCGGCAGGGGCTCGATGTCCCGGCCCTTGGAACGCTCCTCGTCACGGTGGATCTGGTAGTCGGTGATGTTGGCGATGTTGCCGGCGGCCTTGAGGACCTCCTGCCGGCGCAGGATCTCACCATTCAGTGACGCGTAGACGCGCTCGATCAAAGTCAGGTCGTCGGAGAGGTTCGTGATGATGCCGGTCACATGCGGAGCACCCTCGAACGGGGCGAAGGTCGCACCGCCCTTGAAGTCCACCAGCACCATGGCCAGGCTGTCCGGTGAGTGGGTGGTCAGCAGGCCGAACACCAGTGACCGCAGCATCTCGGACTTGCCGGAGCCGGTGGCGCCGACGCAGAGCCCGTGCGGGCCCATCCCGAGTTGGGCGGCCTCCTTGAGGTCCAGCAGCACCGGCTTGCCCTTGTCGTCGGGCCCCAGGGTGACGCGGAGGAAGTCGGCCTGGGATCGCGGCCGCCAATTGCGCTCGACGTCGGCCCGGTCCAGTGCCGGGGAGAGGTGCAGCATCTGCAGGAACGAGGAGGAGGACGCCGCCTCGGCGCCGGTGTGCTCCAGGGATTCCAGGGCCAGGCGCAGCGGTGCCAGCTCGCGGACCAGCCCCGATGCGGTGCTGGTGTCCAGCGGGTCCAGGACACCTTCGGTGCGGACCGGGTTGCCCTGGTCCCGGGTGCGGTCCTCCAGCAGGAATCCGGGCCGCCCGTCGGGCTGCCGGCCTTCCAGGCCGTCGTGCAGGGTGATCCGGTAGGAGACCTCGGAGGGCTCATGGAGACGGTTCTCGCACAGGTGGACGGCGGTGATCCCGCGGGACTGCAGACTGAAGTGCGAGTCGCCGAAGGCCAGGTCCGCGGAGGTGTGGCCGTAGCGGTCCACGATCACGATGAGCCGCGAGAGCAGGGCCGGGCCTTTGAGCGTCTCCTCGCCGAACTTGGTGTGCTCACCGGCCACCTTGGACCGGTACTGCAGGTCCTCGTTCAGCAGGTCCATCAGGGCTTCGGGGTCCGGCGCGATCAGCTTGACCGGACCGGTGAAGTGCTTGGCCGCGTTGTCGTCCAGATGGGGGAGCAGCTCGAGCCAGTTCCAGTCCGCGCGGGTGGCCCGCGGCGTGATGAGGGCGATCCGCACATCCTCCGGTGACTGCAGGGCGGCCGCACCGGTCACCAGCGAGCGCACCACCTGGAGGGTCAGGTCCCGCGGGCCCACCAGGGAGATGTTGCCCGCCGAGTCGAGGGGAACGGTCACCGGCATGTCCGGGGCCACCTCGAACCTGTTCTTGAGGGCCTCGGCCTCGCGCAGCATGAACTCGTCCTGCAGGGCGGTGGACGTCTCCGTCACCGAGATGTCGATCTCCCGGGTGGGTCGGCGTCCCGAGCCGAGGCGTATCCGCAGGAAGTCCTCGTGGTAGCGCCGCCGCTCCCACACCCGGGCCGGGTCACGGACGATGTCGAAAAGGGCCGCCGGCGGCGGGGACGAGGCCCGGGCCGCCAGCTGTGCCCGCTGCTCGTCATCGCGCAGCTTGACTCGCGTCCGCTCCAGGTACCGGGCATAGGTGTCCCGCACCGTCTTCCGCAGTCGGCCGGCCTTGCCCCGCTGGGAGAACATCATCACCACGGCCACGATGAGGGAGAGCATCATGGCGATGGCCCCGACGGCCGCGAACGGGCTCTGACGGAAGGTCATCATGACCATCATGGACGCGCCCGCCGCGAACATCGGCATGATGCGCAGGAAGCCCGCGTTGTTCTCGCCCTCGGCTGCCGCGGGGTCCAGTGGCTGGGGGCCCTCGATCCGGAAGGGCCGGTACAGGCGGGCCGGTGCCGAGGTGCGGGCGGGGCGGTGGATGATCCTCTGCGTCACCAGGCCAGTCCTCTCGCCGCCGGTGCCGGGGCGCCGGAGGAGTTCGCCGCTGCGAGAGCCTGGGCCGTCAGTTCCGCGGCGGCCAGCCGGTTCTCCGGCCGGATCAGCGGCAGGGAGATCCCCACTCCGCCGGCGATGTGTCGGTCGTGCCGCAGCGCCACGGCGCCCACGCCGGTGCGGGTCAGGGCCGCGGCCTGGGCCAGGGGGTCTAGCACCGAGTCGCGGTCGGTGCCCACGACGGCGGCCACCACGGGGATGGCGGAGAGGAACGGATCGGTCTGCCAGTGGCGCAGGTAGCCGGCGGCCTCGTCCACGGCGGCGGCCGTGGCCGGCACCACGAACACGGCGGCGTGCGCCCGGGTGAGGACGGCCGCCGTGTCCGGGTGTTCCGGTCCGGTGGGGCAGTCGATCACGGTGACCGGGAAGTACCGGGACAGCCCGGACAGCAGCGTGGTGGCGGCCGCCTCGCCCAGGGCCCGGCCGGTGACCCGGGGCCCGGTGTAGTGCAGGTCGTTCCGGCCCAGGGACATCCGGGAGGTGACGGCGCCGAACGTGGTGGAGTCCAATGCCGCCAGGTCGGCGGCGAGCTGGTCCGCTCCGCGGGCGGGACCGTTGCCGAGGCGCAACGCCAGGGATCCACAGGCGGGGTCCAGGTCGAGGGCGGCCACGGGCTCGGGGCGGAGGGCGGCGAAGGTCGAAGCGGTCAGGGCCGCCACCGTGGTCTTGCCCGCACCGCCGCGCAGGGACACCACAGCCAGGCGGCGCCCGGTGGTGACGGGGGACTGGACGATCCTCCCCGAGGCTGCCAGCCGTTCCCCGCTGCGGTCGTGGCCCCACAGGCCGCCGAGGGCCCGCCAGCCGCGGGCCCACAGGGACAGGGCCGGTCGGCGCGAGTAGTCACGCTGCACCCGGGAGGCCACGGACTCGAACCCGGTGGAGGGATCGTCCTGGGTTCGATGCAGGTCCCGGCGCAGGTCGGACCGGCTGGACCACTGCACCTCGCCGCCGTCCGTCCGGCCTGAGCCGGGGCGCGGCCGGGAGGGGGCAGGGCCGGCGTCGTTCCAGGGGTCCAGGGGCGCAGAGGACATCAGAAGGTCTCCAACAGGGTGGCGTAGATCCCGTAGTAGCCGATGAGCAGCGGGATGGGGGCGAGCAGGGCGATGGCCTCGATGGTGTCCCCGGTCTTGCGCATCCGGGCCTGCGAGTGCTCGGGCAGGTCGACGGACAGGCCGGCCCCGATCACGAGGGCCACTACCAGGAGCGCGGCCAGGAAGGCGTTCTCGTAGGTTGGGAGGAAGCCCGCGGCCATGCGGATCAGGGCGAGTGTGCCGAGCCCGGTGGCCAGGTACAGCGGGATGCGCTCGGCGGCCAGGGGGAAGGCGCGGGCGCGCAGGCCCAGTCCGAGCACCAGGCAGGTGAGCAACGGCAGGGAGAAGGGGTACGCCAGGGTGTCCCCGCCCACCAGCCACAGGGAGAGGGCGGCCGAGCCCGCGCAGACGATGGCGCTGGAGACGAGACCCCCGTGCGCGGAGTCAATGGCGGTCGTCACGTCGCGACGCAACACGGCGGCGCCGTTGGCATGCTGGTCGTCCATCCCGGCCAGGCCGGAGACGCCGAGGGCGATCTTGGGGAGCATGCCCAGCACCAGCAGGGTGACGATGCCGGCGATGGCGGCCGCCCCGACCAAGGGGTCGGCGCTTCGATCTCCGATCGCCCAGTCGGAGATCGCCGGGGCCACGGCCCAGACGGCCACCAGCACACCGGTCACCGCGGCGGAGATGAACATGGACAGGGGGCGGTTGACGATGAAGCCGAGGACCCCTTGCACGACGGCGGCCAGCCCGGCCAAGGTGATGAAGGACCACGGCTCCGGCAGGTCCAGTCCCACCAGCCCGGTGATGGCGAAGAGGGCTCCGGCGCCCGCGAGGGTGGCAGCTACCGCCTGCTGGCGCCCGGGTGCGGAGACCGCGGTGGCCGCCACGAAGGCCGCGGCGGCCAGCCCGAGCGTGATCCAGTGCTGCTGCTCCGGCGCGAACGACTCCAGCAGCCCGGTGATGGCGAGCCAGGAGCCCACGGCGGCCAGGAATCCGCAGATGATGAAGCGGTACACCGGTGACCACCGGCCGGGAACGGCCTCCGTGTGGTCTGACACGGTGTCATTGAGGTCGTAGACGATCGGGGAGGGCGGGGCCTCGGTGCGGGAGACCAGGCGGAGCCGCTCACCGTCGAGCACGCCGGTCTCGCCGAGAGTCTGCCCCGCGGGCAGCTCCCCGCCATCGGGCCGGACCAGCAGTTTGGCCCCCAGGGAGTCGTCCGGCCGATCGTCCAGCACGTCCAGGATCTGGGGCATCAGGGTCCCGAGCGGTGTGTCCGAGGGCAGCAGGAGGTCCGCGTTGCGCCGTTGACCGACCAGGGAGACTCGCGTGTAGGGGCTGGGCACGTCAGGTCCTCCAGGGGGTCGGCGGCAGGGCGTCAGCCTGCGGAGCAGTTGGCTGCGAGACGGGCAGGGACGCGAGCAGGGCCGTGGCAGCGGGGGAGACCGGGGCACCGGGAGGCTCCGAGTGCCGGCTGGTGCCCTGGGGCTGTCCCTCTTGCTCCATCTGCTGGCGCTCCAACTCCTGCTGTTCGCGTTGCTGTTCGCGTTCGTTGCGATCGTTGATGTAGTTCGTGAGGATGTTGATGACGAAGGAGAGCGCCACGCAGAAGGCGCAGATCAGGGCCGCGATGATGAGGCCGTAGACGAAGGAGGCCGTGCGGTCCTTCCACCGGCGCTCGGTGGGGTTCAGCCCGAACAGGAACGAGGCGCTGAGACGATGGCGGCGAACCTCGACCGATTCGATGAGCTGTGAGTCGAAATCCAAGGCCATGGGCGGTCCCCTCCTTCTCCGGTACCTGCCGGGCTCGTCCTGGTGCGGCGCATCCCCGCGCCGTGACCTCCCACATCATTCCAGTGTTTGGGCGGCGGCGGAAACAACGGCACCGGATGTGCATGGGGAGTTCTCCCCATCGAATCCGGTTGACCGGAGTCCGGCCCAGGCAGAACTATGGAGACATCGGGCCGGCGAGTCGCCGAACAGGGCACACGTCAGGCACACCAACTACGGACCGCCGGTCCGACACTGATCACCACTAGGGGATGAACATGAATGACAAGCTAGAGCTCACAGAGGGCCTGGAGACGTTCGAGAAGGCCGCCCGCGACTCCGGTGACTCCGGAGAGCTGCTGGTCATCGAGGTGCAGAACCTCGAGAAGGCGGTCGTCTCCCTGAAGGAGACCTTCAAGGGCGCCGGCGCGAACGCCTACAGCAACTTCATGGTCAAGGTCAACGAGTGCCAGGGCACCCTGGTTGAGGCCCTGTCCCTGATCAACACCGGACAGGCCGACCTGTACAAGGCGTACAACATCTCCGAGGAGACCACGGTGGACGACTCCAACGCCGCCGGTGGCGACAACCTCGAGCTCTCCTGGGGCGGCACCGGTAGCGGTGGCGGCGGTTCCATGGCCTGATCTTCCCCGTACCGCATTCCGTCCGAGCGGGACCGCCCGCTGGACCTTCCCTGCCACACCCCCGTTAGATTTCGCCGGGACACCCGGACCCCGAAAGGACTAGACCATGGTTATCAAGTATGACGCCGGAGCATCAGCCGCCTACGAGTGGGAGGTCGGCCAGATCGCCGACCGCATCGAGGGCATCCTGGGCGACCGCGAGCAGCAGAAGGCCTACGTGGAGGAGAACTACGAGGCCACCAACACCTCGGAGGACCTCTCCGCCGTGGAGGCCAAGTGGCTGCAGGCCTGCGAGCAGGTCCGCGACCTCGTCCGCGAGGCCAAGGACCTGATGGAGAAGAACGACGTCACCGCATCGGAGGCCGCTCGGGCCGCCGGCACCGCCGTGAGCAGCATGGGCGGCTGACCACAGCTGACGCCCCGCTCGGCGCAGTGCCAGGGGACCGGTCCGCGTGGACCGGTCCCCTGGACGTTTAAGTCACCTGACGTCCTGCCCGAAAACGTGCATTCCATCACGCCCGCCATGCGTATTCCCGAGGCATCGGTAGAATGAGCCGCTGGTGGCCTGCCCGCCACCGACGAGCCCAGCCGATTGGACGACCAGTGACCTCTGCCCCCGACCGCCCCCTCCGCCTCGCCATCATCGGTGCCGGACCGGCCGGCGTGTATACGGCAGACCTGCTGACCAAGGCCGAACGTGACTTCGAGGTCAGCATCGACCTCTTCGACCGCTACCCGGCTCCCTACGGACTCATCCGTTATGGCGTGGCGCCGGACCACCCGAGGATCAAGGGCATCGTCAAGGCCCTGCACAAGGTCATGGACCGCGGAGACATCCGTTTCCTCGGTGGCGTGGACTTCGGCACGGATCTCACCCTGGAGGACCTGCGCCGGCACTATGACGCCATCGTCTTCTCCACCGGTGCCGTCCGGGACGCAGACCTGTCCGTCCCCGGCGTGGACCTTGAGGGCTCCTTCGGCGGCGCCGACTTCGTCTCCTGGTACGACGGCCACCCGGACGTGCCGCGCCAGTGGCCGTTGACCGCGAGGCAGGTCGCGGTGATCGGCAACGGCAACGTGGCCCTGGATGTGGCCCGCATGCTCTCCAAGCACGCCGACGACCTGCTGGTCACCGAGATCCCGGAGAACGTCTACGAGGGGCTCAAGGCCTCGCCGGTCACGGACGTGCACGTCTTCGGCCGCCGTGGGCCCGCCCAGGTGAAGTTCACCCCGCTGGAACTGCGCGAGTTGGCGCATTCCAAGGACGTGGACATCGTGCTGTACCCGGAGGACTTCGAGTTCGATGAGGCCTCGGAGCAGTTGGCGGCCTCGAACAACCAGGTGAAGACCATGGTCGGCACCCTGACCAACTGGCTCGTCGAGGACCAGGACTCCGGCGCCTCGCGCCGCCTGCACCTGCACTTCCTGCAACAGCCGGTGGAGATCGTCGCAGGCGAGGGGGACGACGCCGGCCAGGTCGCCGGCCTGCGGATGGAGCGCATGGAGCTGGACGGCACCGGCAACGTCAAGGGCACGGGCGAGTACATCGACTACCCGGTCCAGGCCGTGTACCGGGCCATCGGCTACCACGGCTCCCCCGTGCCCGGGCTCGGCTATGACGAGCGCAAGGGCGTCATCCCCAACGACGCCGGCCGCATCCTGGACGAGAACGGCACCCCGGTGCCCGGCCTGTACGCCTCCGGCTGGATCAAGCGCGGCCCGGTCGGATTGATCGGCCACACCAAGGGTGATGCCCTGGAAACCATCGGCTGCATGCTCGAGGACCAGCCGGACCTGTGGTCCGCGGCGAGCCCGGACGAGCAGTCGGTCATCGATCTGCTGGAATCGCGCGGCATCGAATACACCACCTGGGAAGGCTGGCTGAAGCTGGACGAGCACGAGCTCGGCCTCGGTGCCACCGCCACCGGCTCCGGCCCCGTGCAGCGTGAGCGCGTCAAGGTGGTTCCCCGCGAGGACATGACCCGCATCAGCCGCGGCTGATGGCGCGGCTGCTCGCCGACCTCACCCCGCTGCGGGTCAGCCCCGCCTACCGGCGACTCTGGATCGGGAACTCGCTCTCGGCAGTGGGCACGCAACTGACCCTCGTCGCGGTCAGCCTCGAGGTCTTCCACCTCACCGGCTCATCGCTGGCCGTCGGGATGCTGGGCGCGTTCGCCCTCGTGCCGCTGGTGGTGGCCGGGCTCTACGGCGGGGCGGTGGCAGACCACGTGGACCGGCGCAAGCTCGCCCTGGCCTCCTCCTCCGTGCTGTGGCTGACCGCCGTCCTGATCGCGGCCCAGGCCTGGCTGGGGCTGGAGAGCGTGTGGGTGCTGTACGTGCTGGTGGCGGTCCATTCCGGGGCCTCCGGCATCAACCAGCCCACTCGAGGAGCCATCATCCCCGCCCTCGTGGGCCTCAAGCTGCTGCCGGCCGCCAACGCGCTGAACATGATGACATTCTCGGTGGCCATGATGGTCGGACCGCTGTTCGCCGGCGTCCTGGTGGCCCAGGTGGGCTACGCCTGGACATACTCGGTGGACGTGGTGACCTTCCTGGCCGCCCTCTATGCGGTCTGGCGCCTGCCCTCCCTGCCACCACAGCGGCAGGACGCTGCTGGCGTCGCTGGCTCTGATGGCTCTGATGGCTCTGATGGCATTGATGGCGCTGCGGCGTCTGCCGGGGGCCGGCGCCGGGTCGGCTGGGGCTCCGTGGTGGAGGGGTTCCGCTTCCTGGGCTCCCGCCCGAATCTGCGGATGACCTTCATCGCTGACATCGTCGCGATGGCCACCGCCTTCCCGCGGGCGCTGCTGCCCGCGATCGGCGCGGTGGTGCTGGGCGGCGGCGAGGCCGCCGTCGGGATCCTGCTGGCGGCCATGGCCCTCGGTGCCTTCCTCACGGGGCTGTTCTCCGGACCCCTGACACGCATCGTCCGGCACGGGGCGGCGGTGTACTGGGCCATCGTCGCCTGGGGGCTGTCCGTGGCCGGCTTCGGCGTGGTGGTCTACCTGGCGGCCCGCGCCGGGGCCTCCGGCGGCGAGCCCCAGCACTACCTGTGGGCCGCTGCGGCCTTCCTGGCCCTGGCCGGCTGCGCCGATTCCGTCTCCTCGGTCTTCCGCAACACCATCCTGCAGTCGGCGACCCCGGACCATCTGCGAGGGCGGCTCCAGGGCGTCTTCATCGTGGTGGTGGCCGGCGGTCCGCGGGTGGGGGAGATGCTGACCGGGGGTGCCGCCGAGCTGCTGACCGAGCCGGTGACGCTCATGGCCGGTGGAGTACTCTGCGTGCTCGGCGTCAGCGCCCTGATGCGCTGGCAGCCCGGCTTCCTGAAGTACGACTCCCGCCACCCCGTTCCCTGAGCGCCCCGTCCTCTGACCACCTCGTTCCCTGGGCGTCCCGCCCGGAATGCCCGTCCCGTGACGTACGTTGTACCCACAGACGTCTGATCGACCGTCCCTGAGTTTCCGCGCCCCATGGAAGGACCGCCCCCGGATGCACCGGCATTACAACGGACTGAAGACCACCCTGCTGTTCGCCGGATTGTTCGCCGTGTTGTTGGCCATCGGCGGTGTCATCGCGGCCGGGACCGGCCGGGCCGTGTGGATCGGGGTCTTCGCCGTCATCGGTGTGGCGACCACGGCGTACAGCTACTGGAACAGTGACAAGATCGCGATCCGCTCCATGCGCGCCTATCCGGTCACCGAGCAGGAGCAGCCGGAGATGTACCGGATCGTCCGCGAGCTCTCGGAGGCGGCCCAGCAGCCGATGCCGCGGCTCTACGTGGCTCCGACGACCTCACCCAACGCCTTCGCCACGGGCCGCAATCCGCAGAATTCCGCCGTGTGCTGCACCGAGGGGATCCTGCAGATGCTCACTGCGCGTGAACTGCGCGGGGTGCTGGGACATGAGCTGATGCACGTCTACAACCGGGACATCCTGACGTCCTCCATGGCGGCCGCCGTGGCCGGCGTCATCACCTCGGTGGCCCAGTTCATGCTGTTCTTCGGAGCCGGACGGGACAACCGCGGGGCGAACCCCCTGGCGATGATCGCGCTGGCACTGCTGGCCCCGCTGGCGGCCTCGCTCATCCAGATGTCCATCTCCCGGACCCGGGAGTACGACGCGGACGAGGATGGCGCCCGGCTCACCGGGGATCCGCTCGCCTTGGCCTCGGCGCTCTTCAAACTGCAGAACGGCATCCAGGCCGCTCCGCTGCCGTCCGAACAGCGGCTGCAGAACACCGCGCACCTGATGATTGCCAACCCGTTCCGGAACGTGAAGAAGATGTTCTCCACGCACCCGCCCATGAACGAGCGGGTCAAGCGCCTCGAGGGCATGGCCCGGGAGCTGGGCCAGGCCTGACCGCTGGGCCCGGCCGGTCGCTCGGCGGGCCGCCAGCCCGCGTCAGGATGTGGGCAGCAACCCGCCGGCGCGCTCCCAGGCGCGAGCCAGCTGGTCCTTCACCGGGGCGGACAGCACCTCGTCGGCCGTCTTCTCGGCCTGACGGATCGAACCGCCGGCCGCCTGCCGCGCCTCCTCGGCGATGGACCGCTGCTGGCGGTGCCAGTCGCGGTCCTCGAAGCGCGGTTCGGGCGCGATGGCGGCCAATTGCGCCGCGATACGGTTCTGGTTTCGTTCCACGGCCCGCAATCGCTCTGGTTCCAGGACCTGGTCGATGAAGCCTCCGTGCACGACGAGGCCGATGCCCCCGTCGAGGCCGTGGCGCAGGGCCACGGCCAGCACGGTTTCCGCGGAGATGCCCGCCAGGCCGGGGTCCTGTGCCACCCAGGCCTGCCGGGCCAGTGGGCGGCCACTGCGGGCGTCCACGAGCACGTCGCCGAGGGATGCCTGCAGGGTGCTGACGAAGCCGTCGGGGGTGATCAGGTAGAGCATGGTGTCCTCGGTCCGTCGAACGGGTTTCTCAGCGGAAGTTGATGAACTGCAGGTCGGCGTCCTCGAAGTCCTTGAGCATGGCCATGGTGGCCTGCAGGTCGTCGCGGGACTTGGAGGAGACGCGGAGCTCGTCACCCTGGATGGCGGCCTTGACGGATTTCGGGCCCTCATCACGGATCAACTTGGAGATCTTCTTGGCGGTGGGCTGGTCGATGCCCTCCTTGATGGTCGCCTCCATGCGGTACTCCTTGCCCGAGGCGTAGGGCTCGCCGGCCTCCAGGGACTTGAGGGAGATGCCGCGCTTGACCAGCTTGGACTGGAAGACGTCCAGGACGGCCTTGACCCGCTCCTCGGAGGCGGCCTTCATCAGGATGGACTCGCCGCTGAAATCGACCTCCGCGCCCACGCCCTTGAAGTCGTAGCGCTGGGCTAGCTCCTTCTGGGCCTGGTTCAGGGCGTTGCTGATCTCCTGCTTGTCGACCTTGCTGACCACATCAAACGTCGAATCGCTGGCCATGACTCCTCTTCACTGTTGTGTCCGCCGCGATGAGAAGGCGGTGGACTCGGGTGGAACATTCCTCGCGGACAGCCTACCGGTGGGGCCCGGCACGGTGGCATACCGGGCCGGTGCCCCGGCGGGAGAGGGGCACGATGGCGGGACGAAAGCGCCGATTCGAAATCCTGGCCAAGCTCCGGTAAAGTGAGGTGTCGCCGACCGAACGGACTGGTGCAGACCAGTTTGGCACGGAAGGGGCCCCGGCAGATTACCCGAGCGGCCAAAGGGGGCTGACTGTAAATCAGCTGGCATTGCCTTCACTGGTTCGAATCCAGTATCTGCCACACGGCGGAAAACCGCGGGAGTCATCAGACTCCCGCGGTTTTCTCGTTTCCGGAATCTTCAGAAGCTCAGCACCAGGCGACCACGGACGCCGCCGGCCTCCAACCGTCGGTGAGCCTCCGGGGCCTGTTCCTTCGGCAAGGACGCGGCCACCCGCAGGCTCACCAGACCGTCCTCCGCCTGTTGCCTGAGCGTGTCCAGCTTCTGCTGTTCCCGGGCGTAGTCCGCGACCAGGATCGGCTGAAACTTGACGCCACGTTCGCCCGGCTCGTCGTAGCCCCGGATGGTGATGACGGTGCCATCATCCCGGACGGCGGGGGCAACTGCGGCGTGCAGCATCGCTCCGTCGATGGCGCCGTCCACGCCGTCGGGGAACCGTTCACGGACTCGGTCGGCGAATCCTTCGCCGCGGGCAAGCACGACGTCGGCCCCAAGGCCGGCGACCAGCTCCTGGTCCTTCGTGGCGGCATCGGCGACGACGGTCAGCCCGTCAGCCTTCGCCAACTGGACCGCGTATCCGCCCATGGCGCCCGCCGCCCCGGTGACGGCGATGACGCTGCCGGATGGCAGGCCGAGGGTGTCCAAGGCCAACCGTGCGGTGAGCCCGTTCATGGGCAGGGTGCTGGCCTCCGTATGGCTGGCGTCTCGTGGAGCGGCGGCCACGGACTCGGCGGGCACGACCACCTGTTCCGCGTAGGCGCCCTGGGTGCCGCGCGGCACGACGATCGCCATGACGGCGTCACCCACGCGGAGCGGGGTCTCGGTGCCGGGGCCGACCTCCTCCAGCACCCCGGCGACGTCCATTCCGGGGATCAGGGGTCGAGGCTGCCGGGACAGGTCCCGTTGTCCGGATCGGAGCAGGGTATCCGTCGGATTGACGGCGGCCGCATGGACGCGGATCCGTACCTCTCCCTCCGCAACGGCAGGTTGGGGCAGGTCAAGGACCTGCAGGGCGTCCGGTGTTCCTGGTTCATGGATTCCAATGGCTCGCATAACCGGCGCAACCGGACATCCCGGAGGATTATTCCGGTGGCTCAGCGCCCGGGAGGATCATTGACGTAACCGACCATTGTCTTTGACAAGTGGATGTCCATAGGATGTGACCACCACTCGCACTGTGGCCTACATCACAACTCGCAGAGGTGCTGGCCAGCGGGTGATATCCCTTCTGAAAGGACATCGCCATGGAACGCCCCGATAGTCATGCCTCCGGCCAACCCATCTTCGACAGGGCCGTCCCCGAGCGCCGGCTGAGCCGGCGGGGGAGGTGCTGAGATGAGCCGCGTTGCCCTTCGCCGAGCCGTCGTCGCCGGTGCCGCCGCCGTCGGGCTCGTCCTGAGTTCGTCCGGGGCGGCACTGGCCGCCACCTCCTCCACCTCCGCCACACCCACCACAACCGTGGGCATCGGCGCGTCCGCGGAGGCCCCGGAATGTGCGGCACTGTCCGGATTCGAGTTCGAGTCCACCACCATCACTGGTGCCGAGGTGGTAGCCGCGGGCACCCTCAGCAATCGCGGTGAGGAGATCGGTGAGCACTGCCTCGTCACGGGGCAGATGAACGAGCGGACCAGCCCCGTCGATGGCGAGGAGTACGCCATCGGCTTCGAGATGCGTCTGCCGAGGGACTGGGGCGGGCAATACCTTTACCAGGCCAACGGCGGTTTGGACGGCTCCGTCAGCACCGCTCTGGGCCGGGTGGGCGGCGGCGAGAGTGGCCTCCAGATGGGCATGGCGGTCATCAGTTCCGACGCCGGCCACACCGGCAGTCAGAATCCCACCTTCGGCCTGGATCCTCAGGCCCGGTTGGACTACGGCTATCAGGCCGTGGGCACCCTGACCCCGATGGCGAAGGCGCTCGTGGAGGAGGCCTACGGCAGTGCGCCGGAGTACTCCTATCTGACGGGCGGGTCCAATGGTGGACGGCACACCATGGTGGGGGCCTCCCGCTACACCGACGAGTACGACGGCTTCCTCGCGCTGGCCCCCGGCTTCAACCTCCCGCAGGCTGCGGTGGCCCAGTTGTGGGGCGCGCAGCAGTGGAACACCGTGGCCACCAGCGAGGACCTGAACTCGGCGCTGACCCCGCCGGAGCGGGAACTGCTGGCGGATGCCATCCTGGCCCAGTGCGACGAGCTCGACGGCCTGCCCGACGGGCTGGTGCAGGACCAGGACGGTTGCGGCGAGGTGTTCTCCGTGGCGGACCACGTTCCCACGTGTGAGGCCGACCGAGATGGGACGTGCCTGAGCGAGGAGCAGAAGGCGGTGGTGACAACCGTGTTCGCCGGCGCGACCACCAGCGACGGCACCGCCCTGTACAGCAGCTTTCCCTATGATCCGGGCCTGGTGCAGCCGGGATGGGGCAGCTGGAAATTCGACTCGCCGATCTCGCGGGACTCCGTGGCCGTGGGCTACATCTTCTCCACGCTGCCCTATGCGCCGGCGCTGAACTCGCTGCGTGATTTCGTCTTGAACCTGGATATCGACGAGGCCAACGCGTCGATCTACGCGACCGAGGGGATCTACACCGAGAGCGCCATGGAGTTCATGACTCCGCCGGACCTGGAGTTCAACGACCTGCAGGCCTCGGGCGGCAAGATGATGGTCATCCACGGTGCCTCGGACGGAGTGTTCTCCCCGGACGACACCTCCGCGTGGTACCGGGAGCTCAATGAGACCCATGGCGGTGACGCCTCCGACTTCGTCCAGTACTACGAGGTGCCGGGCATGGGGCACGTGTCCGGCGGCCCGGCCACGGACCAGCATGATGCGCTCGCGGCTCTGGTCAGCTGGGTGGAGGACGGCGACCGGCCGGAGAGGCTGGAGGCCTGGGTCAACCCCGCCAACGACCAGGTTCCGGAGGACTGGTCGAGCGAGCGCTCCCGCCCGCTGTGCATCTACCCCGCCGTGGCCACTTACACGGGTGGGGACGCCGAGTCCGCCGCCAGCTTCGAGTGCGTGGAGGACACCGGCCCCGAGGTGCCGCAGTTCACGGACAACCCCCCAGGCTCGGCCTACTACGCCCCGGTGCAGTGGATGGCCCGGACCGGTCTGTCCCTGGGGTACACCGACGGCACGTTCCGCAAGAGCCAGGCCGTCACGCGGGCGGAGACCACGTCCTTCCTGTACCGGTACATGGAGCCCGAGTTCCAGGCACCCGAGGAGTCCCCGTTCTCCGATGTCTCCGAGGACTCGGGCCATTTCACCGCGATCGCCTGGGCTGCGACCGAGGACATCACCCGCGGGTACGCGGACGGGACCTTCCGTCCGGCCAACTCGGTGACCCGTGGGGAGTTCGCCACGCTGCTGTACCGGCTCGAGGGACCGGACCACAACGCCCCGGCCACCTCACCGTTCAAGGACCTCCCCGTCGGGAGCCCGAATTATGACGCCATCACCTGGCTCGCCTCGGAGGGCATCTCCCTGGGGGACACGGATGGCAACTACAACCAGGCGGCGCCCGTGAGCCGTGGGCACATCTCCGCGTTCCTGCAACGCTATGACGCCTTCGTCAACGGCGACTGAGTAGTCTCCGTCCCACGTTCCTGCCCGTGGCCGTTCCACTCACGCGGCCACGGGCAGGGGCATCAGGTCCCAGATGGTGCAATAGGCGTGATCCGGGGTGCCCATGACCGACTCGTAATAGGCCCAAGCCCACGCCGGGGCCCCGTTCGAGTCGGGAGGGGCAGCCGGGCAGTCGCCGGGCTCCCACCAGCGGCCGTCCACGCAGATGAAATCGAGATATTCGGCCACGGAGCCGTCCCGGGGCGGCTGGAGGGACTCCTTCAGGTCCGCCGCGAGTGCCACCCCATAGAGTTCCGTGGCGTCGGTGTCCAGGACCAGTCCGCAGTCCCGTTCGAATGCCTGCACCCACTCCATGGACTCGCGCAGGGCATGCTCCGGCTCCTCACGGTCCACCACCACCATGAGGGTCGTGCGCCGGCCGGGGGCCATGCGCCCCGGGCCGGACGGTCCGCGTTTCGGCTGGGGCGCAGGTCTCCGGCGTGGTGGGGAAGGGCGCTGCTGGGAACGGCGCGGCTGCTGCGGGGCGTCGTGTGACATCGGGTGCTCCTCGGCTGATCGGTCCACGGGGTCGGTCTTCTCTGGGTCGGTCTTCTGCTGACCGGATGATCCGACGTTAGGAAGCCGGCCGTCCCCGCATCAGGGGCCTGTGGGCCATCCGTGGGCGACGCGCGAAGGCGGTGGACGCTGTGGAGGAGAGTCCGCCGGAGCCTGTGGACCCGGCTCCCGCGGAGCGGACGGCGACGGTTAGGGTGGAAGGCATGGCAACCACCGAGATCACCGAAGCCGGATTCGAACAGACCATCACCGAGAACGACATCGTCTTCGTCGACTTCTGGGCCGGCTGGTGCGGGCCCTGCAAACAATTCGCCCCGGTCTACGAGCAGGTGTCGGGCGAGCACCCGGACATCGTGTTCGGCAAGGTCGACACCGAAGCCGAACGAGGCCTCGCCGCCGCCGCGAACATCACCTCGATCCCGACCCTCATGGCGTTCCGGGACAAGGTCCTGGTCTACGCCCAGCCCGGTGCCGTCAACGCCACCCAGCTGCAGGAGCTCGTCACGGCCGTCCAGGGACTGGACATGGATGAGGTCCGCGAAAAGGTCGCTCAGAACCAGAATCCCGACCAGAACTCTGACCAAGACCCCGCTCAGAACACCGACCAGAATCCCGACCAGAACTGACTAGCGCCGTCGGTGGTCCGCCGGCGCCAGCCGCGGACCGAACCGGCTGAACCGGACGCCGGACAGACCGATGAGCCGGACCACGCGCTGCCGGTGGCCGGCCCACGATTCCAGCAGCCGCAGCATCCCGGCATCGTCCGTGCGGCGGCCGGCCAAGGCCTCGCCCACGTGATGGGCCAGGTGGTAGTCGCCCACGGCCACCGTGTCCGGGGCCCCATGGGTCCGCTGCACGGTCTCCGCGGCCGTCCAGACGCCGATCCCCGGCACGGCGGTCAACGTCTCGGCGGCGACGCCCACCGGTAGGCCGGCCAGCCGTTCCAAGGCGCTCGCCCGCTCGGACACCCGCAGCATCGCCCTCGACTGTGCGGGCTGCACCCAGCCGGCGTGCCAGGCCCAACTGGGGATGCGCCGGACGGCGTTGGCGGTCGGCGGCAACAACATGGCCGGTGGCGCCGGAGCCGGGGCCGCGTCGCCGAACCCGCGCACCAGCCAGCGCCACCCGGACCGGGCCTGGTCATGGGTGACCTTCTGCTCCAGGACCACGGTCAGCAACTGGTCCACCATCCGGCCCGTGGCCGGCAGGCGCAACCCCGGGTTCGCACGGCGGGCCTGGACCACCGCATGCGGAACCCCGGCCGCACCGGCAGTCCCAACAGCCCCCGTGGCCTTCGTGGCCTCCGTCGTGTGCAGGGCGAGAAGGGCATCGAAAGCCGACCAGTCGTCGTCGAGCCCCAGCAGCCGATGTGCGTCCGCCACCGCGGCCTCGGCTCCGGGACCCCAGGCGAGCACCGGGACCGGCCCCGGGACCAGCGCGGAGGGCGCCGGCCTCACCAGCATCGTCACCGGATCGCCCGTCACCGGCACCCGGAAGCAGAGCCAGACTCCCTCGGGGCGGGACTGCACGGTGGGATCGGCACGCCCGCGTTGCAGGACGCCCAGGGTCAGGCGCACGTCCACGGGGACACCGGGCTCCAGGACCATGGAGGCGTCCGGGGCGGGCAGGGAACCTAACACCCTGCCATTGTCCCCTGTTGAGGAGTCATGCGGATTCATGCTCTTGCCGCCCGAGGCGGCCCCGGCGGTACCGTTGAGCCCATGAACGCTCAGCCCGAGAACGCCGGCACTCCAGAGAACCAGCCCGGCCACCCGCACGGCATGACCTACGCCGAGAATGTCCTCGGCCTCATCGGCAACACCCCGCTGGTGAAGCTGAACCGGGTCACCGAGGGGCTCAAGGCCACCATTCTGGTCAAACCCGAGTACCTGAACCCCGGTGGCTCGGTGAAGGACCGCATCGCGCTGAAGATGATCGAGAACGCCGAGGCCGAGGGCAAACTCTCCGCCGGCGGCACCGTGGTGGAGCCGACCTCCGGGAACACGGGAGTCGGCCTGGCGATGGTCGCCCAGCTCAAGGGATACCGCTCCGTGTTCGTCACCCCGGACAAGGTGGGCGAGGAGAAGCGGGACGTCCTCAAGGCCTACGGAGCCGAGGTGGTGGTCACCAAGACCTCCGTGGCCCCCGAGTCCGAGGAGTCCTACTACGGGGTGGCCAACCGCCTCGAGCGGGACATCCCGGGGGCCTATCAGCCCAACCAGTTCTTCAACCCCTCCGCCCCGGAGTCCCACTATGAGACCACCGGCCCGGAGATCTGGCGGGACACCGCCGGCCGGCTCACCCATGTGGTCATCGGTGCGGGCACCGGGGGCACCATCACGGGCGCGGGCCGCTACCTCAAGGAGGTCTCCGCGGACCGCGCCTCCGGCCCGGTCACGGTCATCGCCGCCGACCCGGACGGCTCCATCTACTCCGGCGGCACCGGCAGGCCCTACTCCGTAGAGGGCGTGGGGGAGGACATGTGGCCCGGCAACTATGACAAGTCGGTGCCGGACGAGGTCCTCGCCGTGGACGACGCGGCCTCCTTCGAGATGACCCGCCGCCTCGCCGCCGAAGAGGGTCTGCTCGTCGGCGGCTCCTCCGGCATGGCAGTCGTCGCCGGCCTCCGGGCCGCGCAGAGCCTCGGCGAGGACGATGTGATGGTCATCATCCTGCCGGACTCCGGCCGCGGCTACCTCGGCAAGATCTTCAACGCGGACTGGATGGACGAGATGGGCTTCGCGGCCTCCACGCCGGAGTCGGTGCTGCCGGTGGACCTGCGGCCCGCGCACGACGCCGGCGCCTCGCCTTCCACGGTGTCCTCGGCTTCCGCGGTGCCCAGCGCGTGGAACGCGACGGTAGCCGACCTCCTGCGGGAGAAGTCCGCCTGGCTGCCCGGGGCCCTGCCGTCCGTGGTCACCGCACCGAAGGACGCCACCCTGGCCGAGGCCATCTCCACCATGAACCGCTACGGCGTGGACGCCCTGCCCGTGGTCGGCGCACCCCGGGACGACCTGCGTGTCGGCGAGATCCTGGGGGCCGTGGAGGTGGCCACCCTCACCGACCTGCTGGCCACCGGGCGGGCGACCGCCGCGGACACCGTGTTCGACCACGTCGGAGCACCGCTGCCGAAGGTCAACGTCAACGCCCCGCTCTCCGCAGTGCGCGAGGCCCTGCGCTCCGCCCCTGCCGTGATGGCCACCCACCACGGCGTGGTCACGGGCATCGTCACCCTGCACGACCTGCTGGCCCGCGTGGCCCGCTGAAAGGACCGGACATGACCAACGAGACCCCGCACTACGAGGGCTTCAACACCCGCGCCATCCACGCCGGCCAGGCCCACGAGACGGTCTACGGGGCGGTGGTGCCTCCCGTGCACCTCTCCACCACCTATGCCCCCGAGGCCGTGGGGCAACTGCGCCACGGCTATGACTACGGCCGCGGCACCAACCCCACCCGCGACTCCCTGCAGGAGCAGCTGGCCGCCCTTGAGGGCGGCGTGGACGGCCGAGCCCGCGCCTTCACCTTCGGCTCCGGCCTGGCCGCCGAGAATGCCCTGATCCACGCCGTGGCCGGCCCTGGTGCCCACATCGTCATGGGCAACGACGTCTACGGCGGCACCTACCGCCTGATCAACAAGGTCCTCGGCCCCTGGGGCGTCGCCCACACCGTGGTGGACATGGCGGACGTCTCCGCGGTCGAGCAGGCACTGGAGGCCACCGATGCCTCCGCCGCCCGCATCTTGTGGCTGGAGACGCCCTCCAACCCGATGATGAAGATCTCGGACATCGCGGCCCTGGCAGGGGTGGCACACGCCGCCGGCGCGCTGCTGGTGGTGGACAACACCTTCGCGACGCCGTACCTGCAACTGCCGCTGGAACTGGGCGCCGACATCGTGGTCCATTCCACGACCAAGTACATCGGCGGGCACTCCGATGTGATCGGCGGCGTCGTGGTGGTCAACGACCCGGAGCTCGCCGAGCAGGTGAAGTTCCAGCAGTTCGCCGCCGGTGCGGTCAACGGGCCGCTGGACGCCTACCTGACCACCCGCGGGCTGAAGACGCTCGGGGTGCGCATGGACCGCCACAACGCGAACGCCGCCACGATCGCCCAGCACCTGCAGGGCGTCTCCGGCGTGGAGCGGGTGCTCTACCCGGGCCTGCCCGACCACCCGGGCCACGAGCTCGCCTCCCGCCAGATGCGGGGCTACGGGGGCATGGTCTCGGTGCAGTTCACCGGGGGGGCGGCGGCCGCGAAAAAGGTTGCGGAGACCACCCGGCTGTTCCAGCTGGCGGAGTCCCTGGGCGGGATCGAGTCGCTGATGAATTATCCGGCCGAGATGACGCACGCCTCCGTGGCCGGCACCGAGCTCGCGGTACCGGACAACCTGGTGCGCCTGTCCGTGGGCATCGAGGACGTGGCCGATCTCATCGAGGACCTGGACCGGGCGATCGGCAGCCTCTAGGTATCTGACATCCTTCAGCCGGCATCCAGGAGGATCCGGAGGGCGACGACGTAGCCGAAGAGGACCACGAGGACGCGGAAGACGGGTCCGGGAAGTCGTCGCCCGATGAGGGCACCGAGCCAGCCGCCGACCACGGAGCCGATCGCCAGGAGGCCGACGGCGGCCCAGTCGACGGGAGCGATCCAGACGAAGATCAGGGCGGCCACCACATTGGCGGCCAGCACGGCCACGTTCTTCAGGGCGTTGACGGTCTGGAGCCGTTCCCGAAGTCCCAGGGCGAGGCAGGCCACGAGCATGACGCCCTGACCCGCCCCGAAGTAGCCGCCGTACACGCCGATCGCCGCCGACACCCAGGCCAGGGGTGCCGGCAGGCGGCTACGGGGACCCCGGGGTGTGTCTCCCCGGCGGAGCGCCCGCCGCCGCAGCGACCCGGAGACGACGGGCTGGACGCCGACGAGGGTGGCGGCGAGCAGGATCAGCCAGGGTGCCAGCCGCGAGAAGGCCTCGGGCGGCAGGGAGAGGAGGAGCAGGGCCCCGGCCACCGCACCGACGGCGGTGGTGGCGGCGACGCCGAGGACGAGGCCGCGGCGGCCCGCGAGCTCATGGCGGTAGCCCCAGGTGCCGGTGATGTTCCCCGGCACGAGCCCGATGGTGTTGGAGACGTTCGCGACCACGGGCGGCAGGCCGACGGCCAGCAGGACGGGGAAGGTCACCAGAGAGCCCGCCCCGATCGCGGTGACGACCAGGCCTCCGCCGAGCCCGGCCGCGAGAATCGCGAGCGCCGTCAGCACCTCCACCGGCGCCTCCCCTCCGGCCGCGTCAGCAACCCAGTCGGTCGAATCTGGCGGCCCTCAAGCCGAGCCGGTCGGCGTCGGGAAGACGGACCGCCCGTGACAGCTCGTACTCGATGGCCGAGGCCATGGCCGCACAGAAACCGCGCGGGTCGACCTCGGCGGCCGGCTCCTCCGGCACCACGTGGTCCACGAGCCCGATCCGGTGCAGTGCGGCGACGTTGACGTCCTGCGCCTCCGCCAGCTCGGCGGCGTGCAGGGTGTCCCGGTGGACGATCGCGCTGGCACCCTCCGGGGGCAGGGGCGAGAGCCACGCATGCTCGGCGGCGATGACCCGGTCCGCCGGGACCAGGGCCAGCGCTCCGCCGCCCGCACCCTGCCCCCAGAGGACGGACACGCTGGGCGCCGGGGTCCCGATCAGGTCGGCGAGGGTCCGGGCGATCTCTCCGGCCAGCCCGCCCTCCTCGGCCTCGCGGGACAGCTCCGCCCCGGCCGTGTCGATGACGGTGAGCAGGGGCAGGCGCAGTTCCTGGGCCACCTGGACGCCCCGCCGGGCCTGACGGAGGGAGGCCGGGCCCATCTGGCGCTCCCCGGGGCCCGGCCGCTGGTGCCCGACGACGACGCACGGCTGGGTGCCGAAGCGGGCCAAGGCGAGGGTCAGCCCGGGGTCGGCCTCGCCCTGACCCGTGCCGTGCAGGACCACGGCGTCGTCCGCGCCCTCGGCCAGCAGGCGCTGCAGGTCGGGCCGTCCGCGGTGGCGCGTCCGCTCGATGGAGTGCCAGGCGGAGGTGGTGCCGGGGCCGGCAGTGGCGCTGGCCGGGGCCGGCGTCGTCCCGTCCGGACCGGACGAGCCGGACCGGGGTGCCGGGGCGGCGATGCGCAGCACCCGGTCGAGCAGGACCGGGTGGTCATCAGGGGCCGTGACGCCGTCGATGATCCCCAGACGGTGGAGGTTCTCCGCCGTCTGCACCCCGCTGGGGAACGGCTCTGAGTTGAGGGCCTCGAAGACGCGGGGCCCGAGGAACCCGAGCAGGGCGCCCGGCTCGGCGAGGGTCACGTGACCCAGTGATCCCCAGGAGGCCATCACGCCGCCGGTGGTGGGGTGCCGGAGGTAGACCAGGTAGGGCAGGCCCCGGTCCTTGTGCCGGTGGATGGCCTGGGTGATGTCCACCATGGACAGGAAGGCGGGGGTCCCCTCCTGCATCCGGGTGCCGCCGGAGGCCGGGCAGGCGAGCAGGGGCAGGCCCTCCTCGGTGGCGCGTCGGACGGCGTCGGTGATGCGGCGGGAGGCGGCCCGGCCGATGGAGCCCGCCAGGAAGCCGAACTCGGAGACGATCACGGCCACGGGCCGGCCGCGGATCAGCCCCCGGCCGGTGATGACGGACTCGTCGGCACCGGTGACGCGGCGGGCCTCCTCCAGCTCGGCGGCATACCGGGGGCCGGCGGGGGGTTGCTGGGCTGGGCGATCCCACGGGGTGAAGGTCCCCTCGTCCAGCACCAGGGCCAGAAGTTGCGCGGCAGAGCGCCGCCGCCGCACCTCGGCGCCGGTCATGCCAGCCACGACCGGATGGCCTCGGCGTCCCGGTCCAGCAGTGGCGGGGCGGTGTGGGCCCGCTTCGTGGTCTCCTGCCCCGAGGCCGCGTCGAAGAACCGCAGCGGGGGGCCGGGGAGGTCGATGTCGCCGAGGAGGGGGTGGTCCACGGTGAGGCGCAGGCCCTGGGACTCGACCTGGTCCCAGGCGTAGACCTCGTCCAGGGACCGCACCTTCCCGGCAGGGATGCCAGCGGTGTCCAGCCGGTCCAGCAATTCGGCGGGCGAATGGGTGCTGAAGGCCTGTTCGATCACCTGGATGAGCCGGTCCCGGTGCTCCACCCGCAGCGCGTTCGTGGCGAAGTCCGGTTCCTCGGGATCGAGGCCGACGGTGGCGCAGAACGTCCTCCACAACCGCTCGTTGCCGACGCTGATCTGGACGCTGCCGTCCTGGCAGTGGAAGAGGCCGTAGGGGGCGATCGAGGGATGGTGGTTGCCCTGGGCCTGCGGGGTCTGGCCGGCCACGGTCTGGCGGGTCCCCTGGAAGGCGTGGACGCCGACCACCGCGGCCAGCAGGGACGTCCTCACAACCTGCCCCTTCCCGGTCCGCTCGCGGTCCAGGAGCGCCGCGAGCAGGCCGTAGGCCCCGTACATCCCCGAGAGCAGGTCGGCGATCGGGACGCCCACGCGCTGGGGGTCGTCCGGTCCGGAGCCGGTGAGGGACATCAGCCCGGCCTCGCCCTGCACGATCTGGTCGTAGCCGCTGCGGGAGGCCTCGGGGCCGTCATGGCCGAACCCGGTGATGGAGAGGATGACGAGCCGGGGATTGATCTCGTGCAGGGTCTCCACCGGGAATCCGAGCCGGTCCAGCACACCGGTGCGGAAGTTCTCCAACAGGGCGTCGGACCGCCGGACAAGCTCGACCAGGGTGGCCCGGCCCTCCTCACTCTTGAGGTTCAGCGCGATGGATTCCTTGTTGCGGTTGCAGGAGAGGTAGTAAGTGGCCTGGGGGTCCTCCTCCGGGCCGACGAACGGCGGTCCCCAGGACCGGGTGTCATCGCCGGTGCCGGGGGTCTCGACCTTGATCACCCGGGCGCCGAGGTCGCCGAGCATCATCCCGGCGTGGGGGCCGGCCAGGGCCCGGGTGAGGTCCAGGACGGTGTAGCCGCTGAGCGGTCCTGCGGTGGTGGTCATGGTGTCCTCTCGTGGTCGGTCTGCTGATCGGTCTGGCGGTCGGTCTGCGGATCCGCCCGTGGCTCCGGGCGGTGGCGGCTCACATCCATCCCGGGACCACCATGGTCAGCCAGGCCAGCGGCGGGGCGACGACCACCACGATCGCCCCGTAGGTGAGGATCTGCTTGTAGAAGCGGTCGGCGTCCGTCCCCTCCGGCGCATTCGCGAGGACCAGGGCGCCGTTCGTGGAGAACGGGGACACATCCACCACCGTGGAGGCGACGGCCAGGGCACAGACGACGCCGATGGCGCTGACCGACCCGGAGTCGAGGAAGGGGACGGCCAGGGGAATCAGGGCCGCGAGGATGGCGGTGGAGGAGGCGAAGGCGGAGACCACGGCACCGATGTAGCAGATCATCAGGGCGGCGAGCAGCGGCATGCCCATCTGGGCGACGGCGTCGGAGACGTACGTGATCGTCCCGGCCTCCTGGAGCGTGCCGACGAAGGTCAGCATGCCGCAGATCAGCAGCACCGTCGGCCAGCTGATCTTGTTGACCGCTCCCTTCTGAGCCTTCGGCGAGAGCAGCGCGAGGATCACGGCGATGGTGATGGACACGAAGCCGATGTCCACCTGGAAGCCGAGGGCGACCACGGCCAGGGCCACCAGGCCGAGCATGGTGGCGATCTGGGGGAACGTGACCGTCTGTGAGGGAGAGGCGGACGGGCCGTCGCCGGCCGGATCCCGGGGACCGTAGGTACCGCTGCCGGAACCCTTGAAGTCGACGCCGGCCGCGCGGGCGCCCACGGAGGCGTGGAGGCGGGCGTCCGAGACGGATTCGGCGAAATGTGACACCCGGGTTCCCACGAGGGACCGGCCGCCGAGGACCAGGAACAGGATGACGGCGATGACCGCGTTGAAGATCAGGGAGCTGAGGAACAGGGCCGTCGGGCTGAACGCGAAGCCCGCGTCGGCGATCAGGCCGTTGACGATCACGCCGTAGACGGCGATGGGGGAGAAGCCGCCGGCCTGGGCGCCATGGACGATCAGCATGCCCATCATCAGCGGGTTGATCTTGTACTTGGCGGCGAAGTTCAGGCCGATGGGGGCCATGATGGCCACCGCTGCCGGGCCGAGCGCGCCCACGGCCGTGATGACCGCGGTGAGGGTGAACATGACCCACGGGATGAGGGCGACCCGGTTGTCCACGAGTTTCACGGCCCGTCTGACCAGCAGGTCGATCGTGCCGTTGTTCTGGGCGATGGCGAAGAGATAGGTGACGCCGACGAGGGTGAGGAAGAGCCCCCCGGGGAAGTTGGCCATGATGTCATCGGCCTCCATCCCCAGGAAGAGTGCCCCGAGGACGAAGGCGCCCACAAAGGCCAAGGCCCCCATGTTGATGGGCAGCACGGTGGCGAGGATGAACATGGCGGCCAGGATGACGATCGCGATGAGGGGTTCTGACATAGGAATGCCTTCCGAGGGCGTGTGAAGTGGATCACTCTACTAGTGGCCTAGCCTCCTAGACTCATCAGCCGGTTGTCAATATGCTGTGACGAACTCACG
>NZ_JALDXU010000122.1:0-8420 GCF_032154715.1 Citricoccus sp. | reverse complement strand
CGCCAGGACTGCGCGGCGACCGGTAGTAGGGGACTTCATGGTGTGGACTGCCTCCGGTCGCTCAGGCCCGGCTCGAACGGCGGCTGACCGCCCACGCGCCGCCACCCAGTGCGGCCACGGCGAGAGCACCGACCCCCAGGAAGATCCCCGAGGTGTCGGACTGCTGGACCGGCGATCCGGTATCAGCCCCGCCCTCCGGCATCTGGCCCATCTGCGAGACGTTCACCGTGCCGCAGGCCGCCGGGAGGGTGGCCGCCAGGGGCAGCGCCGGATCCAACTCGCTCATCTTCTCCTGCGCCTCAGCGCTCAGCAGGGTCGGATCCACGCCATGCACCACCACCACGGCGGTGCCGTCCGCCAGCGAGGCGGCGGTGGCGTCATTGAGCTCGAAGGTGCGCTCGTAGTTGTAGGCGGAACCGCCCGGGAACCGCTCGACCGCGAGGGCCGAATCGGCGCTGGTGTCACCCTCGGTGGTCAGGGAGGTGCCGATCTCCCCGTAGAAGGGATGGCCCTCCGGGGTGCTCACCGCACCGTCACCGTCGGTGTCGGCCTCCGGGGTGGGGCAGACGCCCTGGCTGGCGATGTGAATGTGCTGGGCGTGCGGGAACGGGCCGTCCATGAAGGTCTCCGCGGCCCCGGCAACGTCGACCGTGACCGTGGCCTCGTTGTCATTCAATTCGATCATGGCCTGCCCGGTGGTGCCGCTGTTGTTCAGCGGGTCCAGGGTGGCCTGGCCGGACCAGGAGCCCTCGTGGGTGCTGGTCGTGGTGCCGGCGGTACTCCCGTCGCCGCCATGGCCACTGTGGGCCAGGGCGGGGGACGCCGTCAGGGTCAGGGCACCCAGCGCGATCACGGGGGCCAAGAGCATTTTCTTACGCATGACAATCTCCTCGTTGTTGTTCCAGTACAGGGTGTTCGGAGTCACACGGGGTTCGGATGGGTCGGAGATGAAAAAACTTTCCTGGAGCCGGGAAAGGGCCTCCGGGCGGGGCTGGAGACCGCGCCACCAGGGGCTGGCCGATGCGGGCCGCGAACAGCCCGGACACCTGGGATAATCGAGGCTGGAGGTTCCACGTGTCGCAGAAGAAGAAGCAGAAGAAGGGCCCCGTCGGCCATCCGGCCCGGGCCGGCTCCCAGCGCCAGACGACGGGGCAGGACAAGCGTCCGGCCGACGTCGGGCCCGTCCGGCACCCCGGAGTGTCCGTGCACCAGGTGAGGCAGGACCTGCGGGCCTCCGGCCAGCAGCAGGGCAGCCCCGGCATGCTCGTCATCGCGCTGATCGGCGCCACGCTGTTCATGTTCTTCTACCTGCACATCATGGTGTTGCCGCAGATGTCCGCCCTGTCCGGGGGCCTGCCGATGCCGGACCACCGCTTCACCTATGACGCGGCGGAGCTCGCGCAACTCGACGGGGCGATGAACGAGGCCGCTCACGGCCAGTTGAACTGGGTGCACAAGACCGCCGGGGTGATCTTCCCGCTGTTCGTCTTCCTCTGCGTGTCCGCCGTGGCCGCGTGGTGCCTGCCGCGGGGCTGGGGTCGCTGGCTCTCGTACACCGCCGGCGCCGTCTTCGCCGTCGTGGACATCGCGGAGAACATGCTCATCGAGTCGGCCCTGGACGCCGGCGGGGCGGGGGCCGGGCTGGCCTCGGTGTTCACCTCGGCTCGATGGGTGCTGCTGGTGGCGATCGCCCTCTGGGTAGTGCTGATGCTCCTCGGCAAGGCCCGCCGTTCGGTCACCGAGCGCAAGGCGCAGATCATTCAGTAGGATGTTCTGGTGGACCGGCGCTCCGGGCTGAAGGCCCAGCGTCCACGGTCCCTGGCCCCCGTAGCTCAGCAGGATAGAGCGGCCCTCTCCTAAAGGGCAGGTCGCTGGTTCGAATCCAGTCGGGGGCACCCCATCACCGCGGTGTGTCCATGGACGGATCGTCGAATTGCGTCCGGTACAGCTCCGCATACCGTCCACCGGCGGCTAGCAGTGCCTCATGCGGGCCCTCCTCCACCACGCGCCCGCCCTCCACCACGAGGATGCGGTCGGCGGAGCGGATGGTGGAGAGCCGGTGGGCGATGACCACCGCGGTGCGCCCCTGCAGGGCCTCGGCCAGGGCGGCCTGCACGGCCTTCTCCGAGGTGGAGTCCAGGGCCGCGGTGGCCTCGTCCAGCAGCACGACGCGCGGAGCGGCCAACAGGAGTCGGGCGATAGTCATGCGCTGGCGCTCACCGCCGGAGAGCCGGTAGCCGCGCTCCCCCACCACGGTGTCCAGCCCGTCCGGCAGGCCTTCCAGGACCCCGCGCAACCGGGCCCGGTCGATCGCGTCCCAGATCTCGGGGTCACCGACCTCGGGCCGGGCCAGGGTCAGGTTTCCGCGGATCGTGTCATGGAAGAGGTGCCCGTCCTGGGTGACCATGCCGACCGTCTCCTTCAGGGACGCGAACGTGGTGTCCCTCAGATCGGTGCCGTTGTAGCGGATGGTGCCGGAGCCGGCGTCGTACAGCCGCGCCAGCAGGGACGCGATGGTCGACTTGCCCGCTCCGGAGGTGCCGACCAGGGCGTAGGTCTGCCCGGGGTGCACGGTGAAGGAGATGCCGTGCAGGACCTCGGAGCCGCCCCGGCGGTCCAGGACCGCGACGTCCTCGAGGGAGGCCAGGGAGACCTGGTCCGCGCTCGGGTACGCGAAGCGGACGTCCTGCACCTCGAGGGTGACGGGTCCGGCCGGGATGGCCCGCGCCCCGGGCGTCTCCCGGATGAGCGGTTCCAGGTCGAGGACCTCGAAGATCCGGTCGAAGGAGACCAGGGCGCCCATGATCTCCACCCGCGCACTGGCCAGGCCGGTCAGCGGGCCGTACAGCCGGGTCAGCAGCAAGGCGAGGGTGACCACGTCTCCCGCGTTGAGCTCACCCGCCAGGGCCTGCAGCCCGCCGACGCCGTACACGGCGGCCAGGGCCAGCGCCGAGACGAGCGTCAGGGCGGTCATGAACACGGACTGGCGCACGGAGATCCCCACACCGGTGGCCCGCACCCGGTCCGCCCGTGCCGCGAACTCGGCCGATTCGCGGAGCGGCTGGCCGAAGAGCTTGACCAGCGTGGCACCGGGGGCGGAGAAGCGCTCGGTCATCTGATCGCCCATCGCGGCATTGTGGTTCGCCTGGCTGCGGCTGAGCTCGGCGATCTTGCCGCCCATGACCCGGGCGGGGATGAAGAACAGCGGCAGCAGCACCAACGAGACCAGGGTGATCTGCCACGAGGTGGTCAGCATGACGATCAGGGTGAGCACCACGGAGACGAAGTTCATCACCACGCCGGACAGGGTCCTCGAGATCGCCGTCTGGGCGCCGATCACGTCGTTGTTGAGCCGGGAGACCAACGCCCCGGTCCGGGTCCGCATGAAGAACGCGATCGGCATCTTCTGCACGTGGTCGAACACCGCCGTGCGCAGGTCGTAGATGATCCGTTCGCCCAGGTCTGAGGACAACCAGCGGGTCACCACGGCCAGGACGGCGTCCAGGACGGCCACCGTGGCGATCAGCAGGGCCAGCTGGACAATGCGGTCGGCGTTGCCGCCACCCACGATCGCATCCACCACGTCACCGGCCAGGATCGGCGAGGCCACGCCCAGGACCGCCCCGACCACGGAGAGGATCAGGTAGAAGACCAGCTTGCCCTTGTACCGGCGGACGAAGTCCAGGGTGCGCCGGATGGTGCCCGGTTGGAGCCGCCGACCGTCGGAGGGATCGCCGTGGCTGGCCCGCCGCATGGCCTGCATGGCCGCCCGTTCCATACTCATGGGGTGGGCCGGTCCAGCAGCCGTTCGATTCCCCGGAGCGACGCGCGGTGGGCCCGGTCGAAGCAGGCCTGGCCCGATCCCTCGGCCAGACCCGCGGCGTAGCCGGCGATGAACGCGGTGGCCGCCGCGTCCTCGTCGTTCCCGGAGGTGGCCGCGGCGTGCCGGGCCAGGCTCGCCAGCCGGGCGAAGTCCGGGTGGACACCGTCCAGCTCGAGTGCGGTCATCAGCTCGGCTGGCCATCCGGTGGCCGGGGGCACGGTGGGTGGCTTTGGCGCGGCAGGCTGGGTCTCGGACACCGCATCAGTCTAGATCCGGGCACCCCGGGGATCCGGTGTGGACACCCTAACCACAGCCCTGACCGAGGCCGGATCAGGCCACGGCCGCGAGGAAGTCCGTCCACTGCTCGGCGGGCTTCTCCAGCTCACGGATCCTCCACTGGGCGCCGCGCGGGCGGGCCGGGACGACGCGCAGGGCCCAGCCGATCTGGGCCAGGGTGCGGTCCCCCTTCGCGTTGTTGCAGGCGAGGCAGCAGGCCACGAGGTTCTCCCAGGAGTCCTCACCACCGCGGGACCGCGGGTGCACGTGGTCCACCGTGGTGGCGGCCCGCCCGCAGTAGGCGCAGAGGTGACCATCGCGGCGCAGCACCCCGCGGCGGGACACGGGCGTCGACTCGGAGTGCGGGATGCGGACGTACCGGGTGAGCAGGATGACGGCGGGCCGGCGCACGGTGGTGGAGGGTCCGACGACGGGATCCCCGCCATCGGCGAGCACACTCGCCTTCCCGGTGCCCACCAGCAGGATGGCGCGCCGGTAGCTGACGACGGACAGCGGCTCGTAGCCGGCATTCAGGACCAGAGTGCGCATGGGACGTACCTCGCGGCTTCGTCTGTGCCGCGGGCGCCGGATCGTCCGCCGGGTACCGACCCGGCCATCCGGCGTCTGCGGGGATGAATCGGGTTGACGATCAGACTCAGGATACGCGCCCCCGGGCACCCCGCGGTTCAGGCACCCCCGCGACCGGGCGTGTCTCCGAGAGTGTTCACGGTGCCTTCACGCCCGATTCATGGTGGAGACGACCGAGGACCCCTCCGTGCGGAGGGGTCCTCGTAGCAGTCGTCAGTCACCGGCACTCAGCGCCGGGTCATGCAGTCGGTGGTCAGCCGACGTAGGTGTAGTACCCCATCAGCGGGTTCCGGGTCACGGAGTGCTGGAAGGTGCCCACGGAGGGGTTCTGGGCGCCGATCATCTGGCCGTTGCCGACGTAGATGCCGACGTGGCCGCCACCGTTCTGGAACACCAGGTCGCCCGGCTTCGGGTTGGATGTCTGCACGAAGAGCCCGGAGCCACGGATGGCGGACGTGGAGGAGGGGATGTTGATCCCGGCCTGGGCGTAGGCCCAGGCCACGAAGCCCGAGCAGTCCCAGCCCGAGGTGGTCTTGCCGCCGTAGACGTACGGCACGCCCACGCCGGCATAGGCGGCACCCACGACGCCGCCCACGCTGGAGCTCTGCGCGGCGGGAGCCGGCTCTGCAGCGGCCTGCCGGGGCGCGGACGACTCCCGCGAGGACTCCTGGGACTCATCCGAAGAAGAGGACGAGGAGGACGAAGAAGTGGAAGAGGACTCCGAGGGGGTGGACCGCTCGGTCTGTTCGGTCTGCTCAGTGGATTCACTCTGCGAGGCAGCGGTGTACTCGGGCTCCGGAGCCGGCGCGGGCTCGGGGGCCGGCTCCGGCTCGGGTGCCGGCTTCGAGGTGACCGGGGCACGGTCGAGCTGGACCGGTGCGTCCTTGGCGGCGGCGACGTTGACGGTGGTCACCGCGGCGCGCTCGATGTCCAGGCCCGGGGCCGGAATGCTGGTGGTCTCACGGACGGCCGGGGCGGCACCCTGGGCCGGCATGCCGATCGACAGCACGAGCCCGGAGGCGGCTGCCACGACGGCGGCCTGGCGACCGACGGTCCCGGCGTTCGACGAGACGGCCTTGGAGATGGCCTCCAGCGGGTTGGAGTTCGCCTGAACGGCGCGATGGCGTGCTGCGGAGCTGCGCTTCGACACGTAAATACCTCTCTCACGTGCCTCCGGACAGAGTCCGCCCCCGCCATGATTGACGACTGCTGAGTGCACCGTGGTCGCGGGGGGAATGGCAAACCAACGGTCGGTCGCTTCGATCAGGACTGTCCGAAGCGCTGGATCCAAGGTATATCAAAAGTTTATGAATGTCACGCTGAGGTCACGAGGCCTGGGGACAACTCGAGTGGGAGGGCCCGAATCCGCGTGATTCCGCGGATCTTTCGATCAACGACGGATCACGAATCGGTGCAAAACACGTAACGCCCGTGCTTTTTTCAACGGTTTCCGGAGGCCCGTCGGCGGTATGTCACGCCGGTCCACGTTCCGGAGCCTTCAGCGCCGCGCCACCGGCCGGAGCCGGGCGCCGGCCTGCACCGCATCACATCATGCCACAACGCCCCTGGTCACCCGCAATCGGTCGACTGACCGCAGGAGTTCAGAGCTGGCGGCGCTCCACGATGATGTGCGAGGCGGTCTCCCCGTTGACCTCGAGCGCCACCCCGCCCTCGACGGCCTCCGCGGGCCGGACCGTGACATATCCGTCACTGGCCATGATCTCGATGTCCTGGTTGGGACGGACTCCGGCCAGGGCCAGCTCTCCCAACAGCTCGGGGTCCGTCTGAATGGCCTCGGTCAGGCGCACCACGGTATAGCGGCCGGGCTGGCCGGACACCGCCGAGAGCCGCTCACCCCGGTCGAACGGGGATTCGTTGCCCGGTGCCGGGGCCTGGAGGTGGCCCAGGCCCGGGATCGGGTTTCCATAGGGCGACTCCGCCGGGTTGTGCAGCAGCTCCAGCAGGCGCAATTCGACCTGCTCGCTCATGACATGCTCCCAGCGGCAGGCCTCCTCATGCACATAGGCCCAGTCCAGGCCGATGACGTCAGCCAGCAGGCGCTCGGCGAGGCGGTGCTTGCGCATCACGCCCACAGCCTTCTCCCGGCCGTCCTCGGTCAGCTCCAGGTGCCGGTCGTTGCGGACGTGCACCAGGCCGTCACGTTCCATGCGGGCGACGGTCTGGGACACGGTGGGGCCGGAATGGTCCAGGCGCTCGGCGATGCGGGCGCGCAGCGGGACGATGCTCTCCTCCTCGAGTTCGAGGATGGTGCGCAGATACATCTCGGTGGTATCGATCAGGTCCGTCACGGCTGATGTTCCTCTCCAGGTCCCCAACGTTGCGTCGTGTCCGTCGCTGCCCGACGATCGTGCCGGGCGCGGACACGGGAAGTCCACCATCCATCCTAGTCGTGCGGCCGGGATCGGGGGGCGGGTTCCGCCACGGGCCGAGCAGGGCCGGCCCGACACGTGGCGCCCCCGGGCCCCGCGGTGCGGGAGAATGGCCTTTCGCGGCCAGGCCGAGACCCACCCACATGTCAGGAGATCCCATGAGCACACCCGAGGTGACCATCCCCCAGAACCTGCTGCCGCAGGACGGACGGTTCGGCGCCGGGCCGTCCAAGGTGCGCGCGGACCAGGTGCAGGCACTGCTGGCCGCCGGCCCGACGCTGCTCGGTACCTCCCACCGGCAGGCACCGGTCAAGAACCTGGTCGGCAGCGTCCGTCAGGGTCTGACGCAGCTCTTCTCCGCCCCGGAAGGCTACGAGGTCATCCTCGGCGTGGGCGGCTCCACCGCCTTCTGGGATGCCGCCAGCTTCGGACTGGTCCGCAGCAAGGCCCAGCACCTGTCCTTCGGTGAGTTCGGCTCCAAGTTCGCCAAGGCCACGGACCAGGCCCCGTTCCTGGAGGCCTCCTCCATCCTCACCTCCGAGCCGGGTACCCGCCCCGAGCCGCAGGCCGAGGACGGCGTGGATGTCTACGCCTGGCCGCAGAACGAGACCTCGACCGGCGTGGCCGCTCCCGTGCGACGCGTGTCCGGTGCCGCCGATGACGCACTGGTGCTCGTGGATGCGACGTCCGCCGCCGGAGGCCTGCCCGTGGACGTGTCCCAGGCCGACGCCTACTACTTCGCCCCCCAGAAGAATTTCGCCTCGGACGGTGGCCTCTGGCTGGCGCTCTTCTCCCCTGCGGCGCTGGCCCGGGTGGAGGAGATCAAGGCCTCCGGTCGCTGGATCCCGGACTTCCTGGACCTGAAGACCGCCGTGGACAACTCCGTCAAGGACCAGACCTACAACACGCCGGCCCTGGCGACCCTGGTGATGCTGGACAACCAGGTCCAGTGGATGAACTCCAACGGCGGCCTGGACTTCGCCACCGCCCGGACCGCCGACTCCTCCAACCGGGTCTATTCCTGGGCTGACGGCTCGAGTTTCGCCACCCCCTTCGTCTCCCGCCCCGAGGACCGGTCCGCCGTGATCACCACGGTCGACTTCGACGACAGCGTCGACGCCGCCGCTGTGGCCACCGTCCTGAGGGACAACGGCGTGGTGGATGTGGAGCCGTACCGCAAGCTCGGCCGCAACCAGCTGCGCATCGCGACGTTCGCCGCCATCGATCCGGATGATGTCACGGCCCTGCTGGCCTGCATCGACCACGTCGCCGAGCGCCTCTCCTGAGCGCTCAGGAGCTGAGCCGCACCTGAGAACAGCACGACGGCGGCGCACCCACCCGGG
>NZ_JALDXU010000121.1:0-8475 GCF_032154715.1 Citricoccus sp. | reverse complement strand
GCACGGCATCGGACACGGGTGTGTATCCGGCCCGACGCCGGCCCGCCCCTCAGGCGTGCGCGCGGTTCCGCAGGGCGAAGGAGGAGCCGTAGTGGTTCTGCGGCAGGTGGTCTCCGCGCCCGAAGAGCTTGTGGCGCATGGTGCCCTCGGCGTACTCGGTCTTGTAGCGGCCCAGCTGCTGCAGTTCGGGGACCACGTACTCCACCACGTCCTCGAAGGTGCCGGGGGTGATGTGATAGGCGAGGTTGAAGCCGTCCACGTCGGTCTCGTCCTGGATGCGCGCCAGTTCCCGGGCCACGGTCGCACCGGAGCCGACGATGACCGGACCGAACCCGCCCACGCCGACCCACTCGGCCAGCTTGCGCACGGTCCACTCGGACTCGGCGTCACCGGAGGCCTTCTTGAAGGTCTCCACGGCGGACTGGATGGCGTTGGACTTCACGTCCCCGATCGGCTCGTCGAGCTCGAATTCGGCCAGGTTGATGCCCATCCAGCCGGACATCAGCACCAGTCCGCCCTCCACGTCGATGTACCGCGTGAGTTCCTCGTACTTGGCGCGGGCCTCCTCGTCGGTGGCGCCGGTGACGACGGTCTGCATGGACATCACGCGGACGTCGTAGGGATCACGGCCGGCCTCGACCAACGCCTGGCGGATCTTCGCGGTGGTGCCTTTGATCAGGTCGTCCGTGGGCGAGTTGATGAACACGGCCTCGGCGTGCTTGCCGGCGAAGGCCCGTCCGCGGGTGGAGGCGCCGGCCTGGTAGATCACCGGGGTGCGCTGCGGGCTGGGCTCGGTGAAGGCGATGCCGGGGGTCTTGAAGTAGGTGCCCTCGTGCTCGATCCGGTGGACCTTGGACGGGTCGATGAAGACCCCGGACTCCTTGTCGTTGACGACGGCGTCGTCCTCCCAGGAGCCCTCGAGGAGCTTGTAGACCACGTCGAGGTACTCGTCGGCGTGGTTGTACCGCTCGTCGTGCTCCATCTGGTCCTCCTGGCCCATGTTGATGGCGGCGGAGGGCAGGTAGCCGGTCACCACGTTCCAGCCCACGCGGCCCTCGGTCAGGTGGTCCAGGGTGGCCAGGCGCCGGGCGAACGGGTAGGGGTGCTCGTAGGCGGTGCCGGCGGTGACCCCGAAGGTCAGGTGTTCGGTCACGGCGGCCATCGGCGGGACCACGAGCATCGGGTCATTGACCGGGACCTGGGTACCGGCCTTCAGGGTGGCTTCGTCGGAGGAGCCGTAGACGTCATAGGGCCCGAGGACGTCGGCGATGAACAGGCCGTCGAACAGGCCCCGCTCCAGCGTCTGCGCCAGCCCGGTCCAGTAGTCCAGGGTGTTGTAGTCGCGGGCGCGGTCCTCGGGGTGGCGCCAGAGTCCGGGTGACTGATGGGCCACACAGTTCATGTCAAAGGCGTTGAAGAGGATCTCGCGCTGGCCGGCGGCGGTGGTGGGCACGCCCTCGGGAAGCTGGTTCGATCCATGGGCGTTCTCGGTGCTGGGAACAGACACGGTGGTGCTCCTTCCATCGGTCCTGGCGGTAGCACCTGTCCGGTTGCCCGGTGGTTGCTGCGGCGTCATCGAGCCAGATCTCTCGGCCGCTCTGGATGGGTACCCATCGATTGCACCACACCTCCGGGCACGACCCCAAGCGGGGTTCACGCGGAGTCACCCGGCTTCTCCGTTGTGCGGGCAGAAACGAGTACTCATATCTGCCCGCAAAACGAGAGGGGAGCTGCGGTGTCAGCTCGAGGCGAGGACCACGATCGGATCCGTGGTCGGCGCCTCGGAGCCGCCGGCCGGTTCCACGGTGACGGCGAGCGCCGCATCCGCCGGGACGTCCTGCATCCGCACGAGGGCGAGGCCGTCCTGGACCTCCAGCAGCCCGGCCGGCTGCGGGGCCGCCTCACCCTGAATGGTCCACATCTGGTAGTCGCGGCCCTCGGCGGGAGCCGGCAGGCCCCGTGCGGCCAGCACGGTCTCACCGGACGGGGCGCGGGCCACCTCGACCTCACCCCCGCCGGTCACCGGGGACTCGAGCCGCTCAGCGCCGTCCACCTGCAGAATCTGCTCGATAGCGGTGAGCTGGTCACCCTCGGTCACGCCACCTGTGGGGGCCCACGGCTGGCTCACCACCACGGCCACGGCGACGGCGGCGGCCGCGGCGGCCGAGACCGCCCCCACCCACCAGCGGCGCGCAGTCGGCCGGCGTCGGGCACGGTGACGGTCCAGATCGGCGACGCCGGATCGCTCGGCGCCAGCGTCGGGGCGGCCGTCCGCACCGTGTCCTGCCAGGGGCGAGGCCCCGGCGTCCTGATCAGGACGGGCGTCCTGGCCGGACTCGGCCACGGCCGAGAGGACACGGCCCCGCAGGTCGGCGGGAGGCTCCGCCGGTGTGCTCATCGCCAGGCGGGAGACGGTGCTGCTGAGGGCATCAGCCCGGGCACGGAGTTCGGGGTCTGAGCCGAGCCGCTGCTCGATGGAGCGGCGCTCGTCCTCGTCCACGGCGTCCAGGGCCCAGGCGGCGAGCAACTCCGCGTCGAACTCGTTCTTGATCTCGTGCTCGTTTCCGTTGGTCATGCTCCCACCCCCAAACAGTCCTGTAGTCGTTGGAGCGCGCTGCGCATCCGGGATTTCACGGTGGCCAGTTTGGCCCCGAGTCGTTCAGCGACCTGCCGGTAGGTCAGGCCGCCGTAGTAGGCCTGCGTCACGGCCTCATATTCCAGACCGGTCAGCGTGCCGAGGCATTTCGTCACGCGCTCCCGGTCCTCCGCCGATTCCACGGCCTCGGACACGTCGTCCCGGTCCCTTTCGAACCCGGCAATCCCGGCTCGTTCCTCCCGGTCACGGCCGGACTGGGTGGAACGGATCAGGTCGACGGCCCGGCGGTGGGTGATCGAGCAGACCCAGCCCACCACGGATCCGCGGTCAGGGTTGAAGCGCTCGGCCGAGCGCCACACATCCACGAGGGCCTCCTGCGTGACGTCAGCCGCGAGGTCGGCGTCACGCACGATCTTCCGCGCCAGGCCGTAGGCCGAGGGGGCCACGGCGTCGTAGAAGGCCGCGAAGGCCTCTTGGTCTCCGGTGGCACTGCGCTGGAGCAGGCCCACCAAGTGGGCGTCCCGCTCGCGCGCAGCACTGCGGCCGGGTCCGGTGCCTGCAGTGCTCGTCATGGCTCCACCCTATCCGGGCGTGGGGCCAGAACCCGCCTAGCTGTCAGGGGCGTCGTTCAACAAGGGTGGTGTCTTCATCCGCATGGCTCCTGGGGTGTCGGTCCGGTGGTGGTCCGGTGGGGTGTCGGTCGGGTGGCCTGCTGTGGTGCAGGGTGCTGTCTGGTGTTCGGAGCCGATGCCCCTGCGGATGGGTCGGGGTTCAGATCTCGTCGGTGACGCCGGTCTGGAGGTAGGGCACCGTGCGGGTGCCGTTGACCTCCCAATCGCCCACCATCCGGGCCATGAACACGGCCGGGTCATGGCTGGCGATGGTCCGGGCATTGCGCCAGTGCCGGTCCAGCTGCAGGTCCGTGCTGGTGGCGGAGGCACCGAGCGTGTCGAAGATCCGCGTACAGGTGTCCAGCACCAGTTTCGGCACCATCACGTGCGCCCGGTGCGCCGTCAGGGCGGCGCGGTGCATCGCCTCGGCCGTGGCGCCGCCGTCGTCCATCCCGACGCCGGCCACACGCCGGTCCGGCGCACCGTCCGGTTTTCCGTCCGGCTGCTCGGGCCCGACGGCGGCGAGCGCCAGTGCCGCATCCAGGTCCCGTCCGGCGGCGCGCACGAGCTCCTCGGCAGTCGCCTGCTGGGCGGAGAGTTCGCCGATGATCCCCAACAGCTGGTCGTCCTCGCGCGGGGTCAGCCCGCCCCCGGTATTGGGCGAACGCCGCCGCCGCCGGGTCTGCTCCACCCCGTCACGTAGCGCAGCCCGCCCGATGCCCGCCAGCAACGCCATCAGGGTGGACTCGTGGTGCAGTGGGACCGGGCCGTCGGCGGACGGCAGCGCCAGCAACTCCTCCACACCGGCCCCGTGGAACTCCATGGTCCCTGTCCCGGTGAGGCGTTGCCCGAAGCCGTCCCAGTCGTCTTTGACCGTGATCCGCGGTTGCCGCACCCTCACCACGGCGAGCGCGACGTCGGCGCGCTGGGATCCGTCCCGGGCGCCCGAGGAGGCGGCCGGCGTCGTACCGGCGGGCGTGCCGCCGGATGTGCCGCGCTGGACTCCGGTGCCACAGGGCAGGACCTTGCGCCGGCGCGCCCGGGACACGCTGCGGTCCAGCCGGACCGTGGCCAGCGACCACGTGGAGAAGATGCTGCCGGTGGTGTAGTACTTGCGTCCGCTGATCAGCAACTGCCCCGCCTCATCCTGGGTCACGGTGGTCCCGAGCCCTCCGAGCGGTGCGTCGCGTCCCTCGGAGAGGGCGCTGCCGGCCACCTCCCCCTCGACCACGCGCCGCAGCCAGCGGTCGCGGACGGCGCGGTCGGGTTGGGCCAGCACATGCTGGACGAAGCTGAGGTGGCTGCGCAGCAGGTGGGCGGTGTTGGCGTCCACGGCAGCGAGGTCCATCAGCAGCCGGAAGGCGTCCTCCTGGCTCGCCTCCGCTCCCCCGGCGGACTCCGGGACGCTGAGGGAGCCCAGGCCCTGCTCCCGCAGTTGCTCGAAAGCCGCGAAGGGCAGGTGGCGGCCCGCCTCCCGGGGCAGCTCCCCCTGCGCCACCTCGGCGAAGGCCGGGGCGAAACGGGCGGACAGTGCGGTGTAGCGGGACGGCACGGCAGTCATGTGAAAGCTCCATCGGTCCTGGCGGTAGCACCCTGGCCCCTGACGGGCGGGTTGCTGCGGCGTCGACGAGCCAGATCTCTCGGCCGCTCTGGATGGTGGTCCCCTCCATCAAGCCGGGCGGTGGTGCGCTGTGTCAAATGCGCTCGACGATGCCTGCCGGACCTGGGCGGCCCAGACCGTCAGCGGAGGTCAGAGTGCTCGCAGCTGGCCCCAGCGCCGCCGTTCCCGGCTCTCGGTGAGATTGATCTCGGCCCACACCGCGTCGAGGGAGAGCCCGAGGACCTCAGCGACGGCGGCGACGGTCGGGAAGGCCGGCGTGGCGACCCGGCCTGACTCGATCTTCCTCAGCGTCTCGGGAGACACGCCGGCGTCGAGCGCGACCTCCAGCATCGTGCGATCCGCCCGTGCCCGTCGCAACAGAGCGCCCAGGCGCTCTCCGCGCTCGATCTCTTCCGGCCCCAGGGGCAACCTCACCATGGGTCTCATTCTAGAACCGGGATAATATGACCGGTATAGTTATTGCCCCTGGAGGAAGTTGCACATGATCGAGATCCTGACACCTGCCGAGCTGAACCGGGCCCGAGACACCGGCGCCCTGGTCGCGGAGATTCTCCGGACCCTGAGGGACCGGGCCACCGTCGGCACGAATCTCCTGACCATCGATGCCTGGGCCCGCGCGATGATCATCGAGGCGGGGGCCACGTCCTGCTACGTCGACTACGAGCCGTCCTTCGGCCGGGGGCCTTTCGGCCATCACATCTGCACGGCCGTCAATGACGCCGTGCTGCACGGCAAACCGCATGACTACGCACTGGCGGACGGCGACCTGCTGACCCTCGATCTCGCGGTCTCCCTGCGCGGCATCGCCGCGGATGCCGCCATCAGCTTCGTCGTCGGCGAGACCACATCCGCCGAGAGCGTCGCCTTGATCGACACCACCGAGCGAGCCTTGGCCGCGGGGATCGCCGCTGCCAGGCCCGGAGCCCGCATCGGCGACCTCTCCCACGCCATCGGATCCGTCCTTCGCGAGGCCGGCTACTCCGTCAACACCGAGTTCGGCGGCCACGGCATCGGCTCCACCATGCACCAGGATCCCCACATCCCCAATACCGGGCGGCCAGGGAGGGGCTACCTCCTGCGTCCCGGCCTCCTGCTCGCCCTGGAACCGTGGGCCATGGTGGGCACCGATCGACTCGTCACCGACGCCGACGGCTGGACGCTTCGCAGCGCGACCGGTGGCCGCGCGGCGCACAGCGAACACACGATCGCCATCACCGATGACGGCGCCGAGGTGCTCACCGGTCCACCGTCGGCGCGTGACTGAGCCGCACTGACGTCATAGATCGTCACATCGCCCCGCTCCCCGGCCGCCGGACCGCGGCCGGCGCATGACCGCTCGCAGATGACGTCCCATGACGCTCCATGACGTCTCGCGGTCCTGGCCGTAGATCCTGCCGCTGTTGGGAGAATCACCGCCCTGAGTTGCTGTGACGCCTGCAGATCCGGCGTCAGGGGCGCTTGCCGCGCTTGACATGGATACGGCCCTCTCTGCTTCACTGGACGAATCAACCATCCAGAGCGGCCGAGAGATCTGGCTCCGTGACGCCGCAGCAACCTCCCGTATGACCCGGGAAGGTGCTCATGCCAGAACCGATGGAGCGTGATTCACCGTGACTGCCCTTGCCGAGTCCCTGCCCGGTTCCAGCGTCCTCACGGCGCCGCCGGCACAGACCACCAGCCTCGCGGTCGAGTTCCGCGACGTCGGCCGGTCCTTCCCCGCCATCGACGGCGCACGCACCGTGTTGCGGGACATCAACCTCACCGTGGAGCCGGGCGAGGTCCTGGCCATCCTCGGCGCCTCCGGCTGTGGCAAGTCCACCCTGCTGCGCGCCGTGGGCGGCCTGGACAGCGGCAACACCGGGCAGATCCTGGTCGGCGGGTCCGCCGTCCGCCCCTATGGCTCCCGCACCGCCGTCGGGTTCCAGGAACCCCGCCTCATGCCCTGGCGCACCCTCCACCAGAACGTGTCCCTGGGGCTGCCCCCGGGCACGGGACGGGACGAGGGGCGCGAGAGCGTCGACCGATTGCTGGAGCTGGTGGGCCTGGCCGAGCATGCCGGCCTCCGGCCCCGCGAGGTCTCCGGCGGCATGGCCCAGCGGACCTCGCTGGCCCGGGCCCTGGCCCGGCGGCCCGGCGTTCTCCTGCTGGACGAGCCGTTCGGCGCGCTCGATGCCCTGACGCGGCTGCGGATGCAGGACCTGTTGCTGGACGTCCATGCCAAGACCGCCACCACCGTCCTGCTCGTCACCCATGACGTGGACGAGGCCCTCCAGCTGGCCGACCGGATCCTGTTGCTCGGCCAGGACCCCGCTCCGGGTGCCGCCCCCGGCGCGACCACCCGCACCGTGGTCACCGTTCCCGGCGAACGGCCCCGGGACCGCGGCTCGGCCGAACTGGCCCGGCTCCGAACCGAGCTGCTCGGCGGCCTCGGTGTGGACGCCCACCGCCACTGACCGGCCCTGCTCCTCCGTACCCGACCGACCACCCGGCGCCCCACCCCTCCCGGCCCGGGGACGCACCGCACCCCCTCGAAAGGCACCACCATGCGCTCACGCCTCACCCTCTCCGCCGCCACCCTCGCCCTCGCGGCCCTCGCACTCACCGGGTGCGTGGCCGGCGAGGGATCCGGTGGCCAGGCCGCCGAGGCCGGGACCGGCGGTGACGCCGAGGGCGGCGAGCTGAACATCGACTACGCCACGTACAACCCGCTCTCCCTGGTCATCAAGGAGCAGGGCTGGCTCGAGGAGGAGCTCGCGGACGAGGGCGTCACCGTGAACTGGATCCAGTCCGCCGGCTCCAACAAGGCCAACGAGGCCCTGCGGGCCGAGGCCATCGACGTGGGCTCCACCGCCGGTTCCGCCGCCCTGCTCAGCCGCGCCAACGGCACCTTGATCAAGACCATCAGCCTCTATTCCCAGCCGGAGTGGTCCGCCCTGGTCACCACCGCGGATTCGGACATCACCGAGGTCACGGACCTGGTCGGCAAGAACGTGGCGGCCACCAAGGGCACCGACCCCTACTTCTTCCTCATCCAGGCCCTCGGCGAGGCCGGCGTGGACGAGTCGGACGTGACGGTGCAGAACCTGCAGCACGCGGACGGCAATGCCGCCCTGAACAACGGGTCCGTGGACGCCTGGTCCGGTCTGGACCCCATCATGGCCGGGGCGGAGGCCGAGGGAGCCGAGCTGTTCTACCGCAACGTCGACTTCAACACCTACGGCTTCCTCAACGCCACGGAGTCCTTCCTCGAGGAGTCCCCCGAGCTGGCCCAGGCCGTGGTGGACGTCTACGAGCAGGCCCGCGAGTGGGCCCTCGAGAACCCGGAGGAGACCGCGGCCATCCTCGCCGAGGTGGCCGGCCTCGAGCAGGACGTGGCCACCACCGTCATCGAGGAGCGCTCCAACCTGGACGTGGACCCGGTGCCCGGCCAGGCGCAACTGGACGTCCTCGAGGTCGTCGGCCCCATCCTCGTGGAGACCGGTGACGTGGCCAGCCAGGAGAACGTGGACCGCGCCCTGGCCGAACTCCTCGAGCCCTCCTTCGCCGAGAAGGCCACGCAGTGAGCTCCCTCGTCTCGCCCGAACACCTGACCCCGGCGTCGCATCCGGCTGATGAGGTGGCGGGGCGCCGCAACCGGGGGGCGACGC
>NZ_JALDXU010000017.1:0-45415 GCF_032154715.1 Citricoccus sp. | reverse complement strand
TCCCAGTGCAGCCTCACTCCTCGCCGGCCGCCTCGCGCTCCTTGATCTTCCCCTCGAGCTGCGACATCACGTCCGGGTCGCGCAGCGTGGTCACGTCGCCGAGCTCGCGCCCCTCGGCGATGTCGCGCAGCAGCCGGCGCATGATCTTGCCGGAGCGGGTCTTGGGCAGCTCCGGCACCACCAGGATGTGCTTGGGCTTCGCGATGGCCCCGATCTCGGAGGCCACGTGGGCCCGCAGGTCAGCCTCGGTCTGGACTGGATCAACCGCTCCGTCTACCTGGGATTCCTCGGTGAGGATCACGAACGCCACCACGGCCTGGCCGGTGGTGGCATCGGTGGCGCCGACCACGGCGGACTCCGCCACGATCGGGTGGGAGACCAGGGCGGACTCGATCTCCGAGGTGGAGAGCCGGTGGCCGGAGATGTTCATGACGTCATCCACCCGGCCGGTGACCCAGACGTCCCCGTCCTCGTCCCGGCGGGCGCCGTCCCCCGCGAAGTAGACGCCCTCGAACCGGGACCAGTAGGTCTCCTTGAAGCGCTCGGGGTCGCCCCAGATGCCGCGCAGCATGGACGGCCACGGATCCCGGATCACCAGGAAGCCGGCACCGGCACCCTCGAAGGACCGGCCAGCCTCGTCCACCACGTCCACGGTGATCCCCGGGACGGGCGTCTGGGCCGAGCCGGGCTTGGTGGCCGTGACACCGGGCAGGGGCGAGATCATGTGGGCGCCGGTCTCGGTCTGCCACCAGGTGTCCACGATCGGGGCGGGGTGCTCCTTGCGGGCACCCGGGGTGACGGAGCCGTCGTCGTTCTTCGTTCCGGCGCCGGCGTTGCCGCCGATGACCTCCCGGTACCACATCCAGGCCTCGGGGTTGATGGCCTCGCCGACGGATCCGAGCACGCGGATCGAGGACAGGTCGAAGGCGTCCGGCACCTGCCGGCCCCACTTCATGCAGGTGCGGATGGCGGTGGGGGCGGTGTACATGATGGTGATCCCGTACTTGGCCACGATCTCCCACCAGCGGCCGGTGTGCGGGAAGTCGGGGGTGCCCTCGTAGATCACCTGGGTGGCGCCGTTGATGAGGGGCGCGTAGGTGACGTAGGAGTGCCCGGTGACCCAGCCGACGTCGGCCGTGCACCAGTACACGTCCGTCTCGGGATGGAGATCGAAGGTGTCCTGGTGGGTGACGGCGGTCTGCACCAGGTAGCCGCCGGTGGTGTGCAGGATGCCCTTCGGCTTCCCGGTGGTGCCGGAGGTGTAGAGGATGTACAGCGGGTGCTCGGAGTCATGCCAGACCAGCTCGTGTTCATCCGACTGCTCGCCCAGCACGTCGTGCCACCACAGGTCCCGGCCGGCCGTCCACTCCACGTCCTGCTCGTTGCGCCGGACCACGAGGACATGGGCCACGGAATGGCCGGGCTCGGCCAGGGAGGCATCCACCGCCGGCTTGAGCATCGAGGGCTTGCCACGCCGCCAGGAGCCGTCCGCGGTGACCACGAGCTTGGCCTCGGCGTCGTCGATCCGCGAGCGCAGGGCATCCGCGGAGAAGCCGCCGAAGACCACGGAGTGAACCGCACCGATCCGGGCGCAGGCCAGCATGGTGATGACGGTCTCGGCGATCATCGGCATGTAGACGGCCACGCGGTCGCCCTTGGTGACCCCGAGCGACTCGAAGGCGTTGGCGGCCCGCCGGACCTCGGCGGCGAGCTCGGCGTAGGTCCAGGAGCGGGAGTCACCGGGCTCTCCCTCGAAGTGGATGGCCACACGGTCGCCCAGTCCGGCCTCCACATGGCGGTCCAGCGCGTTGTAGGCGGCGTTGGTGGTGCCGCCGACGAACCACTTCGCAAACGGGGCGTCCGACCAGTCCAGCACCTCGGTGAAGTCCTGGTCCCAGTCCAGCACCTCACGCGCCCGGTGGGCCCAGTAGCCCAGCCGGTCCGAGGCGGCCTCCTCATAGCGGTCAGCCCCGGCCACGGCCTGGGCGGCGAACTCCGCCGAGGGCGGGAAGCTGCGGTGCTCGTGCGAGAGGGTGTCCATGGTGCCGCCGTCGGCGGCTGCGGAGGGGGAGGCCGATTCGTTGGACGCTGTTGTGCTCATGCGTACTCCTTGGTGGCGCGGTCGACGAGGACCACCGTGATGACACCCGGGGTGTAACCGGAGTCACAGGTGGCTTCGTCTTTAGCCTAACGCCAGCGCTGTCGGTGTGAAGCCGCGCACGTCAAACTGGGGGGACAGGGTCCGGTGTGGCTGGTTCAATGGTGCAGAGACCATCCATAGGGGAACCGGCGAGCACCGCCCGGTCTGGATCAATCGCTGGGGAGTCGCCCGTTCCGGGTGGCACAGGAGGAACCACATGAGCATCGCACCGGATTCATCCGCTACCGCAACGACCGGAGGCCCCGGCTCAGGACTCAGGCTGTCCAGTTGGGACGTCGCCTTCCTCGCGTCGGTCCTCGTGGTCCTCGCCGGGTCCATCGTCCCCCTGACCACCTCGCGGTGGGGCCTGAACCTGTGGGGCACCACCAACCTCTTCTTCCTCGGCATCGGGATCCTGATGCCGCTCGTCGCGGCCGGTTTCATCCTGGCCCGGGCCGCGTCCGCCGAGAAGTCCACGGGTGACGCCGGCCCCCGCCTCGGCTCGCTCAGCACCGATCAGTTCGCGCACGTCACCGCCTGGCTGGCGCTGTCCTACTTCTTCATCACGTTCGTCACCACCCTGGACCCCGTCCTGCTCATCGGCCTCGCCGGCGCCTTCGGCCTGGTGGTCACCTCCCCGATGCGCTCCCTCACGGCCCCGCTCTTCGCCGGATCCATCGCCCAGCACGGCACCGCACAACACGGCACCCTCCAGCCCGGCACCGAGACTGCCGGGGACCAGGGCGCGGAGTTCGGTCAGGCCCCGGCCTACGGTCAGGCTGCTTCGCAGGAGGCCCACGAGGAGTACCGGTCCTCACCGGAGCCCACCGCATCCCCTGAGCCCAGCCCGGACGGCGATCCGCAGTCCGCGACCGATCCCGATGAGGAGCTCGGGATCACCCGCGTGCGCCCTCGGTCCACGAACGAGGCCGCTGCCTCGGCGACCGCCGCGTTCGGAGCACCGGCGGCTGCTGAGCCGTCAGACGTGACAGACTCGTCAGACCCGTCAGACCCGTCAGACCCGTCAGCGCAGTCTGGATCGTCAGATCTGCCAGCGGCGTCGGCATCTGTCCGGCCGTCGCTGTCGTCACCGGTGCCGCAGGATCAGCACACGGCACCGATCGATCCGCTGGAAACCGGACCATCGGCCCCGCGGGGCACGGAACCGGCCGAGTACGAGGCGTTCTGGTTCGCCGTGGGAACGCGCCGCACGGCCGTGAACCCGGAAGACGGCAGCCCGGCCTTCGGGCTCGAGCCCGGCGGCTGGATCCTGGCCCTCGAAGACCGTGGCCACGAGTTCCTCGTGCAGAACACGGACGGCCGCACCGGCGTGCTGGAGGACCTCACGGACATCGAACGCGCGTGACGGATCAGAACCCCGTCCCGGCCGGCGTCGCCAGCGCCGGGGAAAGCACCCTCGCCCTGAAGCGCCGTGCCCGGAAGATCAACAGGGTGCTGGCCGAGGCATATCCCTACGCGGTCGCCGAGCTCGATTTCACCAACGCGTTCGAGCTGCTCGTGGCCACCGTCCTCTCGGCCCAGACCACGGACGTGCGGGTCAACGCGACCACTCCGGGGCTGTTCGCCCGTTTCCCGGACGCCGAGGCGATGTCCCACGCGGACGAGCGCGAGCTGCAGGAGATCGTGCGGCCCCTGGGCTTCTACCGGAACAAGGCCACCGCCATCCAGGGTCTCTCCCGGGCCCTGGTCGAACGCCACGGCGGGGAGGTCCCCGGCACGGTGGACGAGCTGGTGAAACTGCCCGGGGTCGGCCGCAAGACGGCCTTCGTGGTTCTGGGCAATGCCTTCGGGACTCCCGGGCTCACCGTGGACACCCACTTCGGTCGCCTGGCCCGGAGGCTCGGCTTCACCGCGCAGCAGGACCCGGTCAAGGTCGAATACGAGGTCGCCGAACTCTTCGAGCCGCGCGACTGGACCATGCTCTCCCATCGCCTGGTGTTCCACGGCCGCCGGGTCTGCCACGCCAAGCGCCCCGCCTGCGGGGCCTGCCCCGTTGCCCGCTGGTGCCCCTCCTTCGGGACCGGGGAGACCAATCCAGAGGCGGCGGCGTCGTTGCTGAAGTACGAGCTGGCTCCGGGCCGGGACGAGTTGCTGGCCAAGATGCTCGCCGGCGCCACCCGCGCCGAGCTGCGGGCCGAGGGCTACGGTCTGGGGGCATGATGCAGATCGACGGAGCTCTCGCGGACCTACGGTCCCTCGTGGAGCGCTACGGGACCGTGGACCCGGACCTGGCCGCGAGGCAGCCGACTGGTCCGGCCGCGCCCCGGATTCCCGACGACGGCCGGGGCTGGGACTTCGGCCTCACCGTTGTGCCCCCGGCCTCGGCCGAGGAGCCCTCGGACTCCGCCGTGCTGGTGCTGTTCGGTGCCCTGGACGGCCAGCCGGCACACTTCCACGGCACCGCCGTGCCGGAAGACCTGGACCTGCTGCTCACCCAGCGGTCCTTCGCCCTGCGCCACCACCCCGGCCAAGTCGCCTTCCCGGGAGGCCGCCGAGACCCCGATGACGTGGATTTCAGTGCTTGCGCCCTGCGGGAGGCCGAGGAGGAGACGGGCCTGGACCGGACCGGCGTGCGGGTCATCGGAACCCTGCCGCCGGCCCCGCTCACGGTCTCGAACTTCCGGGTTCATCCCGTGCTGGGCTGGTGGGACCGGCCCTCCGACGTCTTCGTGGTCGACGAGGGGGAGGCGGCCCGCGTGTTCCGGGTCCCCGTGGCCGACCTGGTGGACCCCGCCAATCGCATCACCACCTCCCTGTCCCGGGGAGCGGCGGGCGTCACCCGGCGGTTCAGGAGCCCGGCCTTTTTGGTCTCCGGCACCCTCGTGTGGGGATTCACGGCCATCCTGATCGACCGGATCCTCGACCTGTTGGGGTGGACCCAGGACTGGGACCGCAGCCGGATCGTGGACATCACCGATTGGGACGCGTCCATGCCGGTGCCCGGCCCTGACCTGTAGCCCTGTAGCCCTGTAGCCCTGTGGCTGTGGAGCCGCGCTGCGCCGCCATCGCGGAACGTTGCCGGCCGCGCTGACTCGTACACCTCCAGTTCCTCCACAAGCTGCCGCGCCCGGGCTGGTCCTCCACAGCGGCCGGCCTCCGAGGAGCAGGCCGGGGGCCGGACGGACAGGCTGGGAGCATGGCCGTCCGAGCATCCTCACCGTTGACCATCCTGTTCGTCGCCCCACCGGATCGGGATGGGGCGGTTCCGCATGGTCTGTTAGGCAGCACCCCACTCCTGTCCGAACTGCTGTGCACCGAAGTGGCCGCCTGTGCCGCCGCGGTCGGACACCGGCTGCTCGTTGTACCGCGCTCCGAGTGGGCGGCGGGGGCGCAGCCCCACCGGGCTGCTCCAGCGCCCCCCGCTCTCATCCTCTGGGGGCTCGCCCCCGGTGAGACGGCCGGTCCGGAGCCGGCGCCGGAGGACGGACACGATCAGGCGGAACCGCCGATCGCGACTGTCACCCTGGACGGGTCGTGCGCACCTGCCGGTGTTCTCTGCCTGCCGTCCCGGTCGCAGCAGCTCTGCCGCGTCCTGGCAGGGGCCCGTCCGGCGGACTCCGAACCTCCCGCCCGGGGGCGTGCCGCAGTGGTGGTCCACGATGGCCCGGGCGCTGACGGGGACGAGAGGTGGCCCGGGCTGTCCTGGGCCCTGACACTGCTGCTGGGCGGCCCCGGACGAGGCCTGCTCGTGGATGCCCAAGGTCCCCACGGGAGTCTGAGTGGACGGCTCCGAGCGCTGGCGCCTCCAGCGGATCGATGCGTGAGCTGGGACGGGATGCAGGACCTACCGGTTCCCGGGCCGGCGCTGGCCTCGCACCTGCCCGGGGCCGGAGGCGTCCGGTGGTGGGGGTGGACCTCATCATCACCCTCCGTCGGCCGCTGGACGGGCGACGACTGGGTCCACGTGGCCGTGGAGACGTTTCCCTGGACGGTCGTCGATGTCGGCAAGGACCAGGACCGGGCCCGTGACTGGGCCGAACGGGGGATGGGCCTGCTGCTGTGCACCGATCGCGGACCGGCGGCCGGCAGGCAGGTTCCGGCAGACGTGCTGTTGCAGGCCACTCCACATCAGCGGCCACCGCACTTCTCAGGCTCCGGGGATGCTCGTCGAGGACCAGCCCGGATGAGTGAACCCGCCGGGCCTGTGCGGATGGAGGCGCAGGATTGGGACGGTACGTCGCTGGCCTCCTGGATTCGGTCGAGTCGGCGCCGTTCCGCCCGAAGGCTGGCCGCGGAGATCGAACTGCGGCTGGACGGAGCGGGGACCCTGGAACTCGGTCGGCCCGTGGCCGGAAGGACCCTGCGATGAGCCGCGGATGGTCGCCGGAACCTCCACCGGGCGCAGGGCGGCGCCTTGCCGCTGGAACCTCTACGGGCCGGCAGCGGGCCCGCAGGTGGCTCGCCGGACGCCTCGCGGACCCGGTCCGTTCTCCAACCCGTGGTGCTCCGTCGCGGTCCGAGACCGTGCCGCCGGAACTGGTGGCCGAGGCCGTCCGCCGGCACCTGCCGGTGACCACGCCGCAGGAGGCGTCCGCCCAAATGACGGCGCTGACGGACGATCTCGCCGGCCTGGGCCCCCTCGCGGCCCCGGCCCGGAGTCCCGGCGTGACCGATGTGCTGGTGGACGGCGCCGGCACCATCTGGACAGACGGCCTGGACGGCCTCCGAGACACGGGCCGGTGTCTACCGGCTGACGACGCTCGCCGACTGGCCGTCCGGCTGCTGGCCCAGGGCGGCCGGCGGCTCGACGAGGGCCAGCCGTTCGGTGACGCACAGGTCATCGGCGCCCGGGTGCACGCCATCCTGCCACCACTGGCCTCAGGCGGAACGCAGATCAGTGTCCGGTTGGCCGCACCGGAGCCGCCGCGTCTGGAGGACCTGGCCCGGCACTGGCCTCATGGGCCGCAGTGGCTGGCCGCTCTGCGGCACCTGCTGCACACCCGCGCCAACCTGCTCATCAGCGGGGCCACCGGTTCCGGGAAGACCACCCTGCTCTCCGCGGTACTCTCGGAGGTCCCCGCGGACGAACGGATCATCACCGTGGAGGACACCCGCGAGCTGCGCCCCCGCCACGGCCATGTGGTCTCCCTGCAAGCTCGCTCCGGCAACTCCGAGGGCGCCGGTACCGTCGAGTTGTCCGAACTCGTCCGGCAGGCACTGCGGATGAGACCCGACCGGCTCGTCGTGGGAGAGTGCCGCGGGGCGGAGGTCGCGGACTTCCTCGCGGCCATGAACACCGGCCACCGAGGTGCCGCCGGAACACTGCACGCCAATTCCGCCTCCGACGTCCCGGCGCGGCTCCAGGCGATGGGTGCACTGGCCGGCCTCGGTTCGGAAGCCCTCGCGCTACAGGCCTCCAGCGCGGTAGACGCGGTCCTTCACCTGGAACGGACCGATGCCGGACGGCACCCCGTGGAGCTGGCCGTCGTGGACCGAGACACCAGCCGGACCGGCACGCTGCGTGTCAGCTCGGCGCTCTCCCTGGTCGGAACCGCCCTGACTGCCGGGCCAGGCGAGGGGGCGCTGGAGGACCTGTCAACAGCCGGGATGCACCGAAACCCGGGCTTGCGGCGGAGTGGGGGCCGGCATGCGATCGGGGCCTGAACGGCGGAACCAGCTGCGGTGGTGGTCGCGCTGGCTGCAGTGGCTCCCGGGGCAGGCGCGGCGCCGGCGTGAACACGAGACCGAGGAATTCGTCGGCCTCCTCCGGCGGGCGTCCGCGCTGTTGCAGGCTGGCCGCCGGCCTGAGCGCGTCTGGGCGGAACTGTCCGGACTCTACGAGTCGTGTTCAGGCGGACCAGACAGGCCAGACAAGCCCGATGGGCCAAACAGGCCAGGCGGGCCGCATCGGCCAGCCAGTCGGGCGGGATGCTGCCTGCACCACGTCCTGGTCGCCGCTGACCTGGAGATCATGCTCGGTGGCGAGCCGTTCGCCGCCGTGGAGGCCCCGGGGCAGGGCCGTCACTGGCGCCAGCTGGATGGATGTCTGGCGGTCTCCCACCACGCCGGGATTCCGCTGGCTGGGCTGCTCGAGCGTTTGGCCGATGCCCTGGAGGAAGGCCAGGACGCCCAGCAGGCGCGGGACGCGGCGGCCGCTGGCCCGCGCTCCACGGCACAACTGCTGGGCTTCCTGCCTCTCGCCGGGATCGCGATGACGGCCCTGGTCGGGGGGCCGCCCACTGAGCTGCTGGCCGGCCCCCTCGGTTGGATCGTGATCGGCACTGGAGTGGGACTGGCGGTGATCGGCCATCTCTGGACACGAGTGCTGATCCGGCGGTCGGAGGAGACCACATGACCACGAGTACGCCCGCCCGGGCCCGCGCCTCGGCCGCACCGGACACGCTGGACGCCGCTCTGGCGATGGACTTGGTGGCGGGTCTGCTGGAAACGGGGCAGAGTCTTGTCTCCGGTCTCGACCTGCTGGGCACCCATGTCCCCGGGGCGGCCCCGGTCCGGCGGGTGGCCGCCCTGCTGCGGGCCGGGGTCGACTGGGACGACGCCTGGTCGGCCCACGAGCCCGAGGCCAGCGACCCCGACCTGCAGGAGCTGGCCGGCGAACTTCGCTTCGCCCATCTCACCGGAGCGCCCACGGCTGCCCTGCTGCGGTCCACGGCATCGACGCTCCGCCGTCACCGGAAACGCCGTGCTGAGCAACGGGCCGCAGAACTGGGTACCCGCCTGGTCCTGCCTCTGGGGCTCTGCCAGTTACCCTCGTTCCTCTGCCTGGGCGTGGTCCCGCTCGTCCTGGCCCTGCTGCCCTGACATTTCCCTGACACCCGCCCTGGCGCCTGCCCTCATGCCTGCAGGCGCGCGTTCATCCGGGGGGGAGGTGGGGCCGCCGTCGGGAACCCAGCGCAGTCCTCCACACCAGCCCGCAATGCCCCGGCCATCCAGATCTGCCAGCTTCCGCGCCCCACAGGAGACAACACCGACGCAGGCTGGAAGCAGGCGACCACACCGGCCGCCTTCACACCAGAGGAGACACCATGACCGCCACACTGCAACACGAACACCACGCTCTGCGCACGGCCAGCGGAGTCCACCGGCCTGCCTCCACCGCCGACGCTGCCTCCACCGCCGACGCCGCCCTCGCAAGGCAGGACCGTCCGGCCTCGACCCCTGACTGGGGCGACGAGACAGGCGCACAGACCGCCGAGTACGGCATCGTCACGCTCGCCGCCGTTGGGTTTGCCGGCGTCCTGGCCGTCGTCCTCGCCGGGTCCGACGTGCAGGGACTGCTGCTGGACATCGTCAAGAATGCCCTCAGCTTCGGCTGAGAAACCTCCACCGGCCACCGGGTCCCGCCGATACCCCTCTCGGCGGGGCCCGGTACCCGTGGCAGACCCCGGCCGATCCCGATCTGGCACATGGCCGGACACGGCCGAATCCTGCCCCCATCCGCACCGCTGCGGTGCCGCCCGAGCGACACCCGAAGACTCGAGGAAGCCATGGACTGCCGTCCTCTGACCGAACATCACCCCTTGGCCCGATCCACGGGGCCCGGCACTTCCGCCGATCCCAGCCCGCCCAGCCCGCCCAGCCCTCCCCGCGCTCTCGGCTCTCCCGCATCTCTTGGCCCTCCTGCCAGCCCCGGCCGCCCGTTGTGGCCCGAGCGCCCCTCCGGACCTGCCGGTGCGGCCGAGGCCGAACGAGGATCGGTCACCGCTGAATACGCGGTCATGCTGCCGGCCGCGGCCCTGGTGCTGGTAGGCGCCCTGCTCGCCGGTGCCGCGACACTGCAGCAGGTCCGGCTGGAGGAAGCCGCGGCGGCCTCGGTCCGGGAGCTGGCACGGGGCGAGAGTGAGTCCGACGTCCACTCCACCGCCCGGCGCATGGCCGGTGAGGCCACAGCACTCAGCACTGACCGTAGCTCCGGTTGGGTCGCGGTGACCGTGGCCCACGCCCCTCCAGGGCCCCTGGCATGGTGGGACGGGTGGGAACTGGAGGCGACGGCCCACGCGCCGGACCAGTGGGCCGTGCCACCCACGGGAACACCATGAGCCGGACGACGGCCCACCGGCCAGGCGTACGCGATGACCAAGACGAACAGAGCAGGCCGAGCGAACACGGCGCCGGAAGTGTCACCGTGCTGGCCACGGTGTTCCTGACACTGGCACTGCTGGGGGCTACCGCGGCATTGGGCGCCGCGGCCACGGCGGCGGCGCGGGCTTCTGGGGCCGCGGACCTCGCCGCGCTCGCCGCCGCCGATGCGGCCCGTGGACTGGTGCTGGCCGATCCCTGTGCCCTGGCCGCCCAGACGGCTGATCGCCATGGGGCCACGGTCACCGAGTGTGCTGCCGCCGGAGACGGCACCGTACAGGTGCGCACCCGCTATGAGTCGACGCTGCCGTGGCCCTCCGAGGGGGTGTCCCGGGCCGGTCCTCCAGCGTCAACGGTGCCGCGGTGAGCGCCGGCCCGTCGCGACCGTGCCGCCTCGATCCGGATGCCCTGCAACACGAAGGTCAGCAGGGTGGCGGCGCCGTCCTTGTCCAGCGGGTTGTTGCGGTTGCCGCACTTCGGAGACTGCACACAGGACGGGCAGCCCGAGGAGCAACTGCAGGAGAGCACCGTGTCCAAGGTGGCCTGCAGCCAGGTCGCCGCCTCCGCGAAGCCCCGCTCGGCGAAGCCGGCACCGCCCGGGTGGCCGTCGTAGACGAACACGGAGGGCTGGCCGGTGTCCGGGTGCAGGGCCATCGACACCCCGCCGATGTCCCAGCGGTCGTTCGAGGCGACGATGGGCAGCAGCCCGATCATCGCGTGTTCGGCGGCGTGCAGGGATCCCGGCAGCCGGTCCATCGTCAGCCCGGCGGCCACGAGCACCTCCGAAGGGCAGTGGAACCAGACGGCCGTGGTGAAGAGGTCCCGGGCGGGCAGCTCCAGGGGCTCCTCGCCGAGGACCTCCCCGGAGACCAGCGCCTTGCGCTGGTAGGACACCACCTGGGTGGTGACCTTCACGGGTCCCGTGCACCATTGCAGATCTCCCGCGTCCACCCGGTGGACCGTGTCCAGGATCTCGATCTCGGTGATGTCCCGGGCCTGCGTGAAGAAATCCGGCCACGCCCGCGTCACCAGGACGGCGTGGGCGTCCTCGTCGAGGTCCTCCACCAGATACGTGCGGTCCTGGTGGACATACACGGCACCGGGATGGGCCTGGTAGTGGGTCTGTGGGGAGCCCATGGAGCCCAGCAGGGCGCCGGTCTCGGTGTCGATGATGTTCACCGGTCCGCCGCCGTCGTCGCGCAGGGACACCAGCCCCGCGGCATGTTCGGGATGCGTCCAGAACCAGCCGGCCGGACGGCGCCTCAGGTAGCCCTGCTCGACGAGCTGTTCCACCAGCCCGCGGACCTCCTCCGGGTCTCCGAAGTCACCGAGCCCCTCCGGGACCAACGGGAATTCGGCGGCCGCGGCGCACAAGTGGGGGGCGAGGATGTGCGGGTTGGTCGGGTCGGTGACCGAGTCCTCCACGGCCAGTTCGAAGACGGCCTCCGGGTGGTGCACCACGTAGGTGTCCAGTGGATCGTCCCCGGCCACGTAGAGTGCCACGGATTCCTGCCCCGACCGTCCGGCGCGTCCCACCTGCTGGAAGAACGACGCGCGGGTGCCCGGCCAGCCGGCCACCAGCACCGCGTCGAGTCCGGCGATGTCGATGCCCAGTTCCAACGCCGGCGTGGACGCGACTCCGAGCAACCGGCCGGTACGCAGGGCCGTCTCCACCTCACGGCGTTCCTCCGGCAGGTAACCGGCCCGATAGGCCGCCACTCGGGGCGGCAAGGACGGGTCCACCTCGGCGAGCTCACGTTTGGCGGCGGAGGCCATCGCCTCGGCGCCGCGGCGGGAGCGGATGAAGGCGATGGTCCTGGTTCCGGTGACGGCCAGGTCAGCCATCATCCCGGCACCCTCGGCCGTGGCCGAACGTCGCAGGGGTGCCCCGTTCTCACCGCGGCGGTCTGTGAGCTCCGGTTCCCAGAAGCCGACCGTGACGGCTCCGTGGGGGGAGGCGTCCTCGGTCACAGCGACCGCGTCCGCGCCGATCAGACGCGAAAAGGACCCTGCGGGGTCCGCACTGGTGGCCGAGGCCCCGATGAACACCGGACCCACTGTGCCCGCGCCCTCGGTCCGCTCACGCCGCCCGGACCGGTAGTGCGCGCAGACTCGGGCCAGCCGTCGCAGGAGCACGGCCACGTGGGAGCCGAAGACCCCCCGGTACACGTGCGCCTCGTCCACCACCACGAAGCGCAGCCGCCGGAAGAACCGGGACCAGCGTTCGTGGTGCGGCAGGATCCCGACATGCAGCATGTCCGGGTTCGTCAGCAGCACGTTCGCGTGTTCACGGGCCCACTTGCGGTCGGCGATGTCCGTGTCCCCGTCGTAGGGGGCTGGCCGCAGCCACGTGGCGCCGTCCCGGGCCAGGGCGCGCCAGGCGTTGAGCTGGTCGGCCGCGAGCGCCTTCGTCGGAGACAGGTAGAGCACAGTCCCGGCAGGGTCATCGTGCAGGGCGGTGCCGGCGGCAAGCTGGTAGCCGAGGGATTTGCCCGACGCCGTCCCCGTCGCCAGCACCACGTTGGTCCCGCCGGCCGCGAGGCCGGCCGCCTCCGCCTGGTGCTTCCAGGGCTCCAGGGCCCCGGAGCCCCCCAGCGCGTGGATCAGGCCGTCCGGGGTGCCCTCCGGCCAGGGCACCGTGACGGCCTGCCGTTCGGGCAGGTGCCGGACATGGAGCAATTGCGGCGGAATGGAGCGGCGGCCGAGCGTGCGGCTCAGGGCCTCAGCGTCCCGGGGATCATCCGTGCGCGGTCCACCCGCCGGCCGCCCAGGGCCCTCTCCGGTGCCGTTCGGGGGGTGTTCCCCGCGGGGGTCCACTCAGCCGGCGTCCGAGTGGGACGGGTTCTCGGTGTCGTCCTCCAGGGCGCCGTAGACGGTGACGTCGGCGAGCTCGGTCCAGCCGAGGTGGCCGTAGAGGGCCTGACCGTCGGCGCTGGCCACGAGCAGGCCTTCCTCGACGTCGTGCTCCAGTGCCAGCGAGGCGAGGTAGCGCATCACCAGCGAACCGAGGCCCTGCCGGCGGAAGTCGGGGGAGGTCCAGATGCGGTCGAACACGGCATAGCCCTCCACCGCGGCCACCCGGCCGCGGGCGGCCACGGAGCCCTCACCCTGGGGATGTTCCTCCGTGCTGATGATGGTGACGAGGAACCAGTCCGGGTCCTTGCGTTCCACGGTGGCCTCGAACTCCTCGGGCACGATGGGAGCCTCGACGTCCTGGCCTCCCATGTCCACCACCATGAGCTTCTCGCCGGTGGAGAGCGCCTTGAGGGGGATACCGGCCGGCACGGTGGGCGGCGGGCCGACCACGGTCAGCAGCCGTCCGGGATGGTTCTGGACCTCGGCGGACACCGCCTCGAGGGCAGTCTCGTCCGGATGGGCCAGGACGTATTCCCAGTCCTGTCCGTCGCCGGCCTGGACTCCACTGCGCAGGGACGCGTGGACCACGCCGTCATGTTGCACGTCGTAGTTCCGGCAGCGGGACCAGCCGGTCACCCAGGTGCTGACCAGCGCGTCATTCAAGGCAGAAGTCATGGGACGAGACTAGCCCGAGCCGCAGCCTGCCCGCACCCGCCGGAACAACATCCAGGTCAAATCGTCATCTGCCGGTATCCTGCGGTTTCCGTCCGCACGCAGGCCCTGGACGGGCCTCGTCGGGAGGGGCGTCGCGGACTACCCTTGATGCAGTGAGCCAGTCCAAGATCGCCCTGTATTACCGCTTCGCCCCGTTGGCCGATCCGGAGGCCGTGCGTCTCTGGCAGCACGCCTTGGCCTCGCGTTGGGGGCTGACCGGGCGCATTATCGTGTCCCCGCACGGGATCAACGGCACCGTGGGCGGGCCCCTGGACGCGGTGAAACAATACGTCAAGACCACCCGCACCTACGGCCCCTTCGCCGGCCTGGAGGTCAAGTGGTCCGACGGTTCGGCGGAGGACTTCCCGCGGCTGTCCGTCAAGGTGCGGCCCGAGCTGGTGGCCTTCGACGCCCCGGACGAGATCGTCGTCACCGAGGACGGCGTGCAGGACAGCGGTGTGCACCTGACGCCCGAGGACCTGCACCGCCTGGTGGAGGAGAAGAAGTCCGCCGGTACCCCCGTGGTGTTCTTCGACGGGCGCAACGCCGTGGAGGCCAAGATTGGCCGATTCGCCGGGGCCGTGGTGCCGGACACCGTCACCACCCGGGACTTCGTCTCCGAACTGGACTCGGGAGCCTATGACCATCTCAAGGACCAACCCGTGGTCACCTACTGCACGGGCGGGGTCCGCTGTGAAGTGCTGACCGCGCTGATGCACCACCGCGGCTTCGGGGAGGTCTACCAACTGGACGGCGGGATCGTGACATACGGGGAGGCCTATGGTGACTCCGGCCTCTGGGAGGGATCCCTGGCCGTCTTCGACCAGCGCATGAGGGTCCAGTTCTCCGAGCAATCCGTGACGATCGGCGAGTGCACCCTCTGTGCGGGTCCCACCTCGGAACTGCGGAACTGTTCCGATCCGTCCTGCCAGACCCTGGACACGGTGTGCGACGCCTGCGCCCAGGCCGTCCCGGACCGCACCTGCGCGGTGTGCCCGTGAGACGCCGGGCCGCCGGACTGGTCCTCGCGGGGCTGTTGCTGACCGGTTGTGGGGCGCCCGACCCGGCGGACACCCCACCCCAGTCGGAGGAACAGCTCCGGGCGATGCTCCTGACCATGGAGGAATATGGACTGGAGGGAGCCGACGGCCCGGGGGAGCAGATCGACCCCAGCCTGATCGCGACCGTCGTCGACGACCCCTCCCAGGCCGAGGGCGCCTGCGCTGACGCGCTGCAGGCCCTGCAGTCCGCCTCGTTCGAGACCACCGCCAGCGCGGCCGAGGCCGTCAGCGTGGTGGAGGGCAACGAAGACGCCTACCTGCCTCCTGTCCTGTCCACCGCACTGTTCGCCCGTGAGGACGGCGATGGGCCGGAACCGGGACCGCTCTACACCGCGGTGGGCCGGGACTGCGAGGGTGCGGAGCTGCGTCAGGGCGAGGCCACTGTCACCGTGGAACCCCGGCCCGGAGGCCGGGACGGGGTGGTGGCGCACAGCAGCGGAGACGAGTTGCTCGGGGACGCCAGCGTGACCATCGCGGTGGAGACCGTGGGCCATCACCACGTCATGGTCAGCGGCATCCTCGTGGACCCGGAGACCGTGGTGGCGGCGTTCGACCGGCAGGTCGAGAAACTCCGGGAGGGGCTCCTCGCGGCAGCACCGTGAGACCGGTCGGGGGTGATGCCGGTGCCGGGCCGGCGACGCACCACAATGGAGCCATGACCGATCCGCGTCCGAGCGCCACCAGCTCCGTCAACACCGCCAGCACTGCCAGCACAGACCATCCCTCCACCCACGCGATGGCCGATCCGCCGCGGTGGGGCCGGGACGCCGCCGTCGCCAACCTGGCCGCCGACCTGCGCGCATTGCCCTACACCACGGACGCGGTCGGCGATCTCCTGGGGGCGATGGCCACCGCCGCGCTGGAGCGCGAGCAGGCAGAGCCGGCTCGCCGCCGCCTCGCCCAGGTGATGCGCGACGCCGGCGCCTCCGCCTCCCAGCGTGCGCTCGCCGCCGCCGTGGCCTGCTGGATGCTCGGCGACCCGGTGCCGACCACCGCGCTGGACACCGCCCTGCCCACGCTGACGGCCGCCGGTGCCGCGGAGCTCAGCCTGGGCTGGACCCGGGACGGGGTCTTCCACCCGGTGGTCGATCTCTCGCCCTACTCGACCGATGACCTCGGTGAGCTGTGGGTGGCCAGCGACCAGACCGCCCTGCAGACCCGGACCACCTTGCCCCCCTGGCACGTGCTCGGCATCGGTCGGGCGTCGATGACCCTGGCGGGCAACGTGATTCGCCGCCCCGTGGCCAGGGCCCTGGACCTCGGCACCGGCTGCGGCATCCAGACCCTGCACCTGCTGGCCCACGCCGACCACGTCACCGCCACGGACCTGTCCCTCCGGGCGCTCGAGTTCACGGCCTTCAACCTGGCCCTCAACGCCCAGGCGCTCGGTCTGGACCTGGACCTGGACCCGGATCTGGCTGACCTCCAGGAGCGGGACGGTCAATCGCAGGGAACCGGCAGCGGATTCCCCCTCACGCTCGGCGGGCGCGTCACCCTGCTGCAGGGAGACCTGCTGGAGCCGGTGAGCGGCTGCCGCTTCGACCTGGTGGTCTCCAACCCGCCGTACGTCATCACCCCGCGCTCGGGGTCGGAGCCGGCCCGGTTCACCGGGGAGGGCGGAGACGGGATCAACACGTACCGGGACGGCGGACGCCCCGGGGACCGGCTGCTGGCCGAGCTCGTCGCCACCCTGCCGGAACACCTCGAGCCCGGCGGCATGGCGCAGATGCTGGGCAACTGGGAGATCCACGGGCTCCCGGACCACGCCGTGGAGGGTGGGCTGGACAGCACCCTGGATGGCGGGCTGGACAGCGCACCGGACCGTGTGGCCGGGGCCGCCAGCCCCCAGCTGCCCGGCTGGGAGGTGCGCCCGTGCTCTTGGGTGCCGTCCGGCGTCGATGCCTGGTTCATCCAGCGTGACGTCCTGGACCCGGCCGGCTACGCCGAGACCTGGCTGCAGGACTCTTCCGAGCAGCTCGATCCCGTGAGGTATGCGGCGGGGTACCGGCGCTATCTGGAGGACTTCGGAGAACGGGGCGTGGCCGCCGTCGGGTTCGGGTACGTGTGGTTGCGCCGCCCGGCCGCACCGCGGGCCGGCCGGATCCGCACCGAGGTCCTCGAGTCCGAGCTGCAGCAGCCGTTGGGGCCGGCATGGGGCGAGGCGGTGGTCCGCTGGGACCTCGTCGCCGGAGATATCGGAGACATCGGAGTCACCGGAGTCACCGGAGACCCGACGGCGTTGAGGGAGCTGCATGTCACGGTTCCCGGCGATGTCACCGAGGAACGCCACCAGCGCTTCGGCTCCGACCACCCGGAGATCATCCTGGCCCGTCAGGGCGGCGGTTTCCGGCGGACGGCCCACGTGGACACCGCCACCGCCGGGTTCCTGTCCGCCGCGGACGGCGAGTTCTCGGTAGGGCAGCTGACCGGTGCGGTGGCCGGTCTGCTGGACCTGGACGAGGCGGGGGAGCGGGCCCTGGTGGCCGCCGTGGCGGAGCTGATCACGGACGGATTCCTGACCGTTACCGCACCGATATCGTCCGGAATGTGAACGAGGACACGCCAAATCTGAAAGAACTGCCTAGAATCTTGGTCCATGACTGAACTAGACACCGCTCCGACCCCCGGGAGCGGAACGGTGCCGGCCGCCCGACGGCCGGTGGTCATCTCCGATCCCCAGGCCATCCGGGCCCTCGCCCACGAGGCGCGGCTGGAGGCGCTCGAGGAACTCTACGCCTCGCAGTCCACTCGCACCGCGACCGAACTGGCCTCCCGGTGCGGCCTCACCCCCTCGGCCATGAGCTACCACCTGCGGGCCCTGGAGAAATACGGCTTCGTGGAGCGTTCCCCCTCGGAGGGGGACGGCCGTGAGCGGCGATGGAAGGCGGCCGGCTACTCGCTGCTCGTCGACTCCCTGAACCACACCCCGGCCTCCAAGCAGGCATTCATCGACGTCCAGCTGAACACCTTCCGGGACCGGATCATGAAGGAGGTGGCCCGCCGTGAGGCCGAGGACAAGATCCTGCGTCAGGCGGCGGAGGAGGCCGTGGCCACCGCACGGGACGCCAACGCGCCCCTGGACGGTCGGGACATCGGTCTCCACGAGCCCGGCCGACGCCGGCCCCCGGTGCTGTCCACCGGCATGGTGTTCGTCAACGCCGAGCAGCGCGCCGAGTTCCAGCGACGCCTCGCCGAACTGATTGACGAGTTCGAGGAGCTCAATCCGGCCTCCGAGCGCTCGGTGGATGCCGAACGTGTGTATTACCTCGTCTCTGTTCTGGCAGACTCGGCCCCGGAAACCCCCGGTCACGCCTGATCGGGAGCCCGGGGCGCGCCGACGGTCGAGGACCGAGGGCGCGGTGCCGTTACATTAGTAGGGCACCGGGCGGTCCGCCTGGAAGTCACAGGCGGCCATCCACTGGGCCAGCCGGGCCCAGCGGACCTGTTCCCCGCCCGGCGACGAAAAGGAGCCCGAGTGTCTGAGAAGACGTCCAAGAAGACCACCTCCTCCGGTGACGGAACGAAACTGGTCATCGTGGAGTCCCCCGCCAAGTCCAAGTCCATCGCCAAGTACCTCGGCGATGGCTGGGTGGTGGACGCATCGGCGGGTCATATCCGGGATCTTCCGCAGCCGTCCGACCTGCCGGCGGACATGAAGAAGGGCCCCTACGGCAAGTTCGCCGTGGACACCGCCAACGGCTTCGAGCCGTACTACGTGGTCTACCCGGACAAGCGGAAGCGCGTCGCCGACCTCAAGCGGCTGCTCAAGGACGCCTCCGCCCTCTACCTCGCCACGGACGCCGACCGCGAGGGCGAGGCCATCGCGTGGCACCTGCTGCAGGAACTCAAGCCGAAGGTGCCCGTGTACCGGATGGCGTTCACCGAGATCACCAAGGAGGGCATCGCCCGCGGCCTCGAGAACGTCCGCGAGATCGACGCGGACCTGGTGGACGCCCAGGAGACCCGGCGCATCCTCGACCGACTCTTCGGCTACGAGATCTCCCCGGTGCTGTGGCGCAAAGTCCGCCAGGGCCTGTCCGCGGGACGCGTGCAGTCCGTCGCCACCCGGCTGGTCGTCGAACGCGAGCGCGAGCGCATGGCTTTCGTGCCGGCGTCGTACTGGGACCTGGACGGCACCTTCACCGCCAACGAGGGCAAGGGGGCCGGTGAGTCCTTCACCGCGCGCCTGAACTCGGTGGACGGCCAGCGGGTGGCCACCGGACGCGACTTCGACGACCGCGGCCAGCTCAAGAAGTCCGCCGCGGGCAAGGTCTCCACCCTCACCGAGGCCACGGCCACCGCCCTGGCCGCGGGCCTGCAGGGGGCCACCTTCACCGTCGACTCGGTCGAGGACAAGCCCTACACGCGCCGGCCGGCCGCCCCGTTCACCACCTCCACGCTCCAGCAGGAGGCCTCCCGCAAGCTGCGGTTCTCCTCGCGGGTGACCATGCAGGTGGCACAGCGGCTGTATGAGAACGGCTACATCACCTACATGCGTACCGACTCGGTGATGCTCTCGGACGAGGCGATCACCGCGGCCCGCCGGCAGGCCACCGAGCTCTACGGCCCGGACTCCATCCCGCAGGCCAAGCGGGTCTACAAGGCGAAGAGCGATTCGGCGCAGGAGGCCCACGAGGCCATCCGCCCCGCGGGGGACTCGTTCCGTACTCCGGGCCAGGTCTCCGGGTCCCTCGGTGCGGACGAGTTCCGCCTCTACGAACTGATCTGGAAGCGCACCATCGCCTCCCAGATGGCTGACGCCAAGGGCTACACCGCCACCGTCAAGCTCTCCGGAACCGCACAGGAGACCGCCGCCTCCGGCGAGATGGCGGGCCGGCTCGCCGGCTTCAGCGCCTCGGGCACCGTGATCACCTTCCCGGGGTTCCTCGCCGCCTACGAGGAGGGGCGCGACGCCGGCTCCGAACCCGCCGAGGGCGGCTCCGGTGGAGCTGGCAGCGGCGACGGCACGGGCGGCAAGGACAAGCGCCTGCCGGAGGTGTCCTCGGGCGAGACCCTCACCGGTGAGGACGTGATCGCCTCCGGCCATGAGACCTCCCCACCGCCGCGGTACACGGAGGCCTCGATCGTGGCCGAGCTGGAGAAGCGGGAGATCGGCCGGCCCTCGACCTTCGCCCCGACGATCTCCACGATCATGGACCGTGGCTATGTCACCAAGCGCGGCAGCGCCCTGGTCCCGTCCTGGACGGCCTTCAGCGTGATCCGGCTGCTCGAGGAGCACTTCGGCAAGTACGTGGACTACGACTTCACGGCCCGCATGGAGGACGACCTGGACCGGATCGCCGCCGGCGAGCTCCAGCGTGAGGCCTGGCTGCAGCACTTCTACTTCGGTGCCGAGTCCAGTGCCGAAGGCCTCAAGAACGTGGTGGACAACCTCGGTGACATCGATGCCCGCGCTGTGAACTCCATCCCGGTGGCTGACGGCATCACGCTGCGCGTGGGCAAGTTCGGCCCGTATCTGGAGAAGGACATCCCGGCGGGCTCCCCGGAGGGCACCGACCCGGAACGCGCCAACGTCCCCGAAGACCTGCCCCCGGACGAGCTGACTGCGGAGAAGGCTGAAGAGCTCTTCGCGACCGCCGGCCCGTCCGAGCGCGAGCTCGGGACCGATCCGGAGACCGGCCGCACCATCATGGCCCGGGACGGACGCTTCGGCCCCTACGTCACCGAGGTCATCCACGAGATGAACGAGGAGGAGCTGGCTGCCTGGATGGAGGCCCAGCCGACGGAGTACTACAAGAACGGCAAGCCCAAGCCGAAGAAGAAGCCAGCCAAGGAGAAGCCGCGCACCGGCTCCCTGTTCAAGTCGATGTCCATCGAGACTGTCACCCTCGAGGACGCCCTGAAGCTGATGAGCCTGCCCCGCGTGCTCGGCCAGGATGCCGAGGGCGTGGACATCACCGTGCAGAACGGCCGCTTCGGTCCGTACCTGAAGAAGGGCACGGACTCGCGGTCCCTCGAGTCCGAGGAGCAGATCTTCACGATCACGCTGGAGGAGGCCTTGGCCATCTACGCCCAGCCCAAGCAGCGAGGGCGCGGGGCAGCGAAGCCGCCGCTGGCCGAGTTCGGCGAGGATCCGACGTCGGGCAAGAAGGTGGTGGTCAAGGACGGCCGCTTCGGTCCCTACGTCACGGACGGCGAGACGAACATCACCGTGCCGCGGGCCATGGACCCGGAGTCGCTGACGGCCGAGCAGGCCTATGAGTTGCTGGCGGACAAGCGGGCCAAGGGTCCGGCGAAGAAGCCGGCCCGGAAGCCCGCCGCGCGCTCGAAGTCCACGTCCGGTGCTGGCACGTCGGGCAAGAAGTAGCGGAAGAAGAAGGCAGACACCATGCGCCTGGGTGTGCTGGACATCGGTTCGAACACCGTCCACCTGTTGCTGGTGGACGCGCACCCCGGCGCGCGTCCCTCGGCGTTCGCCGACCACAAGCGGTCCCTGTCCCTGCTCAACCACCAGGATGGGGATGGACGCATCAAGGAATCCGGCCAGGATGCGCTGGTGACCTTCATCCGGGAGGCGGTCGCCTTCGCCGTGGCGAATGGTGCCGAGGACATGATCGCGTTCTGCACCTCCGCCATCCGGGAGTCCGGCAACGGTGCGGAGGTGCTGGAGCGGGTCACCCGGGAGACCTCGGTGCACCTCACCGAGCTCTCCGGTGATCAGGAGGCCGCGATGACGTATTTCGCCGTGCGCCGCTGGCAGGGCTGGGACGTCGGCTCGATCCTGAACTTCGACATCGGCGGCGGATCCTTCGAGATCGCCTACGGCATGGACGAGCTGCCCAGCTACGCCGTGTCCATCCCTTTGGGCGCCGGCCGGCTGACCCGTGACTGGCTGCCCGCGGACCCGCCCACGCCGAAGTCCACCAAGAAGCTGCGCAAACACATCAAGGCCACCATCGCCGAGGCGGCCGAGGGATTCCCACTGATGACTGCGCCCGTGCTGGTGACCGGCACCTCGAAGACCTTCCGCTCCCTCGCCCGCATCGCCGGCGCGGCGCCCCTGGCCGCCGGACCGTTCGTCAAACGCCATCTGCGGCGGGAGGACCTCACACTGTGGGTCAACCGGATGGCCGCGATGACCGCCAAGGAACGGGCCGGTCTGCCGGGGGTGTCCGAGATCCGGGCCGCCCAGATGCTCGCCGGCGGCATGGTGGCCGAGGCCGCGATGGACGCGTTCGGTGTCACCCAGGTGGAGATCTGCCCCTGGGCCCTGCGTGAGGGGCTCATCATGCGCCGGCTGGACGCGCTGGTCCAGGAGGGCATCCTGGGCCGGGAGAACACCCCGGGCGTCGGGAACGTCTACCTCAACCCGGACCCGATGCTGCCCGGCTTCTCCGTGGGGGTGACCAGTGACTGGACCGGCTGAGATTCCCGTGACCCTGTCCTCGTCCTCCGTGTTCCCCCTGGGCACGCAGGATGTGTTCGCGATGGCCGAGGACCTCGGCTACGACGGGGTGGAGGTCATGGTCACGCACAACGCGTGGTCCCAGGACCCCGTGAAGCTGAACCGGCTGTCCGAGAAGCACGGCATGCCGATTCATTCGATCCACGCCCCGACGCTGCTGTTCACCCAGCAGGTGTGGGGTTCGGCCTGGAACAAGCTGGCCAAGAGTGCGGACCTCGCCCGTGAGGTGGGGGCCGAGGTGGTGGTGGCCCACCCGCCGTTCCGGTGGCAGGGCAACTACGCCTCCGGCTTCGCCGAGGGCATCCGGCAGATCATGGACGCCACCGGAGTGCTGATCTGTGTGGAGAACATGTATCCGTGGCGGGCCGGTGGCCGCGAGGCCAAGATGTACCTGCCGCACTGGGACCCGGTGCCGGAGGACTACGACTACGTCATCTGGGACTTCTCCCATGCCGCCATCGCCCAGGAGAACTCCCTCGACGCGTTCCGCTCCCTCGGGGACCGGCTGCGCCACGTCCACCTCACGGACGGCACCGCCAACGGCAGGGACGAGCACATGCTCCCCGGTGACGGGGATCAGCCCGTGGCCGAGTGCATCGAATACCTCGGGGAAACCGGCTGGGACGGCGCCGTGTGCGTGGAGGTCGGCACCCGCAAGACGAAATATGCCGGGGAGCGCGAGGAGATGCTCATCTACTCGCTCGAGTTCGCCCGTCACCACCTCGCCGCCGGGGCCGCCCGTTCTGTCTCCGGCGGAGAGCCGGAAGATCCTGACACCGATCAGGACACCGATCAAGACACCGTCGAAAGGTCCCCCCTTCCATGAAGATCGCCCTGCTCGGACTCGGGAACATGAACGGCGCCATCCTGGCTGGGATGCTCGCCGCCGGAACGGATGCCGCCTCGGTGCACGCCACCGGCCACTCCGCCGAGCGGGCCCGGGAGAACCAGGAGCGCTACGGGGTCAGTGTGGCCGCCACCGAGTCCGATCCCGAGGCGAACCGCACCGCGGCCGCGGGGGCCGACATCGTGGTCCTGGGGGTCAAGCCTAAGGACATCCTCGCTCTGTGCCGGGAGATCCACGGTGCCGTGCGCCCCGGAACCGTGGTGGTGTCCGTGGCCGCCGGGATCCCGCTGGCGGCCATGGAGGCGAACCTGCCAGAGAGTCAGCCGGTGGTGCGGACCATGCCGAACACGCCCCTGACGGTGGGCATGGGCGTGGTCGGGCTGGCCGGCGGGACCGCCGTGACCGAGCACCACGTGGACCTGGCTGCCGGTCTCTTCCGCGGCTCCGGTTCCGTCTACCAGGTCGAGGAGTCCCAGCTCGACGCCGTGGCCGCCGTTTCCGGGTCCGGGCCCGCCTACGCCTTCCTGCTGGCCGAGCTGATGGCCGCCGGTGGAGTGGGCATGGGCCTGGACGAGGACCTGGCGCAGGACCTCGCCCGGGCCACCGTCGCCGGGGCCGGCCGGATGCTCGCGGAGCCGGACGTGGACCCGGCGGCACTGCGCCGGGCGGTGACCAGCCCCCATGGCACCACGGAGGCTGCGGTCAACTCTTTCCTGGACTCCGGTCTCGCCGACCTCATCGCCCGGGGCATGCAGGCCTCCGCCGCCCGCGGCCAGGCGATGAGCCGCGAATACGGGTCCTGACCCCCCGCTCCGAACTAGCGGTCGATAGTGCACCGCATGCTGGCCGGTAGTCGTGAACATGGGGTGCCTCTGACCGCTGGTTTCTCGTCAGGATCAGGATCAGGATCAGGGGCGGGAGGCGAAGCGCTCCAGCAGGTCGGTGTGGCCGGAGACGATGAGCGTGTCCCGCGGCCCCACCTTGGTATCCGGCTGCGCGTAGGTGAAATCCTCGCCCGGGGTCTTCACGCCCACGATCGTCACCCCGTACTTGGCACGGATGTCCGACTCGGCCAAGGTGAAACCCACGGCCTCCGCCGGCGGATACATCTTGACGATCGCGAAGTCGTCGTCGAACTCGATGAAGTCCAGCATGCGCCCGCCCACCAGGTGGGCGGCCCGGACGCCGGCGTCGTGCTCCGGGAAGATCACGTGATGGGCGCCGATCCGGCGCAGGATCTTGCCGTGGGCCGGGGTGATGGCCTTGACCCAGATGTGCTCCACGCCCAGGTCCACCAGGTTCACGGTGATGAGCACGGAGGACTCGATCGAGGTCCCCACGCCCACCACGGCCGTGGCGAACTCCTGGGCGCCGAGCTGGCGCAGCGCCTGGAGGTCGGTGGCGTCGGCCTCCACCACGTGGGTCAGCGTACCGGCCCATTTCTGCACCAGGCCCGCGTCACGCTCGATCGCCATGACCTCGCGGCCCTGGGTCACCAACTGCTCGCCCACGGCGGCACCGAAGCGGCCCAGGCCGATCAGCAGCACCGGGGCGTGCGGATCCGGACGGTTCTCAGCCAATGATCGGCCTTTCCTCGGGGTACCGGAACAGGATGCGGCGCTGGCGCAGGGCCAGCGCGGACGCGAAGGTGATCGTACCAACACGACCCGCGAACATCAGGACGGTCAGCACGTACTTGCCCGCCGGCGGCAGCTCGGCCGTCAGCCCGGTGGTGAGCCCGCAGGTGCCGAACGCGCTGAGCACCTCGAACAGCGGGCGCTGCAGGGACTCCTCGCTGATGGCCACCAGGGCCATGGTGCCGACCAGGATGAGGGTGGCGCCCAGGGCCAGGACGGAGATGGCCACGCGGACCGATCCCGGGGTGATGGTGCGACCGTGGGCGGTGACCTCCCGGTCGCCGCGGGCCTCGGCCACGATCGCCAGGAACATCACCGCCAGGGTGGTGACCTTGATGCCACCGGCCGTGGACGCCGATCCGCCGCCCACGAACATCAGGGCGTCCGTCAGCAGCAGGGTCTCGGGCGACTGCTCGTTGATGTCATAGACGGAGAAGCCCCCGGACCGGGACATCACCGAGCCGAACAGCGAGTACTGGAGGCGCTCGGCGACCCCGAACTGGCCGAGCGTGGCCTGATTGGACCACTCGAAGATCCCGATCAACAGGGCTCCGCCGAGCACGAGGGCGGTGGTGGTCGTGACGGTCAGCTTGGTGTGCAGGTTCCACCGGGACCACCGCCAGCGCTGCTGCATCAGCACCATGACCACCGGGAAGCCCAGGGCGCCGGCGAAGACCCCGGCCATGAGGGTCCAGATGATCCACGGGTCGTGCATGAAAGATTCCACCCCATCCGCGTGGAGGGTGAAACCGGCGTTGTTGAAGGCGGAGACCGAGTAGAAGATCCCGTTCCACAGGCCGTCTCCCCACGAGCCGGTGTGCACGATGAACCGGGGGACGAGCACCACCGCCAGGACGGCCTCGAAGAAGAACGTGGTGCCGACCACCACGCGCAACAGGGACCCGACCTCCCCGATCCTGCCGGTGGTCATGCCCTCCTGCGTGATCAGTTTGGACCGCACGCCCAGCCGCTTGGACACGGCCAACGTCAGCAGCGCGGCCATGGAGAGGATCCCCAACCCGCCGATCTGCATGGCCACGAGGATGACCAGCTGGCCGGCGAAGCTCCAATGCTCCGCCGTGTTCACCGGTGTCAATCCCGTGACGGAGACCGCGGAGGTGGCCACGAACAGGGCGTCGTGGAAGGCCGTGACGCGCCCCGTCCTCGAGGCGAAGGGCAGGGACAGCAGGGCGGTGAACACCAGGATGACGACGGCGAAGGCCAGCAGCGCGGCCCGCGCCGGTGATGCTCCGGCCACCGTGGAGACGAACAACCGGAGGCGCTCGAACACCTCCCGGAGCCCGGAGCGGTCCGGACCGCCGGCCGGGGGACCGACGCGGGGGGACAGCGCCCTGCGCAGGGCGGAAGGCGGGCGTGCCACGCGGCCGCCCGACGGCGTCGGGATCCGGCCTCCGGTGTTGCGGCGGGCCGGGGGCCGGGACGGGGAGCGAGACAGGGAATGGGGGCGGGGGATGCGTTGGTGCCGGGTCATGCGCCGGTGATCACGTCCCTTCTGTTCCGCTGTTCCGCCTGTTCCGTCCCTTGTCATGAAGGATCCCATCATCCACCATCCGGTGCGAGATCCGGTCCATGACGTCATCACCTGCCAGTGGTGACGCCGGAAGCATAGTCTGTGTGGTGATGACCAACACACCGAACGACGCGGCCGGCACTGTTCCACGTGCCGATCCAGGTATCGACCCGAGCGCCGTGTCCAGTCCTGCCCCCAAGAAGGCCCCCGTCCCGGCGCCCGAGGACCGTCCCCCCTTGGCGACGGCCGTGGTCTGGGACGAGGCACTGCTGGGCTACAAGTTCAGCACCGCCCATCCCATGTCCCCGGTGCGCCTTGACCTGACCCACCGGCTCTCTCAGGCTTTCGGCCTGCTCGACCGGCCCGGAGTGAGTCTCATCAAGCCGGAGGTGGCCTCTGACGAGGTTTTGGCCACCGTCCATGACCTCGAGTACATCCGTGCCGTCCGCGCCGTCAGCACGGGCGAGAGAGCCGAGGATCTGGAGCGGGGGCTGGGCACGGACGACAACCCGGTGTTCCCGCACATCCACGAGGCCTCAGCCCGGATCCTGGGCGGCTCCGTGGCGGCGGCCGAGGCCATCTGGGCGGGGGAGGCCCTGCACGCCGTGAATTTCGCCGGGGGGCTGCACCACGCCGGCCGTGGCAAGGCCAGCGGATTCTGCATCTACAACGACTGTGCCGCGGCCATCCAGCGGCTCCTCGACCGAGGGGCCCGGCGGGTCGCCTATGTGGACCTGGACGCCCATCATGGGGACGGCGTCGAGTCCATCTTCTGGAACGATCCACGCGTGCTGACCATCTCCGTCCACGAGACCGGCATCTCCCTGTTCCCGGGGAGTGGCTTCGCGAACGACTCCGGCGGGCCGGAGGCGCCCGGCTCGGCCGTCAATGTGGCGCTCCCGCCGGGCACCGGTGATGCGGGCTACCTGCGGGCCACGCACGCCGTGGTCCCGCAGCTGCTCCGGGCCTTCGACCCGCAGGTGCTGGTCACCCAGCACGGCTGCGACGGCCACGGGGACGATCCCCTGACGAACCTGCGGATGTCCGTGGACGGTCAGCGCCAGCTCGCCCTGGACGCCTCGGACTGGGCCCGCGACTTCGCCGGGGACCGCTGGCTGGCCACCGGGGGCGGTGGCTACAGCCCCTTCTCCGTGGTCCCGCGGACCTGGACGCATCTGGTGGCCGCGGCCACCGGACAACCTCTCCGGACCAGCACGGTCATCCCGCAGTCATGGCGAGAGGACGCCGCACGGGCTGCCGGGATGGAACCGGACGAGGAGATGGTGGGGATCCCGGCCATCATGTCGGACGGGGTGGATGTCTGGTGGCGCTCCTGGGAGGTCGGCTACGATCCCTCGGACCCCGTGGATCAGACCATCATGGCGACGCGGAAGGAGATCTTTCCCTATCATGGGCTGGATCCCTGGTTCGACTGACACGCCGTTGTATGCTCTGGTGGAGAGCCTGTGGTGACGTGAGTACTCCGCATGTTCGATAGGATGTCTGAGGATGCCACGCCTAGCGCGGTAGATGTACTGTGCCGCCAGATCGAGACAGTTCGAAGCAGGGCAGTGGAAAAGGGGAACGCAAGTGGTTGATGCCGGTAACTTCGCCGACACGCGCTTCATGACGGTCACGGAAGTGGCCGAGATGATGCGCGTGTCCCGTATGACCGTTTACCGGATGATCCATGCCGGCGAGCTCCCCGCTGTGCGCTTCGGCCGTTCCTATCGGGTGCCTGAGTCCGCCGTCGAGCAGATCCTGCAGACCGGCGCCACGGACCACCGGGCCACCGGGACGGATGGCGGCCACGCTTGATGTCTGCCGGCCACCGTGCCGGCATTCTGGCCGGCCCTGACGCCGGCCGATGTTCCCGGTTCGTTGCCACACCCGAGTGCAGGGTAAGGTGTTAGGGAACGTTTTTGACCAAAGATGTACGGATCTTCAACAGGCGTCTGTTGCGGATTCACCAACCACACAAGAGGTTTCCCTATGGGTTCAGTGATCAAGAAGCGCCGCAAGCGGATGTCCAAGAAGAAGCACCGCAAGCAACTGCGCAAGACCCGTCACCAGCGCCGCAACAAGAAGTAGGCGCTGACCGCGAGGTCTCGCTGTATTCGGGGCCGTCCCGCCGCAAGGCCCCGAATCTGTTTAAGCCGCTCGGAACTGGTGAACCCCTGCCGGGCCTACGATGGAGCCGATGACTGACATGCAGCCCCCGCCGGCACCCCGCTCCGCCCCTGGCCACGCGCCCGGCCGCACCCCTGGCCGCGTCCCCGCCGTCGAGCTCCTCGTCAAGGACGGCTGCCACCTGTGCGCGGACGCCCTGGCCGTGGTGGAGGAGGTCTGTGGCCGGCTCGGGGTGGGCTGGAATGCCGTGGACATCGCCGGGCGTCCGGACCTGGCGGAGCGGCATGCCGAGGAGATCCCCGTCCTGATGGTGGACGGCGTGCAGCGGGACTTCTGGCGCATCGACCCGGTCCGCCTGGAGCGGATGCTGACCGCGGACCGGCCATGAGCGGTGACGGTGTCACCGGCGGCATCGGAGACGGCGCCGGGACGGGCATCGGTCACGGCGCCGGCCACGGTCGGGGACCGGGGTCCGGCCTCTCCCGTCCCACGGTGTCCCGCTTGCCCGGCTATCTGCGCGCCCTGGCGGCCTTGGCCCGGGCCGGAACCGCCCGCGTGTCCTCCACCGAGCTGGCCCGGCACACCGGGGTCAGTCCGGCCGTGCTGCGCCGGGACCTGTCCAGCCTGGGCCAGCTGGGCCGCCGCGGGGTCGGCTATCCCGTGGCGGCACTCCAGCAGGCCATCAGCCGTGCCCTGGGTCTCGTGGAGGATCAACCCGTGGTCCTGGTCGGTGCCGGGCACCTCGGCTCGGCGCTGGCCGGCTATGCCGGCTTCGGGGAGCGTGGGATGCGCCTGTGTGCCGTGCTCGACGCCGACCCCCGCCTGGTCGGGGAACGGCGCGGTTCCGTGGTGGTCCGCCCGCTCGAGGAGCTGGAGGAAAGCGTCGTCGAGTCCGAGGCGAGGCTGGCGATCATGGCGGTGCCGGCCGGCGTCGCGCAATCCGTGGCCGACCGTCTGGTGGCGGCGGGGATCCGGGGACTGCTGAATTTCGCCCCCGTGGACCTGGTGGTGCCCCGCGGGGTGACGGTGCGTGCCGTGGACCTGTCCACCGAACTGCAGATCCTGGCGTTCCACCAGGCTGAGCTGCGGCAGTAGGCGGTGCCGGCCGGGCAGGTGGACCGGAGGTGCGGGGCCTAGCGGCGCATGGCCTTCTCCCACGCCTTGGCGCGGAGGTACTCGCTGGAGGGGCGCAGGTAGGCGAAGACGATGCCGGCGACGCCCAGGGCCACGTAGATGAAGCCGAGGCCGAAGACGGAGGTCAGGGAGAGCACGGCGAAGATCGTGCCGAAGATCCGGGCCACGTTGGAACCGCGGCGGATGCCGGTGGCGATCAACCAGTACACGGCCACCAGGAGCACGGTGAAGACCACGGCGAAGATGCGCACCGAGGCCAGGAAAGACTCCATGTCGATCGCCAGGCCGGCCGCCTCCATCTGCTCCTGGTAGAGGTCCAGCATCTCCGGGGTCAGCCCCATGTTCGGCGAGAACAGGGAGGACAGCTCGATGACCAGGAACGCGAGGCCGGCCGCGAGGATCAGCCAGTAGGACCGGTCGATCGTGGCCGGCCGGGTGATCGGACCGAGCTGCTGCGGGGTGCCCTGACCCGGATAGCCGTATCCCGGGCCGGGCTGGTTGACCGGCGGCTGCCCGTAGGCGGAATAGCCGTGCGGGGGCTGTCCGTAGGGAGATTGACCGTAGGCGTTCTGCCCCTGCGGAGGCTGGCCATAGGGGGATTGACCGTGCGGCGGCTGGCCGTAAGGCGGGGCCGGATGCTGGCCCTGCTGGCCCTGCCGTTCCTGCTGTGCCTGGCTCAGTCGGGCCTGGTGCTCGGCCTGCTGATCCGGCGTCAGGCGGATGCCGTATTGGGGGCGATCGTCCCGGGGCTGACCCGGCTGACCCGGCTGACCCGGCTGACCCGGCTGCTGGGGCTCGTCGGGCTGCTCGGGGTGTTCGGGATGCTGCTCGTTCATGGCGGGCCCTTCCTGCGGGACTCTCGGGTCGAATGGTCTGGGGTCAACGCTATCGCCCGATTCTGACAGTATGGACCCATGCCTTCTGCGACCGTGCACCTTGTCCGCCATGGAGAAGTCCACAATCCGGACAGGGTCCTCTATGGTCGCATCCCCGGGTACCACCTCTCGGAACTCGGGCACCGGATGGCGGCGGACCTCGGAGACTGGTTCGCCGGTGAGGCCCGCGCCTCGGGGCGGACCCCTGCTCTGCTGGTTTCCTCCTCCCTGCAGCGCGCCCGGGAGACGGCGGCCCCCATCGGCCAGGCCCTGTCCCTGGAGCCGGGCGTCGATGACCGCTTCATCGAGGCCACGAACCACTTCGAGGGGGGCTCGAGGGTCGCCAGGCAGCTCTGGAAGCCTCGCCACTGGCCTTTCCTGCTCAATCCGATGCGTCCCTCCTGGGGTGAGCCGTACCGATCCCAGGTGAGCCGGATGAGCGAGGGCATCCTCGAGCTGCGTGACCGGGCCGTGGAACTCGGGGGAGAGGGCGCCGAGGCGATCGTGGTCTCCCACCAGCTACCCATCTGGGTCACCCGGCTCTCAGCCGAGGGCAGGCCGCTCTGGCATGATCCCCGCCAGCGCGAGTGCACCCTGACCTCCGTCACCTCCCTGCACTTCGAGCCGGGACAGTCCGCCCCGCGGGTGGAGTACCGGGAGCCCAATGCCGCCCTGCTGGCCCACGCCTCCAACCTGCCGGGCGCCTGACGCGGCACCTCAGCCACTCACGCCACCGCGGCGTTCCTCCCGGCGGATTCCGCCCGCGTCTACTACAGGCGGTAGAATCCAACGGACGCCCAATCCCCACTGGAGTATCCGAGCTGCCATGACCGTTCCACATCAGCACCGACCAGCCCACGGCTCCGGTCCCCGAACCGGGACCGGCCCGAGCCGGCGGAACGTGCTGGCCGGGCTCGCCGGACTGGCAGCATTGCCGCTGCTGGCGGCCTGCGCCACCGAGGACCCGCTGGCCGCCCAGGCCGGGAACGCGGACGGCAAGAACTACATCGCCGGTGACGGATCCGTGCTGGAGATCGCCGCCGAAGACCGCGGTGAACCCGTGCAGTTCACGTCCACCGCCTTCTCCGGCGAATCCGTCAGTGCTGCCGACTGGCTCGGGGATCCCGTGGTGCTGAACTTCTGGTATGCGGCGTGCGCCCCGTGCCGCGTGGAAGCCCCGGACCTGCAGTCCCTGCATGAGGAGTGGGAGCCACAGGGGGCGCGGTTCGTGGGCGTGAACGTGCGGGACACCGCCGGTACCGCCGAGGCCTTCGAGCGGAACTTCGGGATCACCTACCCCTCGCTGGAGGACCGCGGCGGCCAGGTGCTGCTGGCCATGACGGACTACGTGCCGCCGCAGGCCGTGCCCACCACGATCGTCCTGGACCGTCAGGGCCGTGTCTCGGCGCGCATCCTCGGGGTGGCGGAGCGTTCCACACTCAAGACGCTGATCGCCACCGTCGTCGATGAACCGGCCGACCCTGCCGACGAGCAGGCCTGAGCCGCCCGATGCTGCAGGCCGCCATCGCCACCGCCACCACCACAGTCAACAATCCCTTTGCCGAGATCGTCATGGACGGCTCGATGCTGTTGGCCATGCCCATCGCCCTGCTGGCCGGTCTCGTCTCCTTCCTCTCGCCCTGCGTGCTGCCGCTCGTGCCGGGGTACCTCGGCTACGTGACCGGGCTGACCGGCGCGGATCTGCAGGACCAGAAGCGTGGACGGATGCTCCTCGGCATCGCCCTGTTCGTCCTGGGCTTCTCCGCGGTGTTCGTGCTCGTGGGGATCGTGTTCTCCCAGGTCACCATCTGGCTGCAGGGTGACGGCGAATGGCTGACCCGCGTGCTCGGCGTGGTGGTGATAGTCCTGGGCGTGGTGTTCATGGGCGGGCTCGACCGGCTGCAGCAGGACCGCCGACTGCACGTCCAGCCCAAGGCCGGGCTGTGGGGCGCTCCCGTCCTCGGCGTGACCTTCGGCCTGGGCTGGGCCCCCTGCATCGGCCCGACCATGGCCGCCGTCCTCGCCATGTCCACCGCGGGGTCCACCAATCCCGGCAAGGGTGCGCTGCTGGCGTTCATCTACTGCCTCGGCCTGGGCCTGCCGTTCCTGCTCATCGCCCTCGGCCTGCGCCGCGGCCTGGGTGCCATGGCCTTCTTCCGCCGGCACCGGGTGGCCGTGATGCGCTTCGGCGGCGGGCTGCTGATCGTACTCGGCGCGCTGATGGTGTCGGGGTTGTGGAACTCCTGGGTCGTCCAGCTGCAGACCTGGTTCGCCAACGAAGTGAGGCTGCCGATTTGAGCCAAGAAGACAACCTGCGGGCCACCCGGGCCGAGGAGGCCCAGTCGGGCCGGAAGAACCGCCAGCGCGAGGACGTGGCCGTCCCTGCGCTGGGTTTCAAGGAGTCCCTGCGCTTTGCCTGGCGGCAGCTGACGTCCATGCGCACCGCGCTGATGCTCCTGCTGCTGCTGGCCGTGGCCGCCGTGCCCGGCTCCCTGTTCCCGCAGCGTCCGGCCGGCCCGGAGATCGTCAACCAGTACCTCGAGGACAACCCCGTCCAGGGTGCATGGCTGGACCGCTTCCAGATGTTCGACGTGTACTCGTCCGTCTGGTTCTCCGCCATCTACATCCTGCTCTTCGTCTCCCTCATCGGCTGCGTCCTGCCGCGCGCCGCCAAGCACGCCAAGGACCTGCGCTCCGCCCCGCCGCGGACCCCGCGCCGGCTGAACCGGCTGCCCGAGTACGGCAAGGTGCTCCTCGAGACCACCGGGCCGTCCCCGCGGGACGCGGTGGCCCAGGCCGCAGCGATCCTGAAGAAGCGCGGCTACCGCACGGATATCCGCGAGGAGCCCGACGGCGGCGCCTCCGTGGGTGCCGAGCGCGGCTATGTGCGGGAGATCGGCAACATCTTCTTCCACCTGTCCCTGATCGGCGTCCTGGCCTTCATGGCCATCGGCGGTCTGCTGAGTTACTCGGGGCAGAAGATCATCGTGGAGGGGGAGGGCTTCGCCAACACCCTCGTGGCCTATGACTCCTTCACCCCCGGCAGTGCCTTCTCGGAGGACCGGCTGGAGCCGTTCTCCATGACCCTGGACGGCTTCGAGGCCGTGTTCGACCGTGAGTCGGAGACCCACTACGGCCAGCCCCTGGACTTCACCGCGCACATGACCGTCCAGGAGGGAACCGACGGCGAGGCGACGCAGCAGGACCTGAAGGTCAACCACCCGTTCGACATCGGCGGCACCCGCGTCTACCTCGTCGGCAACGGCTACGCACCGGAGGTCACCGTCCGGGACGGCAACGGGGACATCGCGTTCCAGGGGCCCGTCGTCGCGCAGGTCCAGGACCAGCTCTACACCTCGCTGATGGTCATCAAGGCCCCGGATGCGCAACCGGAGCAGCTGGGCTTCGTCGGGTTCTTCCTGCCCACGGCCTACACCGGGGAGGACGGCGTGGCCGTCTCCATCGACCCGGAGCTGTACGAGCCCGAGCTGAACCTGAACTCGTACTACGGGGACCTCGGCCTGGACGAGGGCGAACCCCAGAACGTGTACGTGCTGGACACGGACAACCTCACCGAGCTGAACAACCGGGACCTCGCGTCCGGCGGCATCACGCTGAGCCCGGGGGAGTCCTACGACCTGCCGGAGGGCAAGGGTTCCATCAGCTTCGACGGTGTCCAGCGGTACGTCGGCCTGGACATCCACCACGATCCCGGCAAGTGGGGCGTCGGCTTCTTCGCCATCCTGGCCCTGGTGTCCCTGGGCGTGAGCCTGTTCGTGCGCCGCCGCCGCGTGTGGGTCCGTAGCGCTACCGGCCCCGACGGGTCCACCATGGTGGAGTACGGCCTGCTCGCCCGCGGCGAGGACTTCGGGCTGCGCGAGGAGAACGTCTCCCTGCGCCGCCAGTTCGAGAAGACCTGGCCCGTGGTCGCCCCCGAGGACGACCTCGACCACCGCCAGACCACGTCATCCACCGCCGGGACCACCGGCGCCACCGAGAATCGACCGGAGTAACCCATGCAGTCCATCAATCTGCAGCTGGCCAGCTACAGCGACCTGTTCATGCTGATCGCTGCGCTGGTCTACGCCGCGGCCTTCATCGTGTTCGCCATCGATATGGCGACCTCGTCCAAGACCATCCGCACCCTCGAGGCCGAACTGGCCGCCGAGACCGGCGCGTCCGATGACGCCACCGCAGCGGCGCTGCAGCACCGCGGTCAGCTGGTGGGGGCCGGCGTCGTGGGCCAGGACGCGGGCACCGAGACGAGCATGCCGCCGGCAGCCGGCTCCTCCGGGGCCGTCACGGGCCGCGGGGGGACGGGGACGGTCACCGACCAGAACCTCGTGGACGAGGACATGGCATACCTGGGCACCACGCGGCGCCCGGCCGCCAACGTGGCCGTGGCCCTGATGGTCATCAGCGTGCTGCTGCACGCCTTCGCCGTGATCGCCCGCGGCGTCTCGGCCAACCGGGTTCCGTGGGGCAACATGTACGAGTTCTGCACCACCGGTGCCCTGCTGGTCGCCGCGGTGTACCTGCTGTTCCTCATCCGGAAGGATCTGCGCTTCCTGGGGACCTTCGTCTCCGGGCTGGTCGTGGTCATGATGTGCGCTGCCACCATGGGCTTCCCGACCCCGATCGCACACCTGCAGCCGGCCCTGCAGTCACCGTGGATCGTCATCCACGTTTCCGTGGCCGTGCTCGCCTCCTCACTGTTCGGCCTGACGTGCGCGATGAGCGTGCTGCAGTTGCTCCAGCACCGCCGTGAGGCCCGTCTGAGGGCCGGGGGCGAGGGCAAGCCCGCCTTCATGCGCCTGGTCCCGTCCGCCTTCAGCCTCGAGAACTGGTCCTACCGCATCAACGCCGTGGGCTTCGTGATGTGGACCTTCACCCTGATCGCCGGCGCCATCTGGGCCGAGGCCGCCTGGGGCCGCTACTGGGGCTGGGACACCAAGGAGGTGTGGACCTTCGTCATCTGGGTCGTCTACGCCGGTTACCTGCACGCCCGCGCCACCCGCGGTTGGACCGGGGATCGCGCCGCCTGGCTCTCGATCATCGGCTTCGCCTGCCTGGTCTTCAACTTCACCATCGTCAACACGTACTTCCCGGGCCTGCATTCCTACGCGGGCATCCCGGAGTAGAGGTCACTCCGGGAGGGGCTTCGGCTCTCCGTTGCTGAACTTCGAGCGGTCGTCGTTGGGGTACAGCGGGTCGGCTGATCCGTACATCGGGTCCAGCACCGATCGGGTCATGGTGTGTCCGGCGGGCATCTCCAAGCAATCCGTCGACAGCTGGAGTGACAGCCCCGGCCGGCCGGTGCCGGACGTGTAGGTGACGGCCAGGGCCAGGTCTCCCTTGGCCGCAGCGTAGAGGTTCTCCGAATTCGGCGCGGTGTTGCCCCGCTTCAGGGGTTCCCATCCCCGTTGTTCGGCCGCGTCCTGAATCCGCTCAGCCGCGATCTCGGCATCCTCCCGGGAGACGCCGACGCGACCTGAGGCTCCCGTCCAATGGGTCTTGCGGCTGGCCTGCTCCGGATCGGGATCCCCCAGGCAACTGTTCTCGGCCAGCTGTCCAACGGAGTCCCAACCGGCGGCGCGCACCAGATCCGGAATCTCCGCTTCCATGGCCCGGCCCTGCTCGGCGGAACGGGCCTCGGCGTCCGAGGTGGTGTCGGCATCCGGATTCATGCATCCCCCTAAAGCCAGTGCCAAGGCCGCGAGGGCCAGCATGGCGGTGTTGCGGCCTGTGTGTCCAGTTCCCATGTGAATCGTGCGGTCCCGTTTCGTCGCCTGGTGTTTCCAGTCTTGCATGCCGGCGATCTGCACCCCTCAGTGCAGGTCCTGGACCGGCACCGTCGGGATGCCGTTCTCGCGGTAGTGGTCCGTGTCCGTCTCCAACGGGTATCCGATGGCCGGATAAGGGGAGCCGAAGGTGGCGTGGATCTCCGGTTCCAGGTATGGGGCGACCTCCCCTCCGTACACCACGCCGGCGATGTTCTCGGCAGAGGTGGACCCGTGCTCGAAGTAATCCGTGTGGCCCCCCATCACCGTGGATCCGTTGCCCATGAACCCGGATTCCAGCCGGACGGCTCCCATCTGCTGAACCGGGTTGGACCCCTCCCAAAAGGAACCGCCATGGGCTCCTCCTCCGAGGAGCTGCGCGGCGGCAATCGGGTCGTCGTTGGTCTGGATGAGGTAACGGTGCGCGTACTCGTTCTCGGTGTCGTCCGGGGAGGACACCTCATGGCCGGTCCCGGCGGGTGCGACGTAGACGATGTTCGTGGAGTCCAGACCCTCGCGTTCGGCCGTGCCGAGCAACGAACCGCCCGCGCTGTGGCCCACATAGGTCGTGTCCACATCCCGGGTCCGATGGGTGGACATCTCCAGATCGGCGGCATGGTCGAAGGCAGCGAGACGGGGCGCGCCCTGCTCGTTGAAGTGGGGTGTCGCATTGTCCCGGATCAGGTCCTGGGGCAGGTCGGTCCCCTGCCAGTAGATGGAGACCGTGCCCTCCGGGTCATCGCCGTCCATCGCGTTCAAGGCGCTGTTGTAATGATCCACGCTGGCGATGGTGGTGTTGGTCCCGGGCACGAAGGTCACGGCCCGCTCGGTGTCACCGGAGGGCTCGCCCCGCATGGTGGCGATCTGGCCGAGGCCCTCGGTGGAGACGTACACCGTGGAGTAGCCCGGGAGTACGAATGAATCAGGGTTGGCGGCCGCGGGCGGATCCGGCTCGGGGAACTCATCTCGCCCGTACGCGTCCCATGCCTGGGTGAGGCCCTGCAGGACGGTCTCGAGACGGGCCTCCTCGTCCTCCCACTGGCCGCGCTCGTAGGCATTGCCGGGAGCGTGCTGCGGCCTGTTCTCCCGGTGCTCGGCGAGGTTCTCCGCGGTCTGCTCCCGCAGCCCCGCCACGGTGACCTGGTTGGTCTGCCCGCGCGTGGCCAGCGGGATGCCGTTGAGATTGCCGATGACGGCCGGAAACAACAGCATCAGGCGCTCGCGTTCATGGTCCTCGAGTCCCATCCACGCCTCGCGGATACCGGCGATGCCCTCCTCGCTGAGCTGCGCATCACCCGCCATGGCCTCGATCATGATCTCCTCGGCGGAACCGGGGATCGGATTCCCCGGCACCTCGTTCTCCGCCAGGGCCCGCGCTGCCTCCGGGTTGGCCTCGAGCCAATCCCTCAGCTCATCCTCGGTCAGTCCTCGCAAGTCCCGCCAGATGCTCCGGGGGTCAAGCTCGCCGAACGCCTCATCCAGCTCGCTGGTCATGGCCGCCCAGTCCAGGGTGCCGTCCTTCCGGGGGCTGTTGACGGCCGGCAGGCCCTCCGTGGTGCCGATGGAGATGGCGCCGATCGCCGACTCGAAGGTCTCCTGGGCGTTGTCCCAATCGGTCGCCAGGCTGGTGGCCCGTTCGTTGAAGGTCAGGATGGCCGCCCGGACCTCCTCCACCTCGGCCTCATCCTCCGAGGACAGGGCCGCGCTGCGCCGCGAGGACAGTCCGGGCTCCTCGTGGTCCAGGTCCTCCCGCTCGGTCTGCAGCGGCTGGCCCGTGGCAACGAAATCATCGATGGCGTCCTGGGCCGAGGCCAACGCGGTGGCCCAGTCCTCGGCATGGGGTTCGAGGGCGTCCAGCCCGGCCCACACCGCGTCCTCGGTGTCGTCATGCCGGTACCAGGTCCGGAACCCCTGCCAGGAGGACTGGGCATCCGTCATGGAGCCCTGGACGTTCTTCGACTCCGTCTTCAGGTCCGCGGCCGCATCGCTGAGCGTGTCCCACGCGGCCTCGACCGCCGGATAGGTCTTCAGGTGGGGAAGGCTCATGGTGTGCGGATCAGCCCTCGTCCTCGGGCACGACGATGTCCGCCAGGGAGCCCAGGGCCGAGCGGCCGTCCGAGCTCATGATGCCGTCGGACTCGATGAAGGCGTCGGCGGCATCGGCCACACAGGAGGCCTGGTGCAGGATCAGGTTGGAGATCCGCTCACCGGTGCCCGAACGCTGCGACCAGAAGACGGAGAAGGCCGTCTGGGCGGTGGACGCCGTGCCGAAAGCGCCGGAGATCTCGTCCCCGGCCGTGCGGGCCGCCACGGCGGCTGTGTCCAGGATCTGTCCGTCTCCGGCCACCCGAACCAGGGTGGAGTGAATGCCCTCGGGCTGGATGTCGTGTGCCACGGTCCTCAGCGTCGCACCGATGACGGGGAACGACGATGGGGACAACTCCCCATCGTGGTTCACGCCACGGTTCATGCCCCGGTGCCGGGCACCCGAGGCGGGGCGTCAGGACTGGTCGGTGCCGCCGTCGGGCTTGGGGGTATTGGATCCGCCGGGCTCCGGGGTGCCGTTGCCCTTCGGATCCCGCTTCTCCCGCGCCTTCAGCTCGGCATCCCGGCGGTCCAGCTCGGCCTGGCGTGCGGCCTGCTTGCGCTGGACGTCGAGCTGGCGCAGGAAGGCAGCATCGTCGTCCGGGGATTGCGGGCGCTGGGGACGCGCCGGGCCGCCGGCGGTGCCACCGCCACTCGAGGACCCACGACGCCGGCCCAGGAAGAGCCACAGCAGCGCACCCACCAGCGGGACCAGCACGATGATCAGGATCCACACGGCCTTCGACATGGCCCGCACCTGGTGGCGTGGGGTCATCAGGCACTCGATCAGCGAATAGATGATGAGGCCGGCGGCGACGATGCCGAGGGGGATGAGGAAGCGGGGCATGGCTCCAGTCTACGGACCGGTGCCAGCACAGCTAAACCGGCTGACTGCGCGCCGATCGTGCGCCGGCCCATCCCGGTAGACTGCCCTGGTGCGAGTTTTCAAGTATGCCGTGATCCGCCTGGCCGTCTTCTTCGTGGTCTGGGGCGCCTGCATGCTGCTCGGCCTCGGATGGGTCTTCTCCACCATCGCGGCTGCCGTCATCGCACTGGCCGCGGGGTACCTGTTCTTCAACGACCTGCGCACCGGCGCCGGAAGTGACGTGGCCAGCGCCTGGGAGGGCCGCGGGACACGGGAGCAGTTCACATCCGAGCGGGCCGATGCGGACGCCGAGGATTCCTACACCGAGGGCCGGTACTTCGATCCTGGTAACGACGAGAAGGCTTAGAGCACCAGCCCCGCGGCGAACAGCACCGCGTAGACGAGGCCCAGGATGCCGGTCAGCTTGAGCACCGGGATGAGGTCCCGGCGTTCGGATGAGCGGATCATGGTGATCGAGGGCCGGACGGCCACGGCGGCCGTGAGCGCCACGAGCCACAGCCACGGGTACTCACCGGTGAAGAACAACGGCAGCACGATCGCCACGCCCACCATCGCCACGTAGGACCAGCGGGCCGGGGTGTCGCCGAGCCGGGCGGCCAGCGTCATCTTGCCGGTCTGACGGTCCGTGGGGATGTCCCGGACATTGTTGGCCATGAGCAGCGCGGTGGAGACCAGGCCGCAGCCCACGGCACCGGCCCATGCCGGGCCGGACACCGCCAGGGCCTGCGTGTAGGTGGTGCCGAGGACGGCCACGAGGCCGAAGAAGATGAAGACGAAGACCTCGCCGAGACCCCGGTATCCGTAGGGCTTCTGGCCCCCCGTGTAGTACCAGGCGGCCACGATGGCCAGGACCCCGACGACGGCCAGCCACCAGGTGCCCGACCAGGCGATGAGGCCGAGGCCGGCCACGGCGGCGACCCCGAAGCAGGAGAACGCCGCCAGCTTGACCGCGCGCGCCGGGGCGGCCCCGGAGCCGGTCAGCCGCAGCGGGCCGACGCGGTCATCGTCCGTGCCGCGAATGCCGTCCGAGTAGTCGTTGGAGTAGTTCACGCCGACTTGCAGGGCCAGGGCCACGATCAGGGCCAGGACCGCGCGGCCCAGGTGGAACCCGTCCAGGGCGTGGGCCGCGGCGGAGCCGATGAGTACCGGGGCGATCGCCATCGGCAGGGTGCGCAACCGCGCACCCTCGATCCACTGGGCGGCTGTGGCCATGGGGTGTGTACCTTCCTGAGGTGCTGGAGCGTGCTGTCACGAGGTCTTGAGCGGTCTTGAACTTTGAGGGCAGAAATCAGTACTCATTTCTGCCCTGAAAACGGTGGGGGTCAGGTGGTGAAGCGGGTGAGCAGGGACTGGCGGTCCGTCTTGCCGTTCGGCAGCAGCGGCAGGGACTCGAGGACCAGCCACTGCTTGGGCACCGCGGCCGGTCCCAGCTGGGCCCGGATCGCCTCGCGGGCGGCGGCCTGGTCGAACGGCGCGTGACCCCGGCCCGTTGCCACGGCGGCGCACACGCGCTGTCCCCACTCGTCGTCGCGGGCGCCTCCGACGAAGGCAGCCTGCACACCCGGGAGTGCCTCGAGCACCTGTTGGACCCTCGCCGCCGAGACCTTCACGCCGCCGGTGTTGATGACATCGTCCACGCGGCCGGTCACGGTGAGGCGCTGCCGGCCGGGGGCCCCCTCCACGGTGCCGGCGTCCTCGGTCAGGAACCAGCGAGTACTGCCGCCCGGCCGGGCTCCGGAGCCGAAATGCGCGGCCGTCCGCTCCGGGTCGTCGAAGTAGCCGGCGGCGATCATCGGGCCGGACAGCCGCAGGCGGGGGACGCCCGGGTGCCCGCCGTCCGCGTCCGGGCTGGCGACGAGGTCCGCGGACACGCCGTCCAGGGGGACGCCGTCATACACGCAGCCGCCGCAGGTCTCACTCATGCCATACGTCAGGTGGATCCGCAGACCGGCCTCGGCGGCAACCTCCCGGACGCGGTCGGGGAGGCGGGCGCCGCCGATGAGGATCGCGTCGAAGGTGCGCAGGGCGTCCACGGCAGCCCCGGCGAACCCGGCACCCGAAGGGCTCGAGGCGCCCGGGCCGGCGTCGGGCACCAGGAGGCGGGAGAGCATGGTGGGCACGAGGGACAGGGCGCGGAAGCCGGTGCCGCGCTCCATCCGGTCCACGGCCTCCACGAACGCCTGCGGCGTGAACGGCCCAGGGGCCAGTGGGACGGGGGTGGTGCCGGCCGCGAGGGAGCGAGAGAGCACGGCGAGCCCCGCCACGTAGTGCAGGCCCACGGCCAGCAGCCACTGGCCCTCGCCACCGATCCGGCCGGCGGTCGCCGCGGCCGAGGCGGCCAGGGCCTCGCGCGTCGGGAGGGTCTGCTTGGGGGCTCCGGTGGAACCGGAGGTGCGTACGACGGCGACCGTCCCCTCGGCACCGCCGGCCGCCGGATCCGCGGCTTCGGGGCGGGGGACGATCCGGCCGCCTTCGGTGAACTCGACCGGAGGGCCGGAGCCGTCCAGGGCAGCGGCCAGCGCACGCTGGGCGCGGTCGAGATCGGCAGGGGTCACAGGCACGGATCGAGTCTAGCCAGTGGCGGGACCGATCCTGCCCTCTTGGATCCCGCTCAGAAGTGGTGCGGGAACGCCGACCAGTCGGGATCGCGCTTCTGCAGGAATGCGTCCCGGCCCTCCACGGCCTCATCCGTCATGTAGCCCATTCGGGTGGCCTCGCCGGCGAAGACCTGCTGGCCGGCCAGGCCGTCGTCGGCCATGTTGAAGGCGAACTTGAGCATGCGGATGGCCTGCGGGGACTGGCGGTTGATGTCCGCGGCGTACTCGAGGGCCACCTCCTCGAGGCGCTCATGGTCCACGGCCTCGTTCACCGCGCCCATCTGCACCATCTGCTCGGCGGAGTACTCGCGGGCCAGGAAGAAGATGGCCCGGGCGTTCTTCTGCCCCAGCTGGCGGGCCAGCAGGGCGGAGCCGTAACCGGCGTCGAAGGAACCGACGGTGGCATCGGTCTGCTTGAACCGGCCGTGCTGGCGCGAGGCGATGGTCAGGTCGGCCACCACGTGCAGGGAGTGCCCGCCGCCGGCCGCCCAGCCGTTGACGACGGCGATGACCGGCTTGGGCGTGGTCCGCATGAGCCGCTGGACCTCGAGGATGTGCAGGCGGCCGGCCCGTGCCGGGTCCACGGTCTCGGCGGTGTCCCCCTCGGCGTAGCGGTAGCCGTCCCGGCCGCGGATGCGCTGGTCACCGCCGGAGCAGAACGAATGGCCGCCGTCCTTGGGGGAGGGGCCGTTGCCGGTGAGCAGGATGCAGCCGACGTCCGGCGTCATACGGGCGTGGTCCAGCGCCCGGTAGAGCTCGTCCACGGTGCCGGGACGGAACGCGTTGCGGACCTCCGGGCGATCGAAGGCGATGCGGACGGTCGGCAGGTCCCGCAGGATCGCCCCGGAGGTGTCCCGCTGCACCTGACGGTGGTACGTGAGGTCCTCGAAGTCGAAGCCGTTCACCACCCGCCAGTGCTGCGGGTCGAAGACATCTGAGACCTTCTCCGGCAGGGCACCTGCGGATTCCGGGGCGGTCGGGGTCTGGGGGGTCTGCTGTCCGTTCACCCGGCCGAGTCTAGCCAGAGGCCCCGACCTCCGGGTCCGCCGTCAATCGCGCCGCATGGTGCGCACACCCACCACCAGCCCGACGCCGGCGACCGCCACGGCGGCCAGCGCACCCCACAGCACCTCCAGGGCCGCCAGATCCCCGGCCAGCAGGACCCGCTCGGCCGTGACCACGTGGCTGACCGGGTTGACGGCCGCCACCACCCGCATCCAGGCGGGTCCGTCCTCCAGGGGCAGCAGCATGCCGGAGAGGATGAGCAGCGGGAAGATCAGCAGTTGCTGCACGCCCCAGAACAGCCACTCGTGCTCCTTGGTGGCCAACCCCAGTGAATAGCTCAACGCGCCCAGGCCGATCCCGAACACCGCCAGCAGCACCAGACCTGCCGCCAGGCCCACGGGATCCGCGCGAAAACCGAAGGGGAACGCCACGGCCACGATGACCAAAGACTGCACGGTGATCGGCACGACCTCCTTCAGGGCCCGTCCCACCAGGAGCGAGGAACGGGAGACCGGGGCCACGAGGGTGCGTTCGTGGGCGCCGGTCATCAGGTCGTATTGCAGGTTCGACCCGACGGCGCCGGTGCCGAAGAGCACGATCATCACGAGCACGCCCGGGACGAACCACTGCAGGGTCTCGGCGGTCGAACCGCCGGACTGGCCGATGAGCAGCGGAGTGAACAGTCCGAGGAAGACCAGGGGCTGGACCAGGCTGAAGATCAGGGAGAAGGGGTCACGGACCATGGGCCGCAGCTCGCGGACCAGGACGTGGTAACTGTGGGTGGCGATGGAGCTCATGATCGGGTCGCTTCCTGGAGGGTGTGGTCAGGGTCGGACGTGTCGGTGTCAGGCACCGCAGTGTCAGATGCGTCCGGGTCAGGGCCGGCGGCGAGGTCGGCCTCGCGCAGCGAGCGCCCGGTCAGGGACAGGAAGACGTCGTCGAGGGTGGGCGGGACGGCGGCGGCCGATGCCGGCGGCAGCCCCTCGGAGTCGAGGGCGCGGATGAGGTCGGGAAGTCGGCCGGCGCCGTCGGGGACCGTGACCGCGAGGCCGGGGCGGCCGGCGTCGTCCGTCACCGCGATGGTCTCGGTGTGCAGGAGGCGGCCGAGCAGGACGCGGGCGGCCTCAGCGTGCCCGGTGTCCGGGAAGCCGAGGGTGACGGCGTCCCCGGCCAGCCCCGCCTTGAGGTGTTCAGCCGTGTTGTCCGCGATGACCCGGCCGGCGTCCATGACCAGCACCCGCTCGGCGTAGCGGTCCGCCTCGTCCAGGTAATGGGTGGTGAGAAAGACGGTGGTGCCATGGCTCTCGCGCAGGTCCAGGATGTGCTGCCACAGGTTGGCCCGGCTCTGTGGGTCCAGGCCGGTGGAAGGCTCATCGAGGAAGAGCAGCGTGGGGGCATGGACGAGGCCCAGCGCGATGTCCACGCGCCGTTTCTGGCCGCCGCTGAGCTGCTGGACGGTGCGCCGGGCGAAGGGGCCCAACTCGAGCGACTCGATGAGCTCATCCGCGCGCCGGGCCCGCTCGCGCCGCCCCAGGCCGTGGAAGGCGCCTTGGCTGAGCAGCTCGTCCCGCACCCGCTGGGACAGGCTGCCGGACGTACCCTGCCCGACGTAGCCGATGCGCGAGCGCACCCCCGCCGGATCGGTGTGCACGTCGCAACCAGCCACCGTGGCGGTGCCGGCCGAGGGACGCAGCAGCGTGGTGAGCAGACGGAGGGAGGTTGACTTGCCGGCGCCGTTGGGGCCGAGGAAGGCGAGGAGTTCGCCGCGGGAGACGTCGAGATCGAGGCCGGCCACCGCCTGCAGGTGCTTTCCCGGGGAACCCGGGGCCGTGAAGCGCTTGGCCAGACCGCGGCTGTGGATGATGGTGTCTGTGGTCATGGCACCACGCTAGGAACCACCGCGGTCAGTTTCCGTCCGCATTGACAGACAGAATGGTGGGCATGGCCGACACCACCGCACGGACCCTGAACCTGCTCAGCCTGCTGCAGACCCACCGGCACTGGGGCGGCTCGGAGCTGGCGCGCCGCTTGGGCGTCTCGGATCGCACCTTGCGCCGCGACGTGGAGCGGCTGCGGGAGCTCGGTTACCGGGTGGACTCCGTCCCCGGGCTGGACGGTGGCTACCGGCTGGAGGCGGGAGCCGCGGTGCCACCCCTGCTGTTGACCGACGAGGAGGCGGTGGCCATGGTGATCGGCCTGCGGGTGGCCGCCACCCAGCGGTTGGTGGGAGGCCCGGACACCACCCTGGCCGCGCTGGCGAAGCTGGAACAGCTGCTCCCCTCCCGCCTCCGGCGCCGGGTGGGTGCGCTGGGGGAGTTCGTCCAGCCCACCGGGCCGGACGGTCCGAGCACCTCACCCGAGGTCCTGGGCGAACTGGCCCTGGCCTGCCGCGATCAGGAGCGGGTGCGCTTCGCCTACACAGCGGCCGGTGGCGCGGAGACCACCCGCCACGCGGAGCCCTACGCCCTGGTGCCCGCCGAGTCGAGGTGGTACCTGCTGGCCTGGGACCTGGACCGGGACGACTGGAGGACCTTTCGCGTGGACCGCCTGTCAGGCTTGTTCCACACCCGGGCGGCGTTCGCACCCCGGCCGTTGCCGCCCGAGGGAACGGCGGCGTTCGTGGCCGCCGCGGTCCAGGCCAAGTCGACCG
>NZ_JALDXU010000120.1:0-8644 GCF_032154715.1 Citricoccus sp. | reverse complement strand
CCGTCACGGCAGGGGCCATGTGTGCACGGGGTTCCCGCCACGCATGTGCGTCCCGTACTCCGCCACCATGCTCGCCAGCGCCTTGCCGCGGGCCAGGCCGGATTCCTCGTACCGGCCGAGGGCACGCGTCATCCACGCCGCACCGTTCTGGCCGGTCCGGGTACGGCCGGTGAGCACCGCGAGGTAGTGATCCGCCACATCGTCCTCCACTTCGAGCAGCTCCAGCCCGTGCCGGGCGGCCGGCAGCAGGTGCCGGTCCAGCAGCTCCGTGACGGGGACGTCCCCGTAGCCGGGCCAGTACACCGAGGCGTTCAGTCCGTGCCGGGCGCATTCGTAGAAGTTGGTCCTCGCGACCCCGAAGGACATCCGCTGCCACGGGTTCTCCTCCGTGGTCACCAGGTATTTGACCAGGCCGAAGAAGAAGGCCGCGTTGGCCACCATGTCCACGACCGTGGGCCCGGCCGGAAGCAACCGGTTCTCCACCCTGAGATTGGCCGGAATCGCCGGCGAGGTGCCGGCGTCGCCCCTCTTCTCGTCCTTGCCCGGATCATAGATGGGCCGGTTCCAGCGGTAGACCGTGCCGTTGTGCAGTAACAGCTCGGCCAGTTTCGGGGCCCCTGCCGCCGTGGTACCCGTTGCGCCGGACATCTCCGGCAGCAGTGCCGGGAAGAAGGCGATGTTCTCCTCGAACAGGTCCTCGATGCCCTCGATCCAGCGCTCGCCGAACCAGACGCGGGGCCGTACCCCCTGGCGGGCCAGCTCCGGCCCCCGGGTGTCCGCGGCCTGCTGGAACACGGGAATGCGGGATTCGGCCCAGAGCAGGCTGCCCAGGAACAGCGGGGAGTTCGCGGCCAGGGCCACCTGTGGTCCGGCGATCGCCTGCGCCGCGTTCCACACCGGGCCGAACTGCTCCCGGGTCACCTCGAGGTGCAGCTGCATGGAGGTGCACGTGGATTCCGGGGCGATGTCCCGGGCGTAGTAGGACAGGTGCTCGGGGCCGTCGATGTCGATGAGGATGTCCTCGCCCCGAGCCTCGAGGATCGCCGCGTTCAGGGCGGAGTAGCGGTTGCCCTCGCTGATCCAGTCCTCACCGGCCAGGTCCTCCCCGTCCAGGGTGGGCAGGATCCCGATCGCATACAGCTGCGCCCCGGCCCGGATGGCCCGCTCGTCCGCCCGGTCCAGCTCCGCCTTCAGGGACTCCTCGAGATCGCGCAGTCCGCGCTCCCGAATGGTCAGGGACGGGTGGTTGAGCTCGATGTTGTACCGGCCCAGTTCCGTCTGGAACGCCGGATCGTCGATGGCGTCCAGGACCTCGCGATTCAGCGGCGCCGGCTGGGACTCCTCGTCCACCAGGTTCAGTTCCAGCTCCAGGCCGATCCGCCCCGCGCCGGAGAAGTCGCTGCCGGCCAGATAGTCCTTCAGTTCCCGCAGAGATCCTTCCAGCCGCTCGCGGTAGCGCGTCCGCTCGGACCGGGAATAGGTGCTCGACTCGACCTCGGTGCCCATGGGATGAAGCGTAAGGCACCGGAACCCTTGGGAAACACCCGCGGCGGGCATATGCTCACGTCAGAGTGACCTGCTTCACAGGTCCGAGGCGAGTTCTCGGCCCGGGGCGCAGGTCACGGTGGCACACGGATCATCGGCCCTGGCCGCAGCACCGTGGGACGGAACCGGACCGGAGGTACGCGACTGATGAGGCAATCCCGACCGAGTGGCAGGCACACCCGCCGGCTGGCGAGCGCCGCAGTGGTGGCCACGGCAGCCCTGGTGCTCGCGGGGTGTGGGCCGGCGGAGGACACCCCGGTCCTCACCTGGTACACCAACCCGGACGACGGCGGCCAGGCCACCATCGCGCAACAGTGCACCGAGGCGGCCGGTGGGGCCTACCGGATCGAGACGTCCATCCTCCCCACCGATGCCGCCTCCCAGCGTGAGCAGCTCACCCGGCGGCTGGCCGCCGGGGACACCTCGATGGACATCATGTCCCTGGACCCGCCCTTCATCCCCGAGCTGGCCGAGCCCGGATTCCTCGCGCCGGTTCCCGAGGACGTGGCCTCCTCGACCACCGAGGACACCCTGGAGGGGGCGCTGGCCGGTGCGACGTGGAAGGACAACCTCGTCACGGTGCCGTTCTGGGCCAACACCCAATTGCTCTGGTACCGAGAGTCCGTCGTCGAGGAGGCCGGTCTGGACATGGAGGAACCGGTCACCTGGGATCAACTGATCGAGGTCGCACAGGACCAGGACAAGGAGCTCGGAGTCCAGGGGGCACGGGCAGAGTCCATGACCGTGTGGCTCAACGCGCTGGTCGAGTCCGCCGGCGGGCACATCCTGGAGAACCCGGAGGCCTCCGCCGCGGACGTCCAGACGGGACTCGACACGGAGGCCGGTCACCAGGCGGCGCAGATTCTCTCCACCATCGGTGAGGAAGGCCTCGGCGGACCGGGGCTGGCCACCCAGCAGGAGAACGAGGCCATGTTGCTCTTCCAGGGGGACGGCGGCTCCTTCATGGTGAACTGGCCGTTCGTCTGGCCTGCCACCAATGCCGCCGTGGAGGACGGGGCACTCCCGGAGGACCTGCCCGAGGACATCGGCTGGGCCCTCTACCCGAGGGTGCTGGAGGACCAGGAACCGGCCCCGCCGCTGGGCGGCATCAACCTCGGGGTGGGGGCCGCATCCGAGCATCCGGAGCTGGCCTGGGAGGCGATCGAGTGCATCGTCACCCCGGAGCACCAGACCGAGTACTTCATCACCAACGGCAACCCACCCTCCAGTGCGAGCGCGTTCGACGACCCGGCCGTGGAGGAGGCGTTCCCGATGGCTCCGACCATCCGCGAATCCCTGCAATTGGCCGCGCCGCGTCCTCAGACGCCGTACTACAACGAGGTGTCCACGGCCATCCAGCAGCGCTTCACCCCGCCGGGCGCCGTTGACCCGGAAACCACCCCGGCCGAGACCGGCCAGTTCATCATGGAAGTCTTGCGAGGGGAGTCCCTGCTGTGAGTGCCGTTCCCACGAATGTTCCCGCGGTCGACCCGGAGCCCGGGGATCCCCACCGAGGGTCCGCTCCGCCGGGTGGCTCCCGCGGCCGCCGCAAGGCACCGATCTCCGAACGCGCCAAGGCGGAGGCCCGCCTGGGCTGGTGGCTCGCCGGACCCGCCTTCGTCATCATGGTGGCCGTCATCTTCTACCCCGTGGCGCAGGCCGTCTGGGACTCGCTGTTCAATTACCGCCTGACGGCCCCGGCGGACCGGGAGTTCATCGGCCTGAGGAACTACGCCACGGTCCTCACGGACGGAGTGTTCTGGAGCGCCCTGGGAGTGACGGCCCTGATCACCGTGGTCACCGTCTTCGTGGAGCTCATCCTCGGGTTCATCCTCGCGATGATCATGCACAAGGCCATCAAGTCCACCCGCGGCCTGGTCCGGACCGTGATCCTGGTGCCCTACGGCATCATCACCGTGGTCTCGGCCTACGCCTGGTACTACATGTTCAGCATCGACTCCGGGTACGTGAACAACTGGCTCAGCTGGCTGCCCGGGTTCAACGATGAGCTCAACTGGTTCGCCCAGGGCGGTACCTCGCTCGTGGTGATCATGTTCTCGGAGATCTGGAAGACCACGCCCTTCATCTCCCTGCTCCTGCTCGCCGGGCTGGCCCAGGTCCCGGAGGACCTCTCCGAGGCGGCCGCCGTGGACGGGGCCAACTGGTGGCAGCGGCTCAGCCGGGTGGTGCTGCCGAACATGAAGGCGGCCATCATGGTGGCCGTGCTGTTCCGGGCCCTGGACGCGTTCCGGGTGTTCGACTCGATCTTCATCATGACCAACGGTGCGTACGGTACCGAGGTGCTCTCCCTGCTCGCCTATCGCACCTCGATCGGCCGCCTGGAGATCGGACTCGGCTCCGCCATCTCCGTGGTGCTGTTCCTGTGCGTGGCCCTGATCGCCTTCATCGCCATCAAGGTCTTCAACGTTGACCTGGCCGGATCCAAGGGAGGCCGCAAATGAGCGTCGAAGCGACCCGAGCCCCGGCCGGCGGCGTCGCCCGCGAGCCGGACCCGACCGCGGAGGAGCTGGAGGGCCAGAAGACGGCCCGTCGCGCCAAGCGGAACACGGCCATCGGCTGGTGGGTGCTCACCGTCGTCGTGGCCGTGTGGTGCCTGTTCCCCGTGGCGTCCATCCTGGCCACGAGCTTCAAGACCCCGGGGGACCTGTCCAACGGGCAGTTCCTGCCGACCACGCCCTCCACGATCAACTACGAGGAGATCCTGGTGGGGGACTCCCGCCAGCTGTTCCTCTCCGCCCTGTGGAACTCCATCGGCATCACCGTGATCGCCACGGCCATCGCCGTGGTGCTGGCCACCCTGTGCGCCTACGCGATCGCCCGCCTGGACTTCCCGGGCAAGAAGGTGGTGCTGACCGTCTCCCTGATGGTCTCCATGTTCCCGGTGATCTCCCTGGTCACGCCGCTGTTCAACATGTGGCGGACGCTGGGCCTGTATGACACCTGGCCCGGTCTGATCATCCCGTACCTGTCCCTGACGCTGCCGATCTCCATCTGGACGCTCACCGCGTTCTTCCAGCAGATCCCGTGGGAGCTCGAACAGGCCGCGCAGGTGGACGGCGCCACCCCGCTGCAGGCGTTCCGCAAGGCGATCGTCCCGCTCGCCCTGCCCGGGGTCTTCACCACCGCCATCATCGCCTTCTTCATCGCCTGGAACGACTTCGTCTACGGGATCTCCCTGACATCCACCGAGGCGGCCAGACCCGTGCCGGCCGCCTTGGCGTTCTTCACCGGCGCCTCCCAGTTCGAATCGCCCACCGGCGCGATCTCCGCCGCGGCGATCATCGTCACCATCCCCGTGGTGCTGCTGGTCATGCTGTTCCAGAAGCAGATCGTGGCCGGTCTGACCTCGGGTGCGGTGAAGGGCTGAGCAGCGATCGCAGGCACGCAAGTCACCAGGCAAGCAGAGCAAGCAGAGAAAGGGAGCACCGATGGCCTCCATCACCCTGAACAACATCGTCAAGAAATACGACGACGGCTTCCCGGCCGTGAACAACGTGTCCCTGGACATCGCCGACGGTGAATTCGTCATCCTGGTGGGCCCCTCGGGCTGTGGCAAGTCCACCTTGTTGCGGATGATCGTGGGGCTGGAGGACATCACCTCCGGGGAGCTGCAGATCGACGGGACGCGGATGAACGAGGCCGCGCCGAAGGACCGGAACCTGGCCATGGTGTTCCAGAACTACGCCCTCTACCCGCACCTGACGGTGTACGAGAACATCGCCTTCCCGCTGCGCCTCGCCAAGAAGTCCGGTGGCTCCAACGGTGACGCCACCGGGGGAGCGAACGGCGGGGCCAACGGCGGTGGATCCCGCGGCGGAGGCCTCGGCGGGTCCGGCGGCGGATCGGTGGACGACCGGGTGCGCAAGGCGGCTGAGATGCTCGAACTGACCGAGCATCTGGAGCGCAAGCCGGCGAACCTCTCCGGCGGTCAGCGGCAACGCGTGGCGATGGGGCGGGCGATCGTCCGCCAGGCGGATGCGTTCCTGTTCGACGAGCCGCTGTCCAACCTGGACGCCAAACTGCGCGGGCAGATGCGCGCCGAGATCGCCCAGTTGCAGCGCCGGCTCGGCGTGACCAGTGTGTACGTCACGCACGATCAGACCGAGGCGATGACCCTGGGGGACCGGGTGGCGGTGCTGAAGAAGGGTGAACTCCAGCAGGTGGCCAGCCCCCGCGAACTCTACGAGCAGCCGGTGAACCTGTTCGTGGCCGGCTTCATCGGCTCCCCGTCCATGAACTTCCTGCCCGCCACCCTGAAGGAGGGCTCCGCGGGATCCGGGGCGGCCGGCGCCGTCCTCTCCTCGCCCATCGGTGACATCCCCATCTCCGCGGACAAGGCCGCCGTGGCGAAGGGTCATGAACTGCTCATGATCGGGCTGCGGCCCGAGTTCTTCGAGGACGCACAACTCGTGGACGAGGCCAAGAAGGGCAAGGGGGCGGTCTTCACGGCGGAACTGTCTCACCTGGAATGGCTGGGGCACGAGCAGTACGGCTACATCGAGTTCGAACCGGACGAGAAGGTCCGGCGCCTGCTGTCCGACCTCGCCGCGGAGATGGACGCCGACGAGCTGCGACCGCAAGTGGTCACCACCCTGTCCGCGGAGTCCCGGGTGCGACCCGGTCAGCCCACCGACCTCTGGGTGGATACGTCCCGCATCCACATCTTCGACCCGGAAACCGGGGAGAACCTGACCCGGGACGCGGATGCGGGCGCCGAACTCACGCGGATGGCCACTGAGGAACGCGAGCGCGAGATCGAGCTGGCCGCCACCAAGGACGGCTAGCAGGGACTACTCGGAGGTCGCTGCCCGGTGCGCCGCGGCCAGGCGCACGTAACTGGCCGAGTTCCGGCCGAGCGAGGCGAGCTCGTCCTCGGTGAGTTCGCGGCGGACCTTGGCGGGGACGCCGGCCACGAGGGACCGCGGCGGGACCACGGTGCCCTCAAGGACCAGGGCGCCGGCGGCCACGAGGGACCGGGCCCCGATCACGGCCCCGTTCATGACCGTGGCGGACATGCCGATCAGGCAGCCGTCCTCCACGGTGGCGCCGTGGACCACGGCGGCGTGGCCCACCGAGACGTCCTGGCCCAGGGTGCAGGGGAAGCCCGCATCCGCGTGGAGGACCACGTTGTCCTGCAGGTTCGTGCGTTCGCCGACCCGGATGGGGGCGCTGTCCCCGCGCGCTGAGACGCCGTAGAAGGCGGAGGACTCGGCTGCGAGCGCCACGTCACCGGACAGGGTGGCGGTGGGGGCGAGGAAGCAGGACTCGTGGGCGACCGGTGTCGAGCCGGAAACGGTGATCAGGTGTGCCATGGCACCAGCGTACGTGCCGGGGTGCACCTGATCACCGTCAGTCGAAGACGACGGTGCGTTTGCCGTCGAGGAGGACCCGGTGCTCTGCATGCCATTTGACGGCACGGGAGAGGGTGGAGCCTTCGACCTCGCGGCCGCGGATGACGAATTCGCGGGCGGACTGGGCGTGGGTGACGCGTTGGACCTGCTGTTCGATGATCGGGCCCTCGTCCAGGTCGGCGGTCACGTAATGCGCGGTGGCCCCGATGAGCTTGACGCCGCGGTCGTGTGCCTGGTGGTAGGGGCGGGCGCCCTTGAAAGAGGGGAGGAAGGAGTGGTGGATGTTGATGGCCTTGCCCTCGAGCTTGCGGCAGAGGTCGTTGGAGAGGATCTGCATGTAGCGGGCCAGGACCACGAGCTCGATGTCATATTCGGCGACCAGGTCCAGGAGTTTGGCCTCAGCCTCGGCCTTGTTGGAGTTGCCGTCAGCGTCCTTGGCCACGGGGATGTGGATGAAGGGGATGCCGTAGAAGAAGGCCATGGGCTGGAGCTCGAGGTGGTTGGAGACGATGACCGGGATCTCGACGGAGAGGGTCCCGGCGCGTTGCTGGAAGAGCAGGTCGTTGAGGGTGCGGCCGTCCTTGGAGCACATCACCAGGGTGCGGGTCTTGCGGGAGGCCTCCCAGAGGCCGAGGTCCATGGCGAACTCCTCGCGGACCGGCTCCAGGGCCGCCTCGACCGTCTCGCGGCTCTCCGGCGTGGTGAATTCCACGCGCATGAAAAAGGTGCCGGTGTCCGGGGAGTCGAACTGCTTGGAGTCGGTGATGTCTCCCTGGACCGAGAGCAGGGCGCCGGAGACGGCGTGCACGATGCCGCGGCTGTTCTGGCAGGACAGGGACAGCACCATGGGGTGGCCCGTGATCTCGGCCGAACCGGCCAGGGTGGCATGGGACGCGGTGGCAGGGGTAGAAGCGTTCATGGGGAAAGCATACCTATCTCCATAGTGATTTGTATCACCCGGCACGAAATTGTTCTCAGTGCAGCGTCGTTCCCCGAGCGGGTGCTGGGCTGTGGTGGTCCTGGGCGGCGGAGCCCAGGCCTCGGCCCCCAGGTCACCCTATGGCACAGTGGGCGGCACCGGTCGGACGGCCCCAGGGCCGCTCGGCGGATGCACCGTCGGCGAGAGCAAAGGACAGGTCATGGACAACCAGCAGCTGCTGTGGTGGGTCATCGGCGTGGTGGTGGCCGTCATCATCATCGTCGTTGTCATCGTGTGGGCGAAGCGGAGTCGGGACCGGCGGCAGGAGGCGGCCCACCGGGCCGCGGAAGACCTCCGCGGTGAGGCGGACCGGCAACAGGGACGCACCCTGGCCGAGGAGGAGCGGGCCTCCGCCGTCCGTCACGATGCGGACGCGGCGGAGGAGCAGGCCCGGCAACTGCGGGTCGAGGCCGAGGAGCGTGAGCGGACCGCCGACTCGTCGCGGGGTGCGCTGGACGCGCGACTGCGGGAGGCGGACCGGTTGGACCCCGAGGTGCGGACCGACCGGGAGGGGCGCCGCAAGGACGGTGCCGAACCGGTCAAGCGGACCGAAGGAGCCGGGGAACGCGGGGAGTCCGAATCGCCGACGGTCCCCATCTCCGAACGAGAACCGGCCGCTGGGGCGCACCCCGCGACCGCCACGGACGAGCAATCCACCACCGGACCCGGGAAGCACGCCGCGGACCCGCCCCTCGACGGAGACGCGCGAGGGCCCCCCTCCTGACGTCGGAGCCGGGCCCATGGGACC
>NZ_JALDXU010000119.1:0-8678 GCF_032154715.1 Citricoccus sp. | reverse complement strand
TGTCTGCCCGGACCATGTCCGGGCACCAGAAACAAGCACCACAACACCACTTCGGGACAATCCCGCTACAGGTAAGGATGGGTACCACGCATGGCGAACTACACCGCAGCTGACATCAAGGCCCTGCGCGAGCGCACCGGCGCCGGAATGATGGACGTCAAGAAGGCGCTCGACGAGGCCGATGGCGACAACGACAAGGCGATCGAGATCATCCGCGTGAAGGGCCTCAAGGGCGCCACCAAGCGCGAGGGCCGTGCGGCCGTCGAGGGCCTGGTCGCCGCCGTCGTCAAGGACGGCACCGGCGTCATGATCGAGGTCAACTGCGAGACCGACTTCGTCGCCAAGAACGAGAAGTTCATCGAGCTGGGCAACGTCGTCCTCGAGCAGGCCGTCTCCACCGGTGCAGCTGATCTCGAGGCCCTGCTGGCTTCCGAGTTCAACGGCCGCACCCTGGGCGAGCACGTGGTCGACGAGGGCGCTGTCCTCGGCGAGAAGGTCGTCGTCCGCCGCATCGCCCGCGTGGAAGGCGCCTTCGTGGACGCCTACCTGCACAAGACCTCCAAGGACCTCCCCGCCCAGGTGGGCGTGCTGATGGCCGTGGATGCCGACTCCGAGGCCGCGCGGACCGCAGCTCACGACGTCGCGGTGCACACCGCCGCCTTCGCGCCGACCTACCTGTCCCGCGAGGACGTGCCGGCCGAGACCGTGGAGAACGAGCGTCGCATCGCCGACGAGACGGCCCGCGCCGAGGGCAAGCCGGAGCAGGCCATGGCCAAGATCGTGGAGGGCCGCCTGACCGGCTTCTTCAAGGAGATCGTGCTCGTGGACCAGCCGTTCGCCAAGGACCCGAAGCAGACCGTCGGCAAGGTCCTGACCGACGCCGGCACCGCCGTCGCCGGTTTCGCCCGCTTCCGCGTCGGCAACTGACCGACCCGCACGGCGGGTCTCCGCCCACGCGGTAGGATCGGATCGACCGCGCAGCGGACGAGTCTGAAAAGGGGGTGGTCATCCAACATGGATGGCCACCCCCTTTGCCCTGCCCGACGAACAACCCTCACGTGGTGCACCCCCACCACCGCCAGCCCTGATGAGCCCAGGAGGCCAGCCCATGGAGAGCACTGACCAGCGAACCACCCCGGACATCCGCGACGCCACGTCCTTCAACGAATCCCGGGACCTGCAGCAGGCCCAGGCCGGTGACACCCGCGGCAACCCCGGCCGGACCGGAAAGCGCCGGGTGCTGCTCAAACTCTCCGGTGAGGTCTTCGGCGGCGGCAAGGTCGGCGTGGATCCGGACACGGTGCGCGGCATGGCCGAGCAGATCGCCGATGCCCGCGGGGAGGTTGAGATCGCCATCGTCGTCGGCGGCGGCAACTTCTTCCGCGGAGCGGAGCTCTCCGAGAACGGCATGGACCGCCGGCGGGCCGATTACATGGGCATGCTCGGCACCGTCATGAACTGCCTGGCACTCCAGGACTTCCTGGAGCAGGCCGGGGTGTCCACTCGCGTCCAGTCCGCCATCCACATGGAACAGGTCGCAGAGCCGTACATCCCGCTCCGCGCGATCCGCCACATGCAGAAGGGCCGCGTGGTGATCTTCGGTGCCGGCACCGGCCTGCCGTACTTCTCCACCGATACCGTGGCTGCCCAGCGTGCCCTGGAGGTCGGTGCCGACGAGGTGCTCATGGCCAAGTCCGGAGTGGACGGCGTCTACACCGCGGACCCGAAGAAGGACCCCTCGGCACGGAAGTACGAGCACCTGACCTATGACGAGGCGCTGTTGAACGACATCCGGGTGATGGACCAGACCGCCATGACCATGTGCAAGGACAACGGCCTGTCCATGATGGTGTTCGGCATGGAGGGCCAGGGCAACGTCACCCAGGCCCTGTTGGGTGCGAGGATCGGCACCACGGTCACCCGCTGACCTGCACCGCAGGTCCGTCCGGACCGCCCGCCTGGGGCCGCCGCACGAGCGGGTGTCCTAGGATTGACCACAACCGCACCAGAACCCAGGAGACAACGTGACGCAGGAAACCCTTCAGGCTGCCACCGAGCAGATGGAGAAGACAATCGAGGCCACCCGCGAGGACTTCGGCTCGGTCCGCACCGGCCGGGCGAATCCCGGGCTCTACTCCAAGGTCATGGTGGACTACTACGGCTCCTACACGCCGCTGCAGCAGCTCGCCTCCTTCACCACCACCGATGCCCGCACCCTGCTGATCACGCCGTTCGACGTGTCCGCACTGCGCAACATCGAGAAGGCCCTCTCGGACTCTGAGGTCGGCGCGAACCCGTCCAATGACGGCAAGGTCATCCGCGTGGTGATGCCCGATCTGACCGAGGAACGCCGCAGGGAATACGTCAAGCTCATCAAGACCAAGGCCGAGGATCACAAGGTCTCCCTGCGCAACACTCGCCGCAAGGCCAAGGAGACCCTGGACAAGATGGTCAAGGACGGGGATGTCGGCGAGGACGAGGGGACACGTGCCGAGAAGGAACTCGACGCCATGACCCGCCGCTTCACGGACGAGATCGACGAGATGGCCAAGCGTAAGGAAGCGGAACTCCTCGAGGTCTGAGCACCCCACCACGCTATGACTGATCCCTCCGCACCCGCTGCCTCGCAGCCGGTCCTGCCGCCGGTTCCGCCACCGGTACAGCCGGAACAGCCGGAACCACCGGTGACCCGGCGGCAGCGGCGGGAGCAGGACGCCGCGCGGGCGCGTCAGGCCAAAGCCGGCCGTAACCTCCCGGCCGCCGTCACCGTCGGCCTGCTGCTGCTCGGCGGTGCGCTCGTCGGACTGATCTGGCTTCCGGTGGTGCTGGCGATCCTCGTCATCGCGCTGCTGCTGCTGGGTGTCACGGAAACCGCGCAGGCCATCTCGCGGCGCGGCCTCGATGTGCCCCGAGTGCCGCTCTGGGCCGGGGCCGTGGCGATGCCCCTGGGTGCCTTCGCCGGTGGGGTCGAGGCCCTGGTGCTGGCCCTGCTGGGCACGCTGCTGCTGGTCCTCGTCTGGGCGGTGGTCGAGGACCTCCCCGCCCGGGGGGAGTCCGTGATGGCCTCCGCCTTCATCGTTCTCTGGGTGCCGTTCCTGCTCTCCTTCGCGATCGCGCTGCTGGGCCAGGAACAAGGCAACCTCATGGTGGCCTGCATGCTGCTCATGGTGGTCTCCAATGACACCTTCGGCTACATCGTCGGTGCCAGCTTCGGCAAGCACCCCATGGCACCCAAGATCAGCCCCAAGAAGTCCTGGGAGGGTTTCGCCGGATCGGTGACCGGCTCCGTGCTCGTGGGCACGGCCGCGGTCCACCTGTTCCTGGACCACCCGTGGTGGGTCGGCAGCCTGCTCGGCCTCCTGACCGTGGCGTCGGCGACCGCCGGCGACTTCGCCGAGTCCATGATCAAGCGGGAGCTGAACCTCAAGGACATGGGTTCGATGCTGCCCGGCCACGGCGGTGCCATGGACCGGCTGGACTCGCTGGTGTTCTCCGCCCCGGTCGCCTACATGGTCTTCGCGCTGCCCTTCGTGTGAGGGTGGCGTGCTGGGGTGGGCGAGCAGCCTGACACCCCGGCGGCCTCACGGGATATGCAGGTCCCGCTGGCTACGATGGACACGTTGGCGGACCCACACACTTCCGAAGGAGCCTTCTCGATGGACCACGGCACGCGGCAGGATTCCGAAGGACTCCAGCAGCAGGTGATGCGGTCGGCTGACCGCCAACCGTTCGATCTCGCGGACCGCCGCACGTTCGGATATCACCGCAAGCAGGTGGATCGGTTCCTGGCCCGGGCCCGAGTCGCCTATGAGGGCGGTGGAGACCTGCGCTCAGCCGACATCCGTCACATCACCTTCGATGCGGTCAAGGGCGGCTATCAGGCTGACCAGGTGGACGACGTCCTGGACCGGCTCGAGGACGCGCTCGCCCGGTCTGAGCGCGAACGCCGCATCGAGGTCGAGGGCGAGGACGCCTGGACGAGCCGGGTCCACGCCTCCATCGACGTCCTCCGAGGGCGGCTCGACCGCCCCGACGGTGAGAGATTCCGCCGGCCGGCCCAGGACCGGGACGGTGGCTACGACCGGGCCGACGTTGACGCCTTGTGCCACCGTCTCTCGGCTCGCTTCGACGATCGCGCGGAGGGCGCCGATGTGGGTGCCGATCACGTGCGCAGGGCGGTGTTCGCGGCCGCTCCCGGCGTCGAGGGCTATGACGAGGCACAGGTGGACGCGTTCCTCGACGCGGCCATCGACGTGCTGTCCATCCTCGACTGATCTCTCCTCCGGCTCTCTCCTCCGGCCAGCCAGGCCACTCATACCCCTCAGGCCGATCAGGCTTGCCACTGGTCCCAGGGCGCCGGACGTCAGCGGCCTGACTCGCCGCCGCCCAGGAGCGACTCGACGAGCGGCACCGTCCGCCAGGCGACCAGCTCGGTCATGGCCAGGGACGTGTCCGCGCGGTCCACCCCGTCGATCTGCAGGATCCGCGAATGGATCCTGAACAGGTCCTCTGCGTTCCGGGCCGCCACCCGGGCCAGGACATCCGCCGAGCCGGTCAGGCCGTGGGCCTGGACCACCTCGGGAATCCGGTGGAGTGCCGCGGTGATCCCGGTGAGTTGCTGTTGATGGACGTGGATCTGCACGAACGCCGTCAGCGGGTGCCCGAGGGCGTCCATGCTGATCCGGCGTTCGAAGGGCAGGAACACCCCCTCCTCCGTGAGCCGGACCAGTCGCGCCTGCACCGTGTTGCGGGACAGGGAGAGGGCCTGGGCGAGCGCCACCGTGGTGGCATCCGGTGTCTTCGAGAGCTCCACGAGGAGTCTCAGGTCGGTGATGTCCAAGGTGCGCATGATGCTCACTTTCCCGGGAGGGTGTCGCCCGAACGCTGGGCATGATGCCCAGTACGAATAGCGTACCTTGTGCAAGCCTTTCGCTGTGACTAGCATCACAAGGGAGCGGTCGACACCCTGACCGCGTCCACGGCAATGGCACGGCACCCACCCGGTGCGGGCCTGAACGAGGAGGTCACCATGGGATCCACCAGCCTGATTCCCCCATCCACCGGCATGCCCCAGGTCCCCGAACCGGACCTGCTCCAGGTACTCACCCCGGAGGGCCATCGCCGTCCGGACCATGACCTGGACCCCTGGCTCGAGGATGTCACTCCCGCGATGCTGACCTCCCTGCACCGGGACATGACCCTCATCCGCCGGATCGACACGGAGTGCACGCACCTCCAGCGCCAGGGAGAACTCGCCCTGTGGCCGCCGCTGCTGGGGCAGGAAGCCGCTCAGGCCGGTTCGGCCGTGGCCATGCAGGATGAGGACTACGTCTTCCCCTCCTACCGTGAGAACGGCGTGGCCTACCTGCGGGGCGTCGACCCGCTGGGCCTGGTCCGCCTGTGGCGCGGCGCCACGTTCGCCGGCTGGAAGCCCCAGGACCACAACTTCGCGGCGCAGCAGATCATCATCGGCGCGCAGGCGCTGCATGCCGTCGGCTACGCCATGGGAATCACCCGGGACGGCGCGGACGCGGCCGCCATCGGCTATTTCGGCGACGGTGCCACCAGCCAGGGCGACGTCAACGAGGCCATGGTCTTCGCCGCCAGCTTCCACGCCCCCGTGGTGTTCTTCTGCCAGAACAACCACTGGGCGATCTCGGAGCCGGTCGGCCTGCAGGCCAAGCGTCACATCGCCGACCGCCCGTGGGGCTTCGGCATCCCGGCCATGCGCGTGGACGGCAACGACGTCCTGGCCGTCATGGCCGCCACCCGACGCGCCCTCGAACGGGCTCGCAACGGCGGCGGACCGACGTTCATCGAGGCCGTGACCTATCGCATGGGGCCCCACACCACCGCGGACGATCCGACCCGTTACCGGGACGCGGCGGAGGTGGAGGCCTGGCGCGCCAAGGACCCCATCGACCGGCTCGAGAAGCACCTGGCCGAGCTGGGCGAGGACATCGAGGCCCTGACCGCCGACTCCACCGCCGCGGCGGATGCCATGGCCGCGGAGCTGCGGGCCGGCGTCGCCGTCCTGACCGATCCGGAGCCGGCCGAGCTGTTCGACCATGTGTACGCGGAGCCGCACCACGAGCTGGAGCGTCAACGAGAGCACTACCGCCTCTACCTGGAGCAGTTCGACGGGCCGCAGCTGGAAGCGGGTGCGCGATGACCGGGACCGCTGCTGAGACCCTCACCTTCGGCAAGGCCATCAACGCCGGCCTGCGTGCCGCCCTGAACGAGGACCCCGCCGTCCTGCTCATGGGAGAGGACATCGGACAGCTCGGCGGCGTCTTCCGCATCACCGACGGCCTGCAGGACGAGTTCGGCGAGGACCGTGTGGTGGACACGCCCCTGGCCGAGTCCGGCATCATGGGCACTGCCGTCGGCCTGGCCTACCGGGGCTACCGTCCCGTCGTGGAGATCCAGTTCGACGGGTTCGTCTACCCTTCCTTCGACCAGATCGTCTCCCAGGTCGCCAAGCTCTACCACCGCACGCATGGGGCCGTGACCATGCCGATCACCATCCGCATCCCGTTCGGCGGCGGCATCGGCTCGCCGGAGCACCACTCGGAGTCACCGGAGGCCTACTTCGTGCACACGGCCGGGCTGCGGGTCGTCTCCCCGTCCACGCCGCAGGAGGGCTTCGATCTCATCCGCGCGGCCGTGGCCAGCAACGATCCGGTCGTCTACCTGGAGCCGAAGCGCCGCTACCATGACAAGGCTCCCGTGGACCTGGCGGCGCCGTTGCGCCCGATGGGCCCGGCCGCCCTGGCCGCCCAGGGATCCGACGTCACCCTGGTGACCTACGGTCCGCTGGTGAAGACCTGTCTGCAGGCCGCGGAGGCCGCCGCGGCGGACGGGGCCTCCATCGAGGTGATCGATCTGAGGTCGCTGTCCCCGATCGACTTCGGACTCATCGAGTCCTCCGTGCGCAAGACCGGACGGCTCGTGATCGCCCATGAGGCCTCCCGCACCGGGGGGCTGGGGGCCGAGATCGCGGCCACGGTGACCGAGCGCTGCTTCCACTGGCTGGAGCACCCGCCGGTGCGGGTCACCGGATTCGACATCCCGTACCCACCGGCCAAACTCGAGCACCACCACGTGCCGGACCTGGACCGCATCCTCGACGGCGTGGACCGGGCCCTGGGCCGCCCGCACTCGCTCGACTCCCTGGACCCCTTCGCGGCGCCCGTACCCCTGGGATCCGCGTCCGATAACACGTCAGGAGCCTGACATGCTCAAGGTCTTCAACCTGCCCGATCTCGGCGAGGGCCTCACCGAGTCCGAGCTGCTCACCTGGAAGATCGCCGTCGGCGACACGGTGGCGGTCAACGACGTGCTCGCGGAGGTGGAGACGGCCAAGGCGGTCGTTGAGCTCTCCAGCCCCTTCGACGGCACCATCGCCGCACTGCACGGGGACCCCGGGGCCGTCATCCAGGTCGGTGCCCCCATCATCTCCTTCGACCTGCCCGGCGCGGAGCCGGAGGACACCTCGGGGCCCGACGCCGGCTCCTCCTCCCTGCCCGACGGCCGGGTGCCGACGCTGGTCGGCTACGGCGCGGCCGTGGAGGGGGCCGGGCGCCCCGCCCGTCGTGCCCGGGCCGGGCGGCCCGCATCACCTGATCCGGCGCCGGCACCACAGCCGTCCGGCTCGCCTTCCTCGGTGCCGGTGCCGGCCGGCGGGACGGCAACACTCACGGCCGAGCGCCCGCGTTCCACCCCGCCGGTCCGCAAGCTCGCCCGCGACCTCGGGGTGGACCTCACTCTGCTCGCGGGCAGCGGAGCGGGGGGAGTGGTGACCCGCGAGGACGTCACGGCCGCCGCGGACGGTGCGCGGCCGGCGTCGGGCAGTCCGACCGGGACGGACACCCTGACCGAGGCGGCACCGGAGTCCGCCGCCGAGGCCGCGGCCGGTGGTGTCCGCACCTTCGGCGGCCGGCCCCGCACGGAGGAGGAGCCGATCCGCTCGGTCCGCAAGGCCACCGCCGCCGCCATGACGGCCAGCGCGTTCACGGCGCCGCACGTGACGGAGTTCCTCACCGTGGACGTCACCGAGTCCGTCGAACTGCTGCAGGAGGTCAGGCAGCGTCGGGACTTCCGCGAGCTGAAGCTCACCCCGCTCACCCTGGTGGCCCGGGCCGCCTGTCTGGCGCTGGAGCGCACCCCCGAACTCAATGCCCGGTGGGACGGGGACGGTGGGCGGATCATCCGGCAGAACTACGTGAACCTTGGCATCGCCGCGGCCACTCCGCGCGGACTCATGGTGCCGAACCTCCGGGACGCCCAGGCCCTGGATCTACGCTCACTGGCAATCCGGCTGGCCGAACTGACGGCCGTGGCGCGGGAGGGGAAGCTGGCGCCGGACCAGCTCTCCGGCGGCACCTTCACCCTGACGAACGTGGGGGTCTTCGGCGTCGATGCCGGTACCCCCATCATCAATCCGGGGGAGGCGGGCATCCTGGCCATCGGGCAGGTCCGGCGGATGCCGTGGGAGCACCGCGGCGAGATCGCGCTGCGCCAGGTGATGACGCTGTCCCTGTCCTTTGACCACCGGTTGGTGGACGGCGAGCAGGGCTCGCGGTTTCTGGCCGACGTCGGCGCGGTGCTGGCCCATCCGGGCCTGGCACTGGCGCTGTTCTAGAGCCGGACAGCCGAGGTGGTCAGCCGAGCTGCAT
>NZ_JALDXU010000016.1:0-46559 GCF_032154715.1 Citricoccus sp. | reverse complement strand
TCGACGAAGTCCTGCAGGGCGTCGGCGTCTACGGCGCCGCACTGCAACTTGCGGGTCCAGGCCGTGGCCACCACCGGCGCCGGCATGGTGGCCTGGGGTGCCCTCGTGGAGGCACGCAATTTCGCGGTGCGCACCGAACGGCTGCGCATCCTGCCGCCGGGCGCACGCCCGTTCCGGATCCTGCACCTCTCGGACATCCACCTCCTCCCGTCCCAGCAGGACAAGCTCGACTGGCTGGCCGGCCTGGCTGGCCTGAAGCCGGACCTGGTGGTCAACACCGGTGACAACATCGGTGCGGCCGCGTCCGTGGCGCCGCTGCTCCGGGCCCTGGATCCCCTGCTGGACGTACCCGGGGTCTTCGTCCCGGGATCCAACGACTACTACGCGCCGAAGCCGGCCAACCCGCTGCGCTACCTGGCCGGGCCGTCCCGGCAGGATCCGAACCGGACCGAGCTGCCGTGGGAGGACCTGTTCAGCACCTTCGAGGCCCGGGGCTGGCTCAACCTGTCCAATCAGCACTTCTCCCGGGTGCTCCACGGGATCCGCCTGGACTTCGCCGGCACCGACGACCCACACCTGGACCGGGACGAGTGGCCCGGCTTCCCCGGCGCGGGCGCGGGCCGCTCCCTGCGGATCGGGGTCACCCACGCGCCCTACCGCCGGGTCCTGGATGCCATGACCGACGGCGGCGCTGATGTGATCCTGGCCGGCCACACCCACGGGGGCCAGATCTGCGTGCCCTGGTACGGCGCGCTCGTCACCAATTGCGACCTGCCGACCTGGCAGGCCTCCGGTCTGACCGAGTGGTCCTCCGGCGGGCGGACCGTCCCGCTCGAGGTGTCCGCCGGCATCGGCACCTCACCCAAGGCGCCCGTCCGCTTCGCCTGCCGCCCCGAGGCCGTCGTGCTGGACGTGGTCTCCCCCGCCCCCCGCATCTGAGTCGCACATATTGGTGCTCTCCGGGGTGCCGCGGGGTCAATTCGTGAGACCTGGATGCCGGGCGATTTATTGCAGGACTCTTTCAGAACTCCCCCCGCGACCGTAGGATGGTGGATCGCCGCATCCCTTGATGCCGGCCACGTGTTCTTCTCTGGAGGGGTTGCCTTGTCCACGCCTGCCCGCACCGACTCACCGCGTGGCACGCCGCACCGGCGGGGACAGCCAGAGGGACTCGGCCAGGGTGGCCGCCCGGATGACCGTGGCCCAGGCGGCCGGGAGCGGTCCATGCTCGAGGCGATCCCCCGCCTCTCCCCCTACCTGGAGGGTATCCGTTGGCGTTGGGCCGCCGGGCTCGTCTCGGCCATGCTGGCCGGGCTGGTCGCCCTGTCCATCCCGCAGGTCATCCAGCAACTGGTGAACTCCGTGCTGCGTCCCGGCGGGTCCACGGCGGACGTGTGGGGTGCCGTCTGGCTCATGGCCGGACTGGGCATCGCCGAGGGACTGCTGATCTTCGGCCGCCGCTTCTTCATCCTGCCGCCCGCCGCCGGAGTGGAGAACCGAGCCCGCATCGCCCTGTTCACCCGGCTGCAGCGGCTGCCGGTCTCCTTCCACGACTCCTGGCCCTCCGGGCAGCTGCTCTCCCGCTCGGTCGGAGACCTGTCCCTGCTGCGCCGCTGGATCGCCTTCGGCACGGTGATGTTCGTGGTCTCGATCGTCACGATCGTGGTCGGCATCGTCCTGTTGCTCAACTCCTCCTGGATCCTCGGGCTGATCTACCTGGCCGGTGCCGTGCCGATCATGTGGCGCTCCTTCTACTTCCGCAACGACTTCCGGAGCGCGTCCCGCCTGTCCCAGGATCAGGCCGGTGACCTCGCCACCACCGTGGAGGAGTCCGTCCACGGCATCCGCGTGCTCAAGGCCTTCGGGCGCGGTGGGGAGGCCTTGGAGGGATTCCGCGGCCAGGCGGACACCCTGCGCGGCACGGAAGTCCGCAAGGCCACGGTGCTCTCCCAGTTCATCGCCCTGATCGTCGCCCTGCCGGAGACCGTCATCGGCATCTCACTGGCCACCGGCGTCTACCTCGTCGCGACCGGGGAACTCTCCGTGGGCGCCCTCGCCGGCTTCTTCGCCACGACGGCGGTGCTCGCCGGCCCGGTCGAATCCGTCGGTCAGCTCATGGGCATGTCCCTGTCGGCGAAGACCGCGATCGACCGCCACTTCGAGGTCATGGACACCGCCGTCGACATCGCGGATCCGGCCACTGGTACCGGACCCGATTCCGGCTCCGCCTCCGGATCCGACGTCGGCTCCAGGGGTTCGAGCCTCGCCTTCGAGGGTGTCGGCTTCCGCTACCCGGATGCCACCGCGGAGTCGACGCCGATCCTGCGGGACGTCACCCTGCATCTGCAGTCCGGCGAGACGATGGCCTTGGTCGGGCTGACGGGATCCGGCAAGTCGACCCTCGTCCAGATGGTCCCCCGGCTCTACGACGCCACGTCCGGGCGCGTGCTGGTGGACGGGGTGGACGTCAGGGATCACTCACTGCTGGAGCTGCGGCGCACGGTGTCCATCGCCTTCGAGGACGCGACCCTGTTCTCCGACTCGATCCGCAACAACGTGTTGCTGGGAGCCCCGCCGGAGATCGCCGGCCCGGATGCTGCCGATCCGCAGGCCGCGGAGGAGCTGCTGACACTGGCCCTGGACACTGCGCAGGCCCAGTTCGCCTACTCCATGCCCGAGGGCGTGGACACCCAGATCGGTGAGGAGGGGCTGAGCCTGTCCGGCGGCCAGCGCCAGCGCCTCGCCCTGGCGCGCGCCATCGCCGCGCAACCGGAGATCCTCGTCCTGGACGACCCGCTGTCCGCGCTGGACGTCCGCACCGAGGAGGTGGTCACGCAGCGGCTGCGCTCCGTCCTGGCCGGGACCACCACCCTGATCGTGGCGCACCGGCCTTCCACCGTGGCCCTCGCCGATCGCGTGGCGGTGCTCCACGAGGGGGCGATCCAGGACGTCGGCACGCACGCCGAGCTGCTGGGCCGGTCGGCGGGATACCGCTTCATCATCTCCAGCTTCGAGGAGGACAAGTCCATTGAGTCCGTCATGGATTCCGGGGTGATCACCGGGATGACGCCGGTGGTGCCCACACCTGAACCGTCCGGTGGCGATGGCGAGCCTGGTCATGGCAAGGGCTACGACACCGGCGCGGGCGCCAGCACCGGCACCGAAGGGGACCGACCATGAGCCGCGCGGACCGGGCTCAGCGCCGCGGCCGTCAGGCGGTCGACGTCTCCACCCCCGGAGCGGCCCAGCGACCCGACCCGACCCTGTTGGGCACCCAGGGCGAGGAACGCCTGGACCTCAGCGTGCAGGAGCGGAAATACGTCAGAGCCCGCTCCTGGGTCCTGCTCAAGGACCTGGCCCGGCCGGTCAAGTGGAGGCTCATCCTGACGGCGCTGCTCGTGGTGATCTCGAATGCCGCCCGCGCGTCGTTCCCACTGATCATCGCGTGGGGCATCGACTGGGGGCTGCCGCAGGTCGTCTCCACGCTGGAGGCCGGGGGCTCCGCGGCACCGGTGGTGGCCGCCGTCGGGGGCACCTATGTGGGAGCCGCGCTGACCGCGGGACTGCTGCTGGGCACCTACACGTGGCTGACGGCCCGGGTGAGCCAGGCGATGCTGCTGGACTTGCGTGTGTGGGTGTTCCGGCACACACAGCGGCTCAGTCTCGAGTTCCACGAGAAGTACACGTCCGGTCGGGTGATCTCGCGGCAGACCTCGGACCTGGACTCGCTGCGCGAGCTGCTGGACCAGGGCGTGTCCTCGCTCGTGTCCGGGCTGATGTTCATGCTGTTCACGGGTATCTCGATCGTCGTCCTCGACTGGCGTTCGGCGCTGATCCTGATGGTGGCGTTCATCCCGGTGGCGATCGCGGTGCGCTGGTACCAGGTGCGTTCCGAGGCGGTGTACCGGGAGTCACGGGTGTCCTCCGCCCGGATGATTGTGCACTTCGTGGAGACCATGACGGGCATCCGCGCCGTGCAGGCCTTCCGGAAGGAAAGCGCCAATGACCGGACGTACGAGACGTTGGCCGGCAAGTACCGCGATGACATGGTGAAGTCCCTGAACCTCTTCGGCATCCTGCAGCCGACCCTGGTGATCACCGGGAACCTGACCGTGGTGGCCATGCTGCTCTTCGGCGGGTTCCGCGTACTGGACGGCACCCTGGCCGTGGGCGTGCTCGTGGCGCTGCTGCTGGCCGGCAAGCGCGTGTTCCAGCCCATGGAGCAGGTGGCCATGTTCTACTCCTCCTTCCAATCCGCCACCGCGGCGCTGGAGAAGGTATCCGGACTGCTGGAGGAGGCGCCCACCGTGCGGGAAGCCGAACATCCGGTGCCCCTGCCGGAAGCCGCCGGGCGGATCGAGTTCGCGGATGCCGAGTTCGGCTACGGGGACGGTCAGGTGATCCTGCCACGCTTCGATCTGACGATCCCCGCGGGCCAGACGGTGGCCGTGGTGGGCCAGACCGGGGCCGGCAAGTCCACGCTGGTGAAGCTGATCGCCCGGTTCTACGACCTCTCCTCCGGTTCTTTGACGCTGGACGGAGTGGACCTGGACCAGCTCTCCGCGGCCGATCTGCGGCGCAATGTGGTCATGGTGACGCAGGAGGCGTTCCTGTTCTCCGGCTCCGTGGCCGAGAACATCGCCCTGGGCCGGCCTGATGCCTCGGATGCCGAGATCCAGGCGGCGGCGAAGGCCGTGGGCGCCCACGAATTCATCCTGTCCCTGCCCGAGGGCTACGAGACCGACGTGACCAAGCGCGGAGGGCGCCTCTCCGCCGGCCAGCGCCAGCTCGTGTCCTTCGCCCGGGCCTTCCTCGCCGATCCGGCCGTGCTCATCCTGGACGAGGCCACCTCCTCCCTGGATCTGCCCAGCGAGCGGCTCGTGCAGCAGGGGCTGACCCGGCTGCTGGGTGACCGCACCGCGCTGATCATCGCCCACCGGTTGTCCACCGTGGAGATCGCCGACCGTGTGCTCGTGGTGCATGACGGGCGGGTCGTCGAGGACGGGTCCCCCGCCGAGCTGATCGCGGCCGGCGGCCGCTTCGCCGAACTCCATGCGGCCTGGAAGGACTCGCTGGTCGGCTGAGAGCGGGGCCACTAGCCTGAAGGCATGGCCACGTTGACCTTCAGCGACCTGCTGGCCCTCGAACACGGGGGCTGGGACGCCCTGTGCTCGGCCCGGGGCGGCACGTTCTACGGCGAGCTGATGACCAGCGCCGCCGTCATGGTGCTCGTCAACGGCATGGTCCTGGACCGGGACGCCGTGGCGTCAACCCTGGACCAGGCTCCACCGTGGTCCGAGTATCGTCTGGACGGGGCCCGGCTGGTTCCCACGGGGACGGACTCAGCGGCTCTGGTGTACACGGCCACAGCCTCCCGGCCCGGTGATCCGGAGCCCTTCACCGCCCTGATGTCCAGCCACTACCGGCTGGTCGAGGGTCGTCTCCGGATGACGCTCTACCAGCAGACGACCATCACGCACTGACCCATAACTATTGCCCGCAAAACACTGACCCACCACTATGGCCCGCACAGTGTGGCCACGCCGCGTGGTCAGGAGCTGAAGGTCTGGCCCGTCAGTGTCTCGTAGGCCTCGATGTAGCGGGCGCGGGTCTTGGCGACGACGTCGGCCGGCAGGGCCGGCGGTGCCTCACCCGCAGCCCGGTCCCAGCCGGAGTCCGGGCCGGTCAGCCAATCGCGGACGAACTGCTTGTCAAAGGAGGGCTGGGCGCGGCCCGGTTCATACTGGGCGGCATCCCAGAACCGGGAGGAATCCGGCGTCAGGACCTCGTCACCCAGCACGATCCGCCCGGTGGCATCCAGGCCGAACTCCACCTTGGTGTCCGCCAGGATGATCCCGCGGTCCCGGGCGATCGCCTCGGCCCGCCGGTACACATCCAGGGTCAGCTCGCGCAGCCGCTGGGCGGGGGTGTCCCCGATCAGCCGGGCCATCTGCTCGAACGTGATGTTCTCGTCATGCTCGCCCACATCGGCCTTGGCGGAGGGGGTGAAGATCGCCGGGTCCAGCTTAGAGCCGTCCACCAGCCCCTCCGGCAGCTCGATCCCGGTGACCGTGCCGGATTCCCGGTACTCGGCCAGCCCGGACCCGGTCAGATAGCCGCGGGCGATGCACTCGACTTCGTACATGTCCAGCCGCTGGCACACCATGGCGCGCCCCGCCACGGCCTCCGGCACGTCCAGGGACACCACGTGGTGCGGCACCTGCAATTGCGCGAACCACCACAGGGACAGCTGGGTCAGCACCGCGCCCTTGTCCGGGATCTCGGTCTCCAGCACGAAGTCGTAGGCGCTGATCCGGTCCGAGGCGACCACCAGCAGCGTCTCGGACTCCCCGGGTGCCGCATCGACCGGTTCATAGAGGTCCCGGACCTTGCCCGAATAGGCGTGCCGCCAGCCCGGCAACTCCACTGCCGGGGCGTCGAAGCCTTGAGAGAATCCGGTCATCAGCGTGCCCTTCCGTCCGGGAGTGAGATCTCGCCGCGCTCGGCCTTGAGCCCGATGTCGGTGCGGTGCTGTGATCCCTCCAGGGAGATCACGTCCACCCCCGCGTACGCGCTGGCCCGCGCTGCGGCCAGGTCTTCCCCGAGCCCGACGACGGCCAGCACCCGGCCGCCGGAGGCGACCAGTCCGCCGTCGTGCGCCGTGGAGGTGCCCGCGTGCAGGACCGAGACGTTCTCCAGTGCGTCCGCCTCGGCGACGCCGGTCAGCGCCCCGCCCTTGAGCGGTGATTCCGGGTAGCCGGCGGCGGCCACCACCACGTCCACGGCGTAGTCGTCCGACCACTCCAGCTCCCGCACCCCGGCCAGGCATCCCGTGGCGGCGTCCATCAGGAACCGGCCGAACGGGGTTTGCAGCCGGGCCAGGACGGCCTGGGTCTCCGGATCGCCGAAGCGCACATTGAACTCGATCACGCGGAGGCCGCGGCTCGTGAGGGCGAGGCCGCAGTACAGCACACCCGCGAAGGGAGTGCCGCGGTCGGCCATGGTGGCGATGACGGGGCGGGCCACGGCCTCCATGACCTCGTCCACGAAGCCCTCCGGCAGCCAGTCGAGCGGGGTGTAGGCGCCCATGCCACCGGTGTTCGGGCCGGCGTCGCCGTCGCCGATGCGCTTGAAGTCCTGCGCCGGGACCAGAGGGACGGCGTTGGTGCCGTCGGAGATGACGAAGAGGGAGACCTCGGGGCCGTCCAGGAACTCCTCGATGACCACGGTGCCGTTGACGTCGAAGCAGGACCGGGCGTGGTCCAGGGCCTCGGCGCGGTCCGAGGTGACCACCACCCCCTTGCCGGCGGCCAGCCCGTCGTCCTTGACCACGTAGGGGGCGCCGAACGCGTCCAGGGCAGCCTCAGCCTCCGCGGCCGTGGAGCAGGTATGGGCCGCCGCGGTGGGGACGCCGGCCTGGGCCATCACGTCCTTTGCGAAAGACTTGGAGGCCTCGAGCTCGGCGGCTGCCTTGGAGGGACCGAAGACGGTGAACCCGGCCTGCCGCAGCGCGTCGGAGACTCCGGCCGCCAGCGGGGCCTCGGGACCCACGATCACCAGGTCCGCGTTGAGCTCGCCGGCCAGCACGGTGACGCCGGTGACGTCGGTGGCATCCACGGCGTGCACCGCGACATCGAGGGCGATGCCCGCGTTGCCGGGGGCCGCATGGACCTCCTGGACTTCAGGGTCCAGCTGCAGGGCGCGGATGAGGGCGTGTTCGCGGCCGCCGGAGCCGAGGACGAGGATCTTCACGGTGCCCAAGCCTAGACCGTCCGGGCCATCCGGTCGCGCGTGTGTGCGCCCGGCCCGGCCTTACCGGTCCGTACGATGGCCTCATGACGTCTCAACACCCCGGGCCCGACGACGGCCGGCACCTCCCGGAGCACGGTGGCCGCCCCGGGGAGCAGGGCCCGGACGGGCACGACAACGGGCAGCAGCAGTACGGCCACCCGTACGGCCGCGCACCCCGCCTCGCCGGGTCCGGGGGCTCGGGGAAGCACCTGCGCACCGTCTACACCTTCGTGATCGTCTGGCTGACCTGCGCCGTGATCATGTGGTTCGGGACCCGGCTGCTCGGCTTCGAACGCGGGGACGTGGGGGCCGCCGTGGTCTCCCTCGTGGCGTCCCTGGCCGGGGCCCTCGCCGTGACCGTCTGGGCCACCCGCCGCGGGCGCTGAGGCGGGGCCCTGTGGTTTCCCGGGCCGGACCTGGTTGACCCTGGTCCGCCAGCCTTCCGCCAGGGTTCTCAGCGTTGGCTCATGCGTCCCTCATCTCCGGCTCATGCTGCTCGAGCACGATGAGCGCATGGCCCTCACGAACAGCATGACCACCAGGCCCGGCGCGTCCGGCACCACGCCCGGCGTCTTCGCCCAGCAGGACGCCGCGGAGCTGGTCCACCTGACCCGCAACGGTCAGGTGGAGTCCCGTCACAGTGGCGCTGCCGTGGTCACCGGCCCGGACGGCGGCGTGCTGGCCGCGGTGGGTCCGGCCGACGCCGTGGTGTTCGGCCGCTCAGCCCTCAAGCCGCTGCAGGCCATCGCCTCCTTGCGCCTCGGCGCAGCGCTGGAGAGCCGCCACATCGCCATCGCCTCGGGCTCGCACCGCGGCTCTTCCCGCCACCGTGCCCTGGTCCGGGAGATCCTGGCCGCGGCAGGCCTGGACAAGTCGGCGCTGCAGTGCCCACGCGCCTGGCCCAAGGACCGCCACGAGCTGCTGAAGATGGCTGCCCGCACCCGGCGACCGGACGGCCCCCGCCCGAACCGGCTGGCCTTCAACTGCTCCGGCAAGCACGCCGCCTGGCTGTCCGCCTGTGTGGCCGCCGGTCTGGAGACCGAGAGCTACCTGGAACCGGACCATCCACTGCAGCAGGAGGTGTTCCGGGTGATCGAGGAGTACTGCGGGACGGAACCGGTGCACGTCGGCGTGGACGGTTGCGGCGGCCCCGCACCCCGGTTGGCCCTGGCCGGGCTGGCGCGCGGATTCGGATGGGTCGCTTCCGCGCCCGAACGGGCCGGCCAAGGGCTGCCGATCGACGACCATGCCATCCAGGTGGCCGTCTCCATGCTCCGCCACCCCTGGGCCGTCCAGGGCCGGAACAGCTCGAACACCCGGATCATGCGTGAGCTCGGCCTGTTGGCCAAGTCCGGGGCGGACGGCGTCCTGGTGGTGGCGGCTCCGGACGGCACCGCCGTGGCGGTCAAGACCCTGGACGGGGCCTCCCGGGCCAACAACCTCGTGGCCTTGAACCTCCTGGCCCGCTTTGCCCCGGACCAGGTGGACCTGCCGGCGCTGCGGAACGTCCTCGGCGTGGTGACACCGGCGGTCCTCGGCCGGGGCCAGCCGGTCGGCCGCGCCGAACTCGCGGAACCGGTGCTCGGGGTGCTCTCCGCCTGAAGTAGTGACAAGCTAGTGTCCATGCCCGCACCGCAGCAGCATCCCCACCAGCACGAGCCCCGCCAGCCCGTCCGGAGCCCCTCGGCCACCTTCACGGTCAACGAGGCCGTGGAACTGGTGCACGTGGTCCGCAACGGGTTCATCGAGTCCCGCACCATCGGTTCGGCCGTGGTGACGGCGCCGGACGGCGCGGTGCTGGCCTCCCTCGGCAGCCCGGAATCGCTGGTCTACCCGCGTTCCACGCTCAAGCCACTGCAGGCCATCTCGTCCCTGCGGCATGGGGCCCGGCTGGTCGAGGAACAGATTGCGCTGGCGTGCGGGTCACACCGCGGGACGGCCCGTCACCGCCAGACGGCTGCCACGGTCCTGTCCTACGCCGGCATGGACGAGTCCTTCCTGCAGTGCCCACCGGCCTGGCCCGCGGATCCCGCCGGCATCATCGAGATGGCCGGGGACGCCGGTCCCGGTGGCCCCCGCCAGACCCCGCTGGCCTACAACTGCTCCGGCAAGCACGCCGGTTTCCTCTCCGCCGCCAAGCACGGCGGGCACGATGTGGGCACTTATCTGGACCTCGACCACCCCATCCAGCGTGAGGTGGCCGCCGTCCTCGAGGAGTACTGCGGGGAACCGGTGGCCCACTGGGGCGTGGACGGCTGCGGCGCCCCGGCCCCGGTGCTGTCCCTGACCGGCCTGGCCCGAGGCATCGGCCGGGTCGCCGCGGCCCCGCACCGCCGCGACTCCGAGGTGCATGCCGCCTCCGTGGCCACGGCCATGCTGGAGCACCCCTGGGCCGTGCACGGCGAGACCAACACGAACACCGTGGTGATCCGCGAGCTCGGGGTGCTGGCCAAGCTCGGCGCGGACGGCGTCATGGTCATGGCCGCGCAGGACGGCACGGCGGTGGCCGTCAAGGCGCTCGACGGCGGCACGCGCGCCGGCAATCTCGTTGCCCTGGTCCTGCTGGCCCAGTTCGCCCCCGGGCAGATCGACCTGGAGGCCCTGCCGGGCGTCCTGGACACCGTGGCCCCGAAGATCCTCGGCCGCGGCCAGCCCGTCGGCCGGGTCCAGCTGGCCCGCCCCGTCCTGGATCTGCTGGACTGAAGGGCGCGTCAGCAGTCATGTCCGTCAAGCGCCGCATCTCTGACGACGACGGCCGCGCAGCCCTCGAGTCCTGGTTCCGCGCCCGCTCGGCCGGGGTGGACGGGGCGCGGGACGCCGCCGCCCTGCCCCGCAGCACCCGGGCCACCGCCGTCCGCTACACCTTGGAGGAGCTCGCCACCCGGGCCCCGGGGAACTCCGTGGAGGTCCGGGTCCCCCCGTTCGGGGTCTGCCAGTGCGTCGAGGGTCCGCGCCACACGCGCGGCACTCCCCCGAACGTCATCGAGATGGACCCGGCGACGTGGCTGGAACTGGCCACGGGGCTCACGGACTGGGAGGCCGCCGTCGGGACCGGGACGGTGCTCGCCTCCGGCTCCCGCGCCAACCTGTCCGAATGGATGCCGCTGCAGCCCTAGCCGTCTGCGGTTCGGCCGCTGAACACCATGCACCCGGGGTGATCGGTCATCGGCGCAGCCGACGTTGCACCCTGCGGTTGACAGACCTGTCCGATCATGTTTCACAGCGCGCCGCCCGCTGACCGGAGACCGCCGCCGGACAGGTCACCGGACGGGTCTTACGGGGCACGTTCAAGGCGTGCTCCCGTTCGTGCAGGTCAGCGATGATATTGTCCGGCGGGGGTTGCCTCTGCGATCAGTTCCCGGTGACCTCAGGGCCGTGTTCCTTCGGAATTCCAGCTGGATGGGACTGAAGGGTCGCCACTGGTGTAGTTGGCTACTGCTGGATACGGCAGGACCGGGCGGCGTAGATCTACCAGGTCGTCGCTGTCGCGGACGTGCGTGGCCAGGATGGCACCGGGTGCGGTGTCGCTTTCGACCCAGTGCATGAGTGCGGTCATTCCGTCTGCCAGGGAGAGGCCAGGCCCGTATCCCTTGAGCGATGAGTGTCCATGGCCGGGGAGAAGGAAGACGCGGAAGAACTCGGCCGTGGCCGTTCGCCCGCCCATGGTCTCCACCACTCGCTCGTGGTATTCGACGGTGCCTTGCGGTGGGATGACTTCATCACCCATGCCGTGGGAGATCAGTACTTTTCCACCTGCGTCTCGCACGCCGGTCAGGTCCGAATCACTGAAGTCGTAGTCGGCGAACATCTGCACGCTGCGATGGAACATCTCCCCGAAGTTCTCCATGGTCACCGTGCGCCAATCGAAGCTGGGGTCTCGCATGATCCAGGACGACGCCCAGTCCTTGGTGAGGAAGAACGGGTCCGGTTCGAGAACACTGTCGACTTCATGGCAGTTCAGCATTCCTACTGGCATGTACTCGTTCCAGCTCTCGGCACCGACCGGTAGCCCATACCAAAGCTGTTGTCCGTCACTGGTTCTGGGCCCGTCCCAGATCAGCCGCATGACTTCCACATCGAGTTCGGTGACCGGCCCCGCCTCGGTTTCTGTGCCAATCGCGGGGCTGGGGTCCCAGACAGGGAAGTCGGAGCGCCAGAGCAGGCCGTCTTCGACCCCGTCTTCTGTGTCCAGTGCGGCAATGGCTGCTTCACGCATGGCGGCGAAGCGCGCGGAGGGCACGGGGTTCTTCAAGTCTTTCATGACGATGGCCGGCCAGAGTTGGGCGATGGACATCTTCGACCAGTTGATGGCCGGGCATTCGGCCCAGTAGCCGTCGAAGTCCTCCGGGTGCTTCTGCGCCGTGGCCAAGGTTTGTCGACCTCCGCCGGAGGCTCCCATCATGTACGAATACACCGGTGCAGCCCCGTAGATGGCTTCGGTCAGCAGTTTGGAGATCACGGCTAGCTGATGAGTTGCGCCGTAGGCCCAGTTGTTTGTGAGCTCCCAGTCGATATCACCGGTGGCTTCATCCAGACCCCAGGCGAAGAATCGCGAGTCCTGGTTCCCACCGTCCGTGGAAGCGGTCACGAAGCCGTTGCGCACACCGTCAGCCAGAGTGGGTGCGGTCATGGCCGGCTCTTTGACCCATAGGGGTGAGGTGCGGTTGCCGCCCCCGCCGACTGCCAGGAGCCGACCGTTCCATCGCAACGGTGCCCACAGGGTCAGGTTCGTGGTGCGCCGGTCTCCGCGGATCTGGACCCGAACGTCAATGACGTCTGGAAGTCGGTCCGCCCGACCTTCGGGAGAGTCAATGAATCCCTCGCTATTGAGCTGCGCAGAGATGACACTGGTGCCCTGAAGGTGTGAAACGGCCGCATTCAGGGCATCTGCGCTGATGCGCTCTGATGGCACTTCAGCACGAGGAATTTCGCGCGTATCAATCCACTGATTCAGATCGTTGGCACCTGAGACGAATGCTATGTCCGTGATTGCTGGCACTCCGGGGGCAGAGGTCATGGTCGAGCCTTCCTGTCGGGTTGACGACGCCGCCATTTGCCTGTGACGCGCCACACGCCAGTCCATCAACGCGGCGAGAAGGCCTCAAGGGGCGCGACCGCGCCATACGGAGGGTTTGATGAGCCACTCGTCGGGGTGATTAGACCAAGCTCAGGAACGGGAGCGGAGCGCTGCGAGCACTCCCCTGCTCGACCGGGTGCCGTGCCAGTCGTCTGAGTTGCAACGCGAGATGCAGTCGGAGCCGACCACCCGCCGATTGCAGATCCCAGTTAAGGCGAGTCTCCACGGTTTTCAGCCTTGATTGCACGGTGGAGTGGTGCGTGTAGAGGGCCGACGCTGCAAGGCGGAGGCTTGAGTGCCTGACCAGGGCATCGAGTGTGGCTGCTGCCCACGGGTACTCGGCACACACCGCCTCAAGTGCCCGCACATCGGGATGGTCGGCCCCGTCGGTATCGGACAAGAGTGAGACTGCACCCAGCTCCTCAAATCTGACCAGTGACGGGCCAGGATCCACATCGGTGCCCTCGGCGGCAAACGCCAACGCTATCCGAGCCTGATGCCAGGACGTGCGTAGATTGAACGCGTCCACCACCTCACCCAGCCCGGTTCTGCCGTCGCCGAAGAGCCTGCTCTCCTCGTCCGGATGCATTCCTCGTCCCTCGTCGCCGGGACGCAGCGTGAGGACGCTGACGATGCCACCCGGTTGGGCCACTGCGAGGCACCGGGAGCTCGATTGCAAGCCCAACCGAGACAGGATTTCGGGCACAGCCGGCCCGTGGTCCTCATCCACCAGCGCGGCCAGATGATCGATCGTGCCTGCCGCCCTGTGATCTGCCCCGTCCAGGCGCCGGGCGCGGAGCAAACGCGCCGCAGAGAACATCGCGGTCGATTGGACCACGTCCAACGTTCCGATCAATTCCAACCAGAGCCCCGGCCCCTCACCTTCGATCACGGCTTCGCTGACCCACCGCTCGTGCAAGGTGTCGCTCGCATAGCCGACGTCACCGCCAGGCGTAGCACGCAGCACAAGCCCGGTCTTGGGCACGGCGACGCGTACGGGCAGGTCTACCGCCAAAGCCAAAGCCAAAGCCACGTCCGCCTCGTTCCAACCTTCACTGGCGGCCAGCTCATCGAACGCGGCAATGACGTCCAACGCCGTGACCGCCCGGGGATCGAAGAGCGCCATCTGCCTCAGCACGTGTTCCATGGGCCGAGCCTAGTGCGACGGCGCTCTCCGAAAGGCCATCCCTCTGCAGTCAATGATCGGATGCCTTCGGGGTTCACGACGTCACTGCATAGACCGAGCGCACCGGCGAGGATGAGCGGAGACCTAGACTTCGGATATGAGATTCGAATTGATGAATCGACCAACACGATCCGTTTCCGGACTCATTGCCATCGCTATGTTGTTGACTATTGCGAGTCAGGTTCTCTTATTACTTTCATCGGACCGAGGACTTGCGTGGGCCTCCTGGGTCGTCCTCATTCTGAGTTGCCTTCTTCTGGCCTACGCGGTATTCCATCTTGTCAGAAAACGCCCGCCCGAAGAGTCTGGCCGTGGCTGATGAGGCGTTCACCGCCGGAATCTCCACAGGGATTCCTCCATGCACATGGTCAGGGGCCACCGGTACCGGCCCGTAGGGCGGACCGTCTCTTGATCGCCCGTCCTGCGCGTGCGAGCTGGAATGTGTTCAGGAAAGTCTGCCTCCCCGATGCCACCAGGTTCATAGAACCCTTCGATGAAGCCACGCGCCTCCTCCATCAGCTGCTCCGGAGTCATTTGTGCCCTGGAATCCGACCAATCGACTGAGAGGCCCACGGTGAAACCGTAATTGCCGTGGCCCGGACCGTTGATCCGCTCGAAGTCGTAGCTCATCATCCCGGTGGGTTGCCGCCTCTGACTCACGCCGAACAACTCATCATCCATCGAGAACTCCAAGTCGTCCATCCAACAAGATTAGATGCGGGATGCCGTCCTCATCCTGAGGGGAACCATCGTGAAGACCGCGACACACCTGGCCCTGCCTGCCGCCGTCGCCCTGCACACCATGGGCGCCATCCTGGTCTCGCTCGCGACCTGGGCAGTAATCGCCAATAGCGCCTCACCCGCGGCGCTGAACGGCGGGCTCTGGGTTCTGAGCTATGCCCTCGCCGCCATCGTCGGGCTCTTGGGAGTCCTCGGCCTGGCCCTGGCCCTCCGGGACCGGCGGGCGAACTCCGGCGGCCGGGCGGCTCAGACCCTTGCATCCGTGGCCCTGGCCACCGCCCTGATCCTGTCGGCCGTCCGGACTTTCATACCCCTCGGCGTGGTCGACCGCGCGATCGGCATCGAGGGCTACAACGCCGTCCTCCGGACCCTCTCCATGGCCGGAGTGCTACTGGCCGCCACCGCCGTGGTGGCCGGCAAGTCCGCCGCCGTCGCGACCCCGATGGAGCGCACCGGCCGGCGGTTTCCGCGCCATCTGGCCACCCCGCTGGCCCTGGCCTGCCTAGCGCTCGTCCTGCCGCTGCTGGACGCCGTCGAGATCGGCCAAGGCGCTTGGCTGCCGCTAGTCTTCGCCGTGGCCCTGGCCATCGCCGCCGTGGCCGGGGCCGTGCTGGACTTCCGCGCGCTCGTCAGCCTGATCGGGGTGCTGTTCTCCGCGGCTTCCGGGCGCTACGCTTCCAGAGCGGCACGGTCTTCCGTCATCGCCACCGCCCTGGTGTTCGTGGCGGCCGCCACCTTCATCCCGTTCCAGTCCGCCGGAGCGGCCCTCGTCAGCGTCATAGCAACGGCCCTCCTGCTGCTCGTGGCACTGGGGTCCGGGCTGGTCGCCGTCCTCTCGTCCCGCCCCACCCTGCGGCTGCCCGAGCCGGCGGAGACGTCGTTCACAGAGACCGACACCGGCGTCGACACCGTCCGCAACCCTTACCTGCAACGGCACTTTCGCAGTCGCGAGCGTAGCCGACTCGGGGCAGGAAGACGCCTTCCCGCCCCGTACCATGGAAGGCATGACTTTTCCCCCCGACGGTTCCGCGGACACCCCCGCGAGTACCCCGGCAGACGAACCCACCACACCAGGGCCGAACCGGCCAGAGGTGGCCCGGCAGGCGCCGGTGCAGCCGGAGGCAGAACGGCGCGCCACGGGCTCACCGGCCTCCCCCGAGCCGGATGCCCTGGACCGCCGCACGCTAGTGGTCCGCCGGGCCCCGAAGGTGCAGATGTTCCTGATCGGGGGCGCTCTGCTCGGCGTCATCGTCGCACTGCTGGTGACCGCCCTCGGTGAGGCCAACCCCGAGTTCACCTTCGGCTCCACGTTCGGGTACTTCCTGGTGATCTTCGGCGTCCTCGGGGTGGGGGTCGGAGCGCTCGTCTGGCTGGTGCTGGACCGCCGGTCGAAGAGGCACACCTACACCGCGACCGCCCAGTCCGTGGACCGCTACGAGGACGCCGACTACGCCGTCCAGGACCACGATCTGCAGCAGTGGACGGACAAGTGGGAGAATGGGGAGCGTGACCAAGATGCGCGGTGACGGCCTGCTGACACACGACCTCGACCCTCATGAGAAGGGTCCCCAGGACGAATGCGGGGTGTTCGGCGTCTGGGCCCCCGGTGAGGAGGTCTCCAAGCTCGCCTACTACGGCCTGTACGCCCTGCAGCACCGCGGGCAGGAGTCGGCGGGCATCGCCACCTCGGACGGCAAGCGGATCTCCGTGTACAAGGACCTGGGCCTCGTCTCTCAGGTCTTCGACGAGGCGACCTTGAACACCCTGACCGGGCACATCGCCGTCGGGCACTGCCGGTACTCGACCACCGGCGGCAACAACTGGGAGAACGCCCAACCGACCCTCGGCGCCACCGCGGACGGCACCGTGGCCCTGGGCCACAACGGCAACCTGGTGAACTCGGCCGAGCTCTACCGGATGGTGCAGGGCCGCTACGGCAAGCAGACCCGGGGAGAGATGGCCCAGGGCAACACCACGGACACCGCCCTCGTCACGGCCCTGCTGCAGGGCGAGGAGGGTTCCACCCTCGAGCAGACGGCCACCGAGCTGCTCCCCCTGATCCGCGGCGCGTTCTCCTTCGTGTTCATGAACGAGCACACCCTCTACGCCGCACGGGACCCGCAGGGCGTGCGCCCGTTGGTGCTCGGCCGGCTCGAGCGCGGCTGGGTGGTGGCCTCCGAGCAGTCCGCCCTGGCCACGGTGGGGGCCTCCTTCATCCGCGAGGTCGCTCCCGGTGAGCTCATCGCCATCGACGAGGAGGGCATCCGCTCCACCCGCTTCGCCGAGTCCAAGCCGGCGCACTGCGTCTTCGAGTATGTCTACCTCGCCCGGCCGGATGCCACCATCAGCGGCCGCTCCGTGTACGAGTCGCGCGGGGCCATGGGGCGCGCGCTGGCCCGGGAGAACCCGGTGGAAGCCGACGTCGTCATTCCGGTCCCCGAGTCCGGCACGCCCGCCGCGGTGGGCTATGCCGAGGAGTCCGGCATCCCGTTCGGCCAGGGCTTCGTCAAGAACTCCTATGTGGGGCGCACCTTCATCCAGCCCTCACAGACCCTGCGCCAGCTCGGCATCCGGCTCAAGCTCAACGTCCAGCCCGCCGTGGTGTCTGGCAAGCGCGTGGTGGTGGTGGACGATTCGATCGTCCGCGGCAACACCCAGCGCGCGGTGGTCCGGATGCTCAAGGAAGCCGGTGCCGCCGAGGTGCACGTGCGGATCTCCTCGCCGCCCATCAAGTGGCCCTGCTTCTACGGGATCGACTTCGCCTCGCGCGCCGAGCTGATTGCCAACGGCGCCGGGGTCGCCGAGATCGCCGCCTCGATCGGGGCCGACTCTCTGGAGTACATCTCCGCTGATGGCATGATCGAGGCCACCGAGCAGCCCCGCCGCTCGCTGTGCACCGCCTGTTTCACCGGCGACTACCCGATCCCGCTGCCCAGCGAGGACGAGCGCGGCAAGCACCTGCTGGAGCAGCCGGTCACCGCCACGGCGTCCGGGGCCGCGTCCAGCGCCGTGTCCGATCCCGTCGCGGACCCGGCGTCCACCGTGGACCCGGACGAGCGTCCCGGCGCCGTCGGCTGCGACCCGGGACCCGACGCGCCCTACGAAGACCTGCTGACCGCAACCGACAGGACCCCGCTGTGACCGCTTCCGAGCACCCCCACGATCCGGCCGGCGCCGTGCCCGGCACCGCCGCGACCGCCCCCGGGACCACCTACGCCTCCGCCGGCGTGGACGTGGAAGCCGGGGACCTGGCCGTCGAGTTGATGAAGGACGCCGTCAAGGCCACCCACCACGACTCCGTGGTCGGCGGCTTCGGCGGCTTCGCCGGACTGTATGACGTCTCCGCGCTGCTGAAGTACTCCCAGCCGCTGCTGGCCACCTCCACGGACGGCGTCGGCACCAAGGTCGCGATCGCGCAGGCACTGGACAAGCACGACACGATCGGCTTCGACCTGGTCGGCATGGTCGTGGACGACATCGTGGTGGTCGGCGCCGAACCGCTGTTCATGACCGACTACATCGCCTGCGGCAAGGTCGTGCCGGAGCGCATCGCGGACATCGTCCGCGGCATCGCCGCCGGCTGTGCGGCCGCCGGCACCGCCCTGGTGGGCGGGGAGACCGCCGAGCACCCCGGCCTGCTGGGTGTGGACGAGTATGACGTGGCCGGTGCCGCCACCGGCGTGGTCGAGGCCTCGGCCCTGCTCGGGCCCGAGCGCGTCCGGGAGGGGGACGTGGTCATCGCCATGGCCTCCTCCGGCATCCACTCCAATGGCTACTCCCTGGTCCGCCGCGTCATCAACGACGCCGGCTGGTCCCTCGACCGTGAGGTCACCGACCTGGGCCGCACGCTCGGGGAGGAACTGCTCGAGCCCACCCGCATCTACACCGCCGACTGCCTCGACGTGATGCGCCACCTCAACGGGGATCCGATCGCGGGCACCACGCCCGCGGTGGCGACCGCCTCCGGTGAAGCGGCGCTGCACGGCTTCTCCCACGTCACCGGCGGCGGGCTCGCGGCCAACCTGGCCCGCGTGCTCCCGCAGGGCCTGATGGCCACCGTGGACCGCGGAACCTGGTCACTGCCGGCCGTGTTCTCCCTCGTCGGCCAGCTCGGCCGCGTCCCGCTGGAGGACCTGGAGCGCACCCTGAACCTCGGTGTCGGCATGGTCGCCGTGGTGGATCCGGCAGCCGCCGATGAGGCGCTGACCCGGCTCAACGCCCGTGGCCTGACCTCCTGGGTCGCCGGCACCGTGGGCCGTGTGACCGACGAGGCCCGGAATGCCGGAGCCGACTTCATGCAAGGCGCCAAGGGCGTGGACGGCGGAGCGGTGCTGCTGACCGGGGACTACGCCACCGCCTGACGCACTACCCGGCGCGAGAACGCTCAGAGCCGGGCATCCAGCCACTCCAACGCCGGCGCCAGCCGCGTGCGCCAGCGGAAGGCGGCCCTGGTGTCAGCGCGCGTGGGGCCGCCGTTGAGGACCGCTACCGGCTTGCCCTGCTTCTCGGCGTCCAGCACGAACTTGTAGCCGCTCATGACGGCCAGTGACGTGCCGATCGCCAGGACAGAACCGGCCCGCTCGAACGCCTGCCGGGCGGCGGCCTTCCGCTCGGCCGGAACGCTCTCGCCGAAATAGACGACGTCCGGCTTCAGCTCCACGGAACCGCACACCAGGCAGCCGACCAGGTGGAACCGGTCCACCCACTCCTGCCCCAGCGTCACATCCCCGTCCGGGTTGACCATCTGCGGGTCCACCCGGACGGCCTCGAGGTAGCCGGGATTCGCCTCCACCAGCCGGGCGTCGAAGGACCGGCGATCCTCCAGGGCCCCGCAGTGCAGGCAGCGCACCCGGTCCAGGTCCCCGTGCAGGGCCACCAGGCCCGGGGTGCCCGCCGCGGCGTGCAGTCCGTCCACGTTCTGGGTCACGACGCCGGCCAGGATCCCCGCGCGCTGCCAGCCCGCCAGGATGTGGTGGGCCCGGTTCGGGAAGGCGGCGTCCATCTGCCGCCAGCCCACGAAGGACCGCGCCCAATAGCGGTGCCGGGCGCCGTCGTCGTGCCGGAATTCCTGGTAGGTCATCGGCCGGTGCCGCCGCAGGGATCCCTGCGGCCCGCGGTAGTCGGGGATGCCGGAGTCCGTGGAGATGCCGGCGCCGGTGATCACCAGCGGGCGGTGTTCCCGCAATAGGTCCATGATGCCCGCTCGCGCGATGGCAGGATCCTGTGGCGGGGCCGCGTCCTCCACGACGCGGGCGATCGAGCGCAGGGCGGCCCGATGTCCGTTGGCCGCCGGATGGCCCGGGCGCAGGGTGGTGCCCGGAAATCCATCTGGCTTCTCCACCGACGCGGCAGTACCTGCCGTGTCCGCCGTCGCCGACGTGTCCCGAGGAGGCTCGGCGAACGGTGGTTCAGTCGACATGGCGACGATCAACCCTGCGTGCGGGGATCGTCGTCCTCCTCGGCATCCTTCACATAGTCCGCGTACTTGTCCGCGTAGTCGATGTACTGGTCATCGTCATGGCTGGAACCGCTGTTGCCGGCCAGCTCACGCTCCAGTGCCGACAAATCTGTGGCCGGGGAGAAATACTTCATGTCCCGGGCCTGCTTGGTTGCTTTTGCCTTTTGACGGCCGCGCCCCATGAGCGTGACCCCCTTTGTTGTCCGTCCCCGTGCCGTCAGCCCCTAGGCAGGGCTGGTCCGGAGTATGCACTGATCATGATGGTTCGTGGACACTAGGTTAACATGTTTCAGCACCCCTTGGAGCCGCCTGCCAGCGTGACGGCACCGAAAGGACCATGACCATGGACACACGCCCGGACGGGTCAGGCGACGAGTCAAGCCCTGACGCCCCCGAACCCACCAACGCGGCCGACACCGCGGAGTCGACGGAGGCCCCTGAGACAGCTGAGGCTGCCGGCGCTGGGGATCGCTACGTCCCCTACCTGCCGCCCCGCCAGCCCGAGAGCGCGCCGGAGCCCCGGCCCCGGCGGCTGCGGGGCTGGTGGATCGCCCTCGGCGCCCTGGTGGTGGCGGCGCTGGCCGTGTTCGCCCTCTGGCCGCTGTTGAACTCTGCGCAGACCGGCCCCTCCGGTGAGACCGTCCAGCCCGGGCCCAGCGTGTCCCGCAACGCCGAGCCCGGGCTGGACGGGATCGTGGCCCGTGACGTGCCCCCCGCCCAGGTCCTGCCCGGCGACTGCCTGACGGACTTCGAGTCAGTGGGCGAGCCTTCCACCGTGGTGGAGTGCGACCGCGACCATGAGGCCGAGCTGGTCGGCCGCAAACTCTGGCCCACCGGTCGCGCCTTCCCCGAGGACATGCGGGCGGCCGCCGAGCGGTTCTGTGCCACGATCGAACTGGACAGCGCTCCGGATGCCCAGGTCATCGTCGAGATCTCCCATCCCACCCAGGGCACGTGGGACGAGGGCGACCGCCGCGTGGACTGCCTCGCCGTGGCCCATGACGGCACCCTGAACGCCTCCCTCGTGGCGGAACCCGTCCTGGAGGACTGGACAGACCACGTGGATGGCTAGCTGACGTCAGTCAGCCTTGCGGGTGACGGAGAGGCGGTCCTGCTCGCCGGAGCCAGACTCCTCGCCTGCGGCGCGATCCACCAGGACCGTGTCCCCCTCGGCGATAGTGCCGGAGAGCAGGGCCCGGGCGAGTTGATCACCGATCTCGCGTTGCACCAGGCGGCGCAGCGGCCGGGCACCGTAGGCCGGATCGAATCCGGTCAGGGCCAGCCACTCCCGCGCGGCGTCGGTGACCTCCAGAGTCAGCCGGCGTGAGGCCAGCCGGCCGGCGAGTGCGTCCACCTGCAGGTCCACGATCCTCGTGAGGTCCTCGATGGACAGCGGATCGAACATGATGATGTCGTCCAGCCGGTTGAGGAACTCCGGCTTGAAGGAGGAGTTGACCACCCTCATCACCGCGTCCCTCTTCGCCGCGTCATCCAGTCCCTGGTCCACCAGGAATTGCGAGCCCAGGTTGGACGTCATGATGAGGATGACGTTGCGGAAGTCCACGGTGCGGCCCTGACCGTCGGTGAGGCGGCCGTCGTCGAGTACCTGGAGCAGGATGTCGAAGACCTCGGGGTGGGCCTTCTCCACCTCGTCCAGCAGGATCACCGAGTAGGGGCGGCGCCGCACGAGCTCGGTCAGCTGGCCGCCCTCCTCGTGGCCCACGTACCCCGGAGGGGCACCGACGAGGCGGGAGACCGTGTGCTTCTCCGAGTACTCGGACATGTCGATGCGCACCATCGCGTGGTCGTCGTCGAACAGGAACGCCGCGAGCGACTTCGCCAGCTCGGTCTTGCCCACGCCGGTGGGGCCGAGGAAGAGGAACGAGCCCGTGGGGCGGTCCGGGTCCGCGATCCCGGCGCGGGAACGCCGGACGGCGTCGGACACCGACGACACTGCTGCCCGCTGGCCGATCAGGCGCTCACCGAGGTGATCCTCCATGGACAGCAGCTTGTCCTGCTCGGACTGCAGCATGCGCCCGGCCGGAATGCCCGTCCAGGCGGAGATGACCTCCGCGATGTCGTCCGCGGTGACCTCCTCGGACACCATCGACGGCCCCGCGTGCTGGCGGCCCCCTGAGTCTCCGCCGGAGCCGGACTCGGCCTCCACGGCAGCCTGGAGCCGCTTCTCCAGGGAGGGGATCTCCCCGTAGAGGATCCGGGAGGCCTCGGCCAGGTCACCGTCCCGCTGAGCCTTGTCCGCCGCGGAACGCAGTTCGTCCAGCGTCACGCGCAGGTCACCGGCCTGGTTGAGGTTCGACTTCTCGGACTCCCACTGGGCGTTGAGTGCCGCGAGCTCCTCTTTCTGGTTCGCCATCTCCTCGCGCAGGGCGGCCAGCCGCTCCACGGAGGCCGGGTCCGATTCGTTCGCGAGCGCCAGTTCCTCCATGGTCAGGCGGTCCACCGAGCGGCGCAGCTGGTCGATCTCCTCCGGGGCGGAGTCGATCTCCATGCGCAGCCGGGAGGCGGACTCGTCCACCAGATCAATGGCCTTGTCCGGCAGCTGACGGCCGGAGATATACCGGTCCGAGAGGTTGGCGGCGGCCACGAGTGCGGAGTCGGCGATGGCCACCTTGTGGTGGGCCTCGTAGCGCTCCTTGAGCCCGCGCAGGATGGCGATCGTGTCATCCACGGTCGGCTCCCCCACATAGACCTGCTGGAACCGGCGCTCCAGGGCCGGGTCCTTCTCGATGTTCTCCCGGTACTCATCCAGGGTGGTCGCGCCGATCAGGCGCAGCTCGCCACGGGCCAGCATGGGCTTGAGCATGTTGCCGGCATCCATGGCCCCCTCGGAGGCCCCGGCGCCGACGACCGTGTGGATCTCGTCGATGAAGGTGACGATCTGGCCATCTGACTGTTTGATCTCCTCCAGCACAGACTTCAGCCGCTCCTCGAACTCGCCGCGGTACTTGGCCCCGGCGATCATGGATCCCAGGTCCAGGGAGATCAGGGTCTTGCCGCGCAGGGATTCGGGGACGTCTCCGGCCACCATGCGCTGGGCCAGGCCCTCCACCACGGCGGTCTTGCCGACGCCGGGCTCGCCGATGAGCACCGGGTTGTTCTTGGTGCGGCGGGAGAGCACCTGCACCAGGCGGCGGATCTCGGAATCGCGGCCGATGACCGGATCGAGCTTGCCGGCACGGGCGATCTCCGTGAGGTCGGTGCCGTACTTCTCCAGGGCCTGGAAGGTGTTCTCCGGGTCCGGTGTGGTCACGCGGCTGTCCCCGCGGACCTCCTTGACGGCGGCGGAGAGCGCCTCGACGCTGGCACCGGCGTCACGCAGGGCGGTGCCGGCCTTGCCGGCGTCGGCGGCGAGACCGAGCAGGAGGTGCTCGGTGGAGACGTAGTCATCTCCCAGGGCCTCGGCCTGCTGTTGTGCCGCCTGGACCGCCAGCAACGCCTGGCGGGACAGCTGGGCCTGCGCCACGGAGGATCCCGAGCTGGCCGGCAGCTCCTTGATCGCGGTGGAGGCGGCGATGGAGACGACGTCCGGGTCCACGCCGGCGGCCTTGAGGACCGCGACGGCCACGGAGCCGCGCTGGTCCATCAGCGCCTTGAGCAGGTGTGCCGGTTCGATCTGCGGATTGCCGAGGGTGGAGGCGTTCATCGCCGCCCCGGACAGCACCTCTTGGCTCTTGGTGGTGAACTTTGCGTCCATGCTGGTCCTTCCTTGTCTTCGGTCCCGGCCGGACTCTCGGTCCGGGAGGTCTGCCATCGCGTCCTGCGTCGTCGCAGGAGTACTCAGTCAAAGTTGAGTCTAGTTAACTCAACCCTGGCGGCGCAGGCGCTATTCCCCTGCAGACCCCGGCCTCCGCTCCGACGCCGGCCCGTTCCACCGTCACCGCATACCACGTTCCTGCCATGGCCCCATCATGACACCCGGGAGCGGGCGTGGTCAGGCGCTCAGTGCGCCCATTTCGGGGAGATTGCCCGCCCGGGCCGTGAGGATGGACGGCCCTCTGCGAGGTACCGCCACCAGCACCGCACCGGATAACCTCGACACCATGCCCCGCCGCCTGCTTCGCCGTTCGGCACCGGCCCATACCTACGTGCGGCCGCGGTTGACCCTGTTCCACGTACTCCGCCGGACCATCATGAAACTGGTGGGCATGCAGGTGTGGGACGTGGCCGGCGGGATGACCTTCTACACGCTGCTGTCCGTGGTGCCCGGGGCGATCGCCATCGTCTCGATCGTCTCCATGCTGGGGCTGGAGGACGAGACCGTGGTGACCGCCGCCGGGTTGGTCCACGAACTGCTGCCCGAGATCAATCCGCAGGTCCTCGCCTCCACGCTGCTGTCCCTGGCCAACAGCTCCACGGGCGTGCTGGGCCTCGTCCTCGGCCTCGTCGGCTCCATCATCTCCGCCTCCAACGCGCTGGCCTCCTTCCACCGGGCCATGCACCGCATCTACGACACCCGTGAGGGCCGGCCGTTCTTCTGGTTCCGCACGGTGATCTTCTTCGAGACCCTCGTCCTGATGGTCGCCCTGATCCTCGTTCTGCTGCTGGTGCTGATCGGCGGGGACCTCTCCGCTCGGATCGGTGACCTGCTGGGCCTCACCGCAGCCACGGTGACCCTGTGGAACGTGCTGAAGTGGCCGGCCATCCTGGCCGTGCTCGTCTTCGTGGTCTCCGTGGCCTACCACCTGGGCCCGAACGTAGTGCAGCCCCGCTTCCGGTGGCTGTCCTGGGGCGGGCTGACTGCCGTCCTCGCCCTCTTCGCCATGACCCTGCTCCTCGGATGGCTGGCCACCTACGCCGCGGCGTTGAACTGGATCCTCGGCACCTTGAGCAGCCTCGGCGTGGTCATGATGGTCTCCTGGGTCAGCTTCGTCGTGCTCGTGGCCGGCGCCGCCTTCGACGCCGAACTCCTCCGCGGCCGCCAGCTGGCCGCCGGCCTGCCAGCCTGGGACGCCCTGCAGCTGCGCACCCGGTACACCCGTACCCTCGAGTTCCTGGACGAGGACGCCGCCGAGGCCCATTCCACCGCTCGGGCGGTGGTCGAGTCGGTCCGCACCGGCGAGCCCGTCACCATGTCCAGGAGTCCCTGGATCGCCGAGGCGGACACGTTCTGGTCCATCGACTCGTCTGACCGGCCGGTCTCCACGGGGAAGCCCTACCGGACACCGTCCCCGGACCACGAGCCCGTCTAGATCCAGCCCTGCTCCCAGGCCACCTGGGAGGCCTCCCGCCGCGTCCCCACCCCGAGCTTGCCCATGGCCGAGGACAGGTAGTTACGCACCGTTCCGGGCGCCAGATGCAGCCGCTCGGCGATCTGCTGCACGGTGGCCGCGTCCCGTCCGGCCCGCAGCACATCCAGCTCCCGGTCCGTCAGGGGGCTCCGCTCCCCGCCGAGAGCTGTGGCGGCGATGTCCGGGTCCACGTACCGCTTGCCGGCGGCCACGTCCCGGATCACCTTCGCCAGCTCCTCGGCGGGCGTGGACTTCGGCACGAATCCGGACACCTTCTCGTTCAGCGCCCTCCGCAGCACCCCGGGCCGGGCGTGCCGGGTCACGATGATGACCTTCGTGGCCACCTGCCGCAGGATCTGCCCGGCGGCCTCTACGCCGTCCATCTCCGGCATCTCCAGGTCCAGCAGGCAGACGTCCGGCGTCAGCTCCCGGGCAGCAGCCACCGCCTGGAGCCCGTTGTCCACGCCGGCCACCACCTCGAAGTCCTCCTCCAGGCCCAGCAGGGTCTCGAGCGCGCCGCGGATCAGCACCTCGTCGTCGGCGATCAGCAAACGGATCATGCGGTGGGCTCCTTCGGACGGACGGTGGAGGATTCGGGGCGGCCCCGTCCCGGCACTGCGGGCAACCGGGCCTCGAGGACGAAGGCGCCGTCGTCGTACCGGCCGGTCACCGCACCCCCGGAGGAGGCGAACCGCCGGTTCAGACCGGACAACCCCGTGCCCGACGCCGGCCCGCCCCCGGGTGCCCCAGGTCCGGTTGGCGCTCCGGAACCTTCGCCGCCGTGGTCGCCCACCTCGCCGGCGGGCCTCTCGACGCCGTCGTTCACGATGGCCAGCCGCAGGCCGCCGTCGGTGTCCTCCAGGGCGATGGACACCCTGGTGGCCGTGGCGGCATGGCGAAGGATGTTGGTGGCTCCCTCACGGACGGCCAGGCCGAGCAGGGTGCGCACGGCGGGGTCCTCCACGAGGACCCCCCGGATGGTGACGGTGGCGCCGGAGGCCTCAAGGACGTCCTTGGCGTTGGCGATCTCCTCCTCGAGGGAGACCTCACGCAGATTGCGCACCAGCGAGCGCGTCTCATCCAGGGCGGTGCGAGCGATCGTCCGGACCTCATGGATGTTCTCCGCGGCGGCGTCGGCCTTGCCCGCACCCATCAGGCGCTCCGCCAACTCCGCTTTGAGGGCGATGACCTGCAGGTGGTGGCCCTGGATGTCATGCAGGTCCGAGGCGAACCGGAGCCGTTCCCGGGCCACGGCCAGCTGGGCCGCATCCCGGCGGGCGACGTCCAGCTCGACCACGATGTTCCACCACCACGCGGAGAAGAGGAAGACCACCGGGACGAAGACGACGAAGAAGATCAGCGGGGGCACCTGCTGCGCTGCCGCCTCGCTGGGGACGGCCACCCCCGTGATGAGCCGCCCGGCCCACCAGTGCACCACGATCAGCGCGATTCCGCCCCCGATGACCACCCGCCGGGTCACGCCGTGGACCAGGATGGCCAGGATGTTCGCGGCGATCCACAGGGAGACCCCCCCGGGGAAGGCTCCCCCCGGCAGCCACAGGGTCAGTACCCACGCGAGGCCCGCGGGCGCCAGCAGGAGCACGGTGGCCCACGGGTGCGGCCAGCCCGCTCCCATGCCGTTCCTGACCAGCCAGCTGCAGCCGGACTGGGTCAGCCCGCCGATCGCGATCAGCACGGCGGAGACGAGCACCAGCCAGCCGTTCCCGCCGCCGGCCTCGAGGTGGAAGAACAGCAGCATGGCCGCCGCGATGAAGGCCATGAACACGGCGAACACGACCATCGAGATGTACGTGTACCACCAGGTGACCCGCACGCCGCGGACGGACCGGCCGGACACCGTCGAGGGCAATTGCCCCGAAGGTCGGCTCACGGAGGGTTCTGGCTGGCTCACGGTTCCCAGGGTAGGCCGATGACAACTGTCACGGGGTGGCGGTGACGCTTTCGGGGGCGGGGATGACAGCGGGGCACTGCCGCGGATCCGCCGTTCCGACGAGGCTGGAAGCACACCCACCGCAGAACTGCTGTTCAACCGCATCGGGGCCGTCACACCGGTCTCGGCACCGAAAGGCACCATCATGGACATCCTCGCCAACATCCAGTCCTTCACCGAGTCCCTGCCGACCGCCCTGCGGTTCCTCGGAGTCGTGCTCGCCGGGTTCATCCCCTACATCGAGGGTGAGGGCGCCGCCATCGTCGGCATCATCGCCGGCATGGATCCCTGGCTCGCCATCCCGGTGGCCATCCTCGCCAACCTGGCCATCGTGGTGGTGATCGTCCTGTCCTTCGAGAAGATCCGCGCCGCGATCATCAACCGCCGGATCGCCGCCGGCAAGACGCCGAAGCCGGCCTCGGAGAAGCAGCAGAAGGTCCGCCGTGCGCTGGACAAGTACGGCGTCCCCGGTGTCTCCCTGCTCGGTCCCTTCCTCCTGCCGACCCACTTCACCGCCGCCGCGTTGACATCCTTCGGCATCACCAAGGGCCGGGTCATCACCTGGCAGGCCGTGGCCATCGTGCTGTACTCCACCGTGTTCGGGCTGCTCTTCTACGGCATGCTCTCCGTGGTGGCCTGAACCGGCGCGGGCTACGGTGGCATCATGACCTACTCGCCCGGCCCCCACGACCTGACAGCGCTGACCCGCACCACGCTCGAAGCCGCACTGGACAACCCGCATGGCCGTCACGGTGACCTGCTGTTGCGGGACGGCCACCTGCGCCAGTCGATCATCGCCCTGAAGTCCGGGGCGCACCTGGCCGACCACAACGCCCCGCCCGCCGCCACGCTGCAGGTGCTGCTCGGTGCGGTGGACGTCACCGCCGGGTCCGGAGCGGATCTGCACCTGGAACAGGGCCACCTCGTCCAGCTCACGAAGGAACGCCACGGTGTGACGGCCCGGGAGGACAGCGTCTTGTTGCTGACCACCGTGACGGGGGTGGAGGAGGGCAGCCACGGGAACTGATCCCACACTCGACGGCACACCGGGCACACCGGGCAGGCCGCGCGCCGGCCCGCCCGGTGCCCCTCCCCGCTTCCCGGTAGACTGTCCGTCTCGACGCCCTTGCGCTGCAGCAGGGCCCCCCGCACCGGAAGACCCTTCATGACCCCGTCCCGCAACCGACTCGCCCTGGTGGCCGTCCTGGGAGCCGGTTCACTGGCCCTGAGTGGATGTGCCGTGCTCGGCCCTCAGCTCGGCGACTCTGAGACCGGCGCCTCCTCGCCCCTGGTCGAGAGCCTCGACCTGGTCAACCCCGGACAGCTCACCGTCTGTTCCGACATCCCGTACCCTCCCTTCGAGTTCATGCAGGGCAGCGACCTGGTCGGGTATGACATCGACATCGTCCAGCGGATCGCCGACGACCTCGGAGTCCCCCTCTCCGTGGTGGACTCCTCCTTCGAGGCCATCGAGTCCGGGTCCTCACTGACCGGCTGCGACATCAACGCCTCCTCGATCTCCATCACCGAGGCCCGCCAGCAGATCATGGCGTTCTCCGTCCCCTACCTGGACGACGACCTGGTGCTCGTGGCCGAGGAGGGGTCCGGCATCACCGACCTCGAGTCAGCCCAGGGCAAGCGTGTGGGCGTCCAGGCCGCCACCACCGGCGAGGCGTTCGCCGAGGAGAATGGATTGACCCCGATTCAGTTCGAGGACGGCGGCATGCAGTTGGAGGCCCTCCGGGCCGGCACCGTGGAGGCCGTGCTCGGCAACCAGTCCGTGGTGCTCTACAACGTCAAGGACGACCCCCAGTACGAGGTAGTCGCGGAGCTGCCCACCGGTGAGCAGCTCGGCGTGGCCGTGGCCCCGGAGCAGGCGAAACTGCTGTCCGCCGTGAACGCGTCGCTGCAGGGCATGGAAGAGGACGGCACCCTCGACGAGTCCCGCGTGCGCTGGTTCGGCGAGGCAGCAACGGAGGGCGATCAGTGAGCACCGTCAACACCACCGGCCCGGCCTCGGGCCCCAACCCCTCTCCGGGCAACAGCCCGCGGACCGGCCGCACGATGAGCAACCGGCGCCGTCGGCAGATCTCCCTCGGCCTGCAGGCCGGCGTCTTCGTCCTGGCCATCGTGATCCTCGTGGCCGTCATGGACTGGCCGACCCTGGGCCAGTCCGTCTTCAACTTCGCGGAGATCGGACCGCTCTTTCCGGACATCATCCTGGTGGGCCTGGGCAATACCCTGCTGTACACGGCGTCTTCGTTCGTGGTCGGCCTGCTGGGCGGCACGCTGCTGGCCCTGATGCGGCTCTCCTCCTTCCCGCCGTACCGCTGGCTGGCCACCGCCTACATCGAGCTGTTCCGCGGCCTGCCCGCCCTGCTCGTCTTCATCGCCTTCGGCTACGGCGTGCCCTTCGCCTTCGGCGTCCAGTGGCCCATTCCCCTGGTGGTGATGGCTTCCTTAGGCATGGTCTCCTCGGCCTACATCGCCGAGACCCTGCGCGCCGGCCTGCAGGCCGTGCCGAAGGGACAGGCGGAGGCCGCCCGTTCCCTGGGCATGCCGGCCTGGCGTGCCATGGTCACGATCGTCATCCCCCAGGCCTTCCGCCTGGTGCTGCCGCCCCTGACCAACGAGGTCATCCTGCTGACCAAGGACTCGTCCCTCGTCTACGTCCTGGGGCTGGCCGCCCACGAGTACGAGCTGACCAAGTTCGGCCGGGACGGCATCACCGCCCTGGACGCCGGCCTCACCCCGGTGCTCGTGGCCGGTGTCATGTACCTGATCATCACCGTTCCCCTGTCCCTGCTGGCGCGGAAGTTCGAATCGCGCACCAACCGCACGCGCGTCTGAGAGGCCACGATGACCGAGACCACCAGCCACGCCAGCGCCATCCGCGCCGGCGGCGTCGCCATCACCGGCCTGCACAAGTCCTACGGCTCCAATGAGGTCCTCAAGGGCATCGACCTGACCGTGGCCCCCGGTGAGGTGGTGTGCCTGATCGGTCCCTCCGGCTCGGGCAAGTCCACCCTGCTGCGCTGCGTGAACCTGCTGGAGACCCCCAACCAGGGCACGGTGGCCGTGTCCGGCTTCGACGCCACCGATCCGGAGGTGGACCTCAACGCCATGCGCCGCCACGTCGGCATGGTGTTCCAGCAGTTCAACCTGTTCCCCCACCTGTCCGTGCTGGAGAACTGCACGGTGGCCCAGGTCAAGGTGCTGCACCGCGCCAAGGCCGAGGCGGCCGGCGTCGCGCGCGAGAACCTGCGCCGCGTGGGGCTGGACGGTTTCGAGGACCGGTACCCGGACCAGCTCTCCGGCGGCCAGCAGCAGCGCGTGGCCATAGCCCGCGCGCTGTCCATGGACCCGCAGCTGATGCTCTTCGACGAGCCGACCTCCGCCCTGGACCCGGAGACCGTGGGCGAGGTGCTCTCCGTGATGCGTGGGCTGGCCGGCGCCGGGATGACCATGCTCGTGGTCACCCACGAGATGGGCTTCGCTCGCGAGGTCGCTGACCGCGTGGTGTTCATGGACGGCGGCGTGGTCGTCGAGGAGGGCCCGGCCGAGCAGGTCATCGGCTCCCCCACCCAGCCACGTACCCAGGACTTCCTGCGCCGGGTCCTGAACCCGACCGGCGTCGAGCTCTAGGCCGTCACCTCGGCCGTCACACTCATCCTGCCAGGCCACACGGATTATCTCTGTGGCCTGGCACGATGGCCGTGACTCCAGTTCAGGCCGTCCCGGCCCCCGGGCTGTAGTGCGTCTTCTGGGCGGGGTAGTAGTCCGCGAAGTCCACCGCGTCCACGTCGCCGCCGTCCAGGGCCACAGCTAGCCGGTCGAGATAGTACTCCCAGCCGGGGCCGATATCCCCGGCCTCATCCTTCGAGCCGGCCAGCGGCTGGCGGAAGACCAGATCGGTGTCCGCCCCCGCGCCGGAGGCGGCCCAGTCCAGGGACACCCGGAGCCGCCAGGGGTTGCCGTTCGGATCGGCCAGCGTCACGTGCAACCGCGAGGGCCGTTCACAGACCTCGATCACGCACTCGCCCGGATGCTCCGGCGCCTCCACCATGGCCAGCTGCACGCTCCCGCTGGCCGGGTCCCCCGTGTAGGTGCCGTACCAGCGCAGCAGCTCCGGGTCCGCCAGGTAGCTCCAGACGTCCTCGGGCGGATGCCCGAGGGTGCGCTGGATCTGGATCGTGGGGCCCTCCGGACCGTCGACGACTGACCCCGTGGGCTCGCGGTGCACTTCATGGCGTGGCATGCGCCCATTGTGGACCCTCTGGCAGGCTGGGTCCATGCTGCCTGACCCGGACCAGTCCCCTGCCGCTCCTGACGCCGCCACTCGTGACGCTGCCTCCCCGTCCCCGTTCTTCCCGGACGGCCGGACCATGTACGAGAGGATGCTCGCCGGTGACCCCTACATCGCCGATGACCCGCGGCTCGTGGAACTCTCCACGGCGGCCGCCCTGGTGACGGAACAGTACAACGCCACCTCCGTCACCGAGCCGGCCCTCCGCCGGCGGCTGTTGTCCCAGCTGTTGGGATCCCTCGGCGAGGAGGTGGTGATCCGCCCGCCGTTCCACGTGGACTACGGGCGGTTCATCAGCATCGGTGACCGCACCTTCGCGAACTTCGGCCTGATGGTGCTGGACGTGGCCCCGGTGCGGATCGGTGCGGATGTGCAGATCGGCACGAACGTCCAGCTGCTCACCCCGACCCACCCGCTGGAGCCGGGCCCGCGCCGGGACAAGTGGGAGGGTGCCGCGCCCATCACCATCGCGGACAACGTGTGGCTCGGCGGCGGCGTGATCGTGGGTCCCGGCGTGACGATCGGCGAGAACACCGTGGTGGGCGCGGGCGCCGTGGTCACCCGGGACCTGCCGGCGAACGTGGTCGCTGTGGGGATGCCCGCGCGGCCCGTCAAGGACCTTCCGGCAGATCCCGACGGCGGGTGGTCCCGGATGGCGGTCGAAGGCTAGCCAGTTCGAAGGCTAGCCAGTCAGGGCGTGCCGGCCAGCCCCGCGGAGGCCGGGCCGGCCGATCCCGCCTCATAGTCCTGCAAGGGCACGTTCCCGGAGGCGTAGGCAGCCGCGATCTGGGCCAGGATGCGCCAGCCCTCCTCGGCCCCGTCACCGCGGACGGTGAAGGCCGTTGTGTCCTCGAGCACCCAGCGCAGCACCGAGCCGTAGGCGGTGAGCCCGGCCTCGGGCAACTCCGCGGAGAGCACCGTTCGGGTCATGCCCCGGGAATCTAACGGGCCGCCCGCGTTGAGTTCCAGGTCGATCCGTTCGTCCTCGAAGCCGACCCGCAGCACGTCCGGGGGCTGGGGTCCTGACGAGGGGAACTGCTCGTAGTCGTGCGGTGGGCGGCGGAAGACCACGGCGATCTCCTGCCGCGGCGAGCCGATGGCCTTGCCGCTCCGCAGCACCACCGGCACGCCGTTCCAGCGCCAGGAGTCCACCTCGACGACCACCTGGGCGAAGGTCTCGGTCTCGCGCGCCGGGTCCACGCCCTCCTCGTCCACATAGGACGGCATGGTCCTGCCGTCCACGGTGCCGGCGGTGTACCGGCCGCGCACCACGGCCGGCGTCCCGTCCGGCAGCTCGGCCGGAGGCCGCGCGTCACCGTCAGCGTTCTTGCCAGAGGCCCTGTCGTCCTCGCCCCCTTCCGCCGACGCGCCCCGGGACCACAACCGGGCCGCCCGCAGGATGTGGGCCGTGTTGGCGGGGATCTCCACGCCGTCGAACCGGGTCGGTGGGTCCATCATCACCAGCGCCATGACCTGAAGCAGGTGGGACTGGATCATGTCCCTCGCGGCGCCGGTGGCCTCATAGAACCCGGCTCGCCCCTCCAGACCGAGCACCTCGTCGAACACGATCTCGATCCGCTCGATGTGGTCCCGGTTCCACAGGGGTTCCAGGATGCGGTTCGCGAAGCGCAGGCCCACGAAGCCGAGCACGCCGGGAAGGCCGAGGAAGTGGTCCACGCGGAAGATCCGCTCCTCGGGGACGAACCCGGCCAGCAGGGCGTTGAGGGCCCGCGCGGAGTCCAGATCGGTGCCGAAGGGCTTCTCCAGCACGAGCACGGTGTCCCGGGGCAACCGCCCCGCGTCATGCACCCTCGACAGCGCCTCACAGGAGGCCATAGTCACGGACGGCGGGAGCGCGAAGTACAGGCCGAGAGGGCCCTCCACCTCGTCCAGCAGTGCGGCGAGGTGGTCGGGATCGGTGGCGTCCGCGGTGATCCATCGCGCCGCATCCAGCGTGTGGCGCACCGCCGGCAGGGCCAGCTGGTCCTCGTCGAGCTCACCGGCGAACGCCTCCCGCACCACGGCCGCGAAGTCCTCCCGCTCGTCCAGGCCGGAGCCGATCAGCGTGATGCCGTGTTCCGGCACCCCGGCGGCCAAACTTGTGGCCAGTCCGGGCAACAGCAGCCGCCGGGTCAGGTCACCCCCGGCGCCGAAGATGACCAGCGTGCGCAGTTCGCTCATGAACCCACCGTATCGGCCCGGGCCTATGCCGGGAACGGGTCATTCGGTAGACAGGGGACATGACAGACCAGACCTCCGCTGCCCGACGGCACCCGGCACCCGGTTCACCGGAATGGCCCAGATCCTCCCGTCCGCAGTCCCCCCAGCCCACCGGGGCCACTCCGCTGGAGGACTACGCCCTGCTGTCCGATCTGAGCACCGGACCGCTGGTGTCCCGCCGCGGGGCCATCGACTGGCTGTGCCTGCCGCGCTTCGACTCCCCCGCCCTGTTCGCCGCCCTGCTCGGCGGACCCGACGACGGCCGGTGGAAGCTCTGGGCCGTGGACGGGGAGGTCGTGGAACGCCGCTACGTGCCGTACACCTTCATCCTCGAGACCGTCTGGCGCACCCCGACCGGTACCGTGCGGGTCACCGATTTCCTGCCACCGGCCGAGGCGCAGGATGACCTGTACCGCCGGGTGGAGTGCCTGACCGGTGAGGTGGTGGTGGAACACGACCTGCGGATCCGCTTCGACTATGCCCGCGCCCTGCCCTGGTTCCGCCGCACCGAGGGACCCGAGCCGGCGCTGCTGTGCACGGCCGGGCCGGACGGTGTGCTGGTCACGGGCCCCCTGCTCTACTCCACCACCCGGCCGACCGCGGACGACGAGCGATCCGCGGAGGCGGCCGGCGGCAGCCAGGGCGGGGCCGGCGTCGGGAATCCCGTCAGCGGGGCCTCCGAGCAGGGGCGCGAGATCGGCGAGCAAGACCGGCCAGCGGGTTCCCCGGACTCCGGCGGCCTTCCGGCACCCCGGCTGGCCGGCCGGTTCCGGCTGCGCGCCGGCGAGCGGCTGGACTGGGTGTTGACGTGGTTCCCCTCCTGGGAGCAACCTCCGGTCCCGGTGGAGCCGGAGGCGGCTCAGCGCCTGACCCAGGAGTTCTGGAGCGACTGGGCGTCCCGGCTGGAGGTTGATTCTCCACAGGAGCACCTCGTGGCCCGCTCCCTGTTGGTGCTGCGGGCGCTCACCAATCTGAAGACGGGCGGGATCGTCGCGGCGCCCACCACCTCCCTGCCGGAGGAGTTCGGCGGCTCGCGGAACTGGGACTACCGCTACACCTGGCTGCGGGATGCGGCCCTGACGATCGAGGTCCTCGTCTCCCACGGGTTCACGGAGGGTGCCCTGCACTGGCGGGACTGGCTGCTGCGGGCCGTGGCCGGGGACCCGGAGAAGCTGCGGATCATGTACGGCCTCGCCGGGGAACGGGAGCTGGATGAGAAGGAGCTGGACCACCTGGCCGGGTACGCCGACTCCCGCCCCGTCCGGATCGGCAACGGCGCGGCGGACCAGTACCAGGCCGATGTGGTCGGCGAGGTCATGCTCGCCCTCGCCGAGCTCCGGGACGCCGGCGTCACCGAGGACGAGTACTCGTGGCGGCTGCAGACGTCCTTGCTGTCCTTCTGCGTCCGCAACATCGACCGCAAGGACCATGGGATCTGGGAGATGCGCGGCGAACCGCACTTCTTCACCCACGGCCGGGTGATGATGTGGGCGGCGTTCAACGAGGGCATCCGGGCCGTCACCGAGCATGGGCTGGACGGGGACGTGGCATCCTGGACCCGGCACCGGGATGCCCTGCGTGCGGAAATCCTGGAGCGCGGCTTCAACACCGCACTGGACTCGTTCACCCAGACCTACGGCGGCAGCGAGGTGGACGCCTCCCTGCTGCAGTTGCCGCACACCGGCTTCCTGGCCGCCGACGATCCGATGATGCTCGGTACGGTGGCCGCCATCGAACGGGACCTGATGGGCACGCGCGGGCTGGTCCACCGCTACCGCACCGGTGCCGACCTCGACGGTCTGGAAGGGCACGAGTACGCGTTGTTGATCTGCTCGTTCTGGCTGGTGGAGCAGTACGCCGCGTCCGGCCGGCTGGGCGACGCCGAGGAGATCCTGACGCTGTTGTGCTCCTGCGCCACTGACCTCGGCCTGCTGGCCGAGGAGTACGACGCCGGCTCGGGTCGCCTGGCGGGCAACTTCCCGCAGGCGTTCTCCCACCTCGCGCTCATCCGGGCCGCCGATGCCATCCAGAAGGCCCGCCACCCGCGCTGAGGGCCCGTGGCCGGGAGCTCGGGGCCCGTCGGCTCACGGTGAAGCGCCGGAGAAAACTCCGGAGGCAAAAAACTCCGGGGGGCAAACTGTCGCTTTGAGGCCGGAACATCGGCGTCAGAGCGACAGTTTGCCCCCGGAGTCTCGCACGCGCCGTCTGACGGCGCAGCGAGATCAGATCTTCTTGCGGGCCTGCTGCATCTGCTTGCGGGCGGTGCGCAGCGCCTCGGTCTGCTCCACGCGGGCCTTGTTGATGGCTTCAGCCTTCTCCGCGGCGGCGGCACGGATGGTCTCGGCCTGCTCCTCCTTGGCGGCCTCGATCGCGGCGACCTTGGCCTCCTTGGCGACCCCCAGCTTGTGGGCGCGCTTGGACGCCGCGGCGTTCTTGCGGCCGGTGCGGTTCACTGCGCCGTCCACCATCAGGGCGGTGCCGATGCCGAAGAGGAACACATCCTTGGCCACGGCGGTGCCCTGCTCGGACGGGCGGATGCCGTCCGACTCGGTCATGAAGTCGGTGTTCTTGTACATCGCCAGCAGGCCGCCGGAGAAGGCGGTGAGGGCGGCACCGGCCAGCCATCCCGGCACGAACGGCAGCAGGCAGGCGGCACCGATGCCGATCTCGGAGGCGCTGATGAACTGCTTGAACTGCTTCGGGGTCAGGTCCTTGAGGAACGGAAGCCCGTTGGCCCCCAGGTCCCTCATCTGTTCAGCCTGCTCGTCCGTGAGCTTGGTCTTGTTGATGCCCGAGTTCAGGATGAAGGCTCCGGCGGTCAGCCGAAGCGGGAGCTGCGCGATGCTCATGGAATTTCCTTCCGAAGGTCCGTCTGGTTCCAAGGTCAGCCTATAGGCACACGGGGCCCACGGGGAGACCGGCCGGAAACCCTGAGCCATCGTGGCCGGACAAACCCGGTCAAACCCAGACGAACCCGGATCAACACAGGCGTCCCCGGGCCGGCAGGGGCGATACTGGGGTGATGGATGAGAACGCGAGCCAGAACCTCTGGGCCACCATGGTGGCCCATGATCCCGAGCACTCCCGCCGTTATGCCGAACGCTGGCGCCGCCTCGCCTCCGAGGGCATGGACCTGGACGGCGAGGCCCGGCTCATCGACGCGATGGCCTCCCGAGGGTCCCGCATCCTCGACGCCGGTTGCGGCACCGGCCGCGTGGGTGGCTACCTGGCGCGGTGCGGCCACCGGGTGACGGGCGTGGACTTGGACGAGCACCTTATCGAGGTCGCGAACGAGGACCATCCCGAGGCTGACTGGTACGTGGCGGACCTGGAGGCACTGGACACGGACGCCCTGGCCGCCCTGGGTGAGTCCGAGCCGTTCGACCTCGTCTTCTCCGCCGGCAACGTCTTCGGCTTCCTCTCCCCGGCCTCCCGCGGGGACGTGCTCCAGCACCTGCATAGCCTGTTGCGGGACGGCGGCCGTGCGGTGATCGGTTTCGGGGCCGGGCGCGGCTACGACTTCGCCGATTTCGTGGACGACGCCGGCCAGGCCGGCTTCCACAGCCAGGGCCGGTACTCCTCGTGGCAGCTCGACCCCTTCAGCGACGACGCCGACTTCCTGGTCGCGGTCCTCTCCCGCTGATCCTCACTGCGGACCGGACCGGCGGGCCGGCACCACTGCCCCACACCTCGGCGCCGGTTACTCCTCCTCGGCCCCATAGGCATCCTGGGCCGCGTCCATCAGGCCCTCGATGCTGAGCTTGCCCATGCCCATCATGGCGTTCTGCACCCGGGCCGCCGCGTCCTGGTCCTCACCGGACAACAGCTCGAACAGGACGTGCGGGACCACCTGCCACCGCACCCCGTAGCGGTCCGTCACCCATCCGCAGGCGACCTCCTGCCCGCCTTCCGCAGTCAGGGCCGTCCAGAAGTGGTCGATCTCCTGCTGGTTCGCACACAGGACCTGGAAGGAGACGGCGTCCGTGTAGGGCACCGGCTCGGTCGAGCCGTTGAGCGCCACGAAGCGCTGCCCGTCCAGCGTGAAGTCGACGGTCAGCACCTGCCCACGCTGCAGCACGGTCTCCCCCTGCGGCGCCACGTCGATGTTGCTGCGGTGGACGGCGCCCACGTGGGTGTCCGGGCGGTAGCCGGAGAAGGCGTCGACGTAGAACCGGGCCGCCTCCTCCGCCTGGCCGGTGAACCACAGGCAGGTGACGAGCTGGCGTGCGGTGGCGGTGGGGCGTGACGCGCTCATGCGTCCAGTGTCCGCCCATCAGCCGACGTGGGTCCACCGTTCGCCATCAGCCGGATCCGCAGGGACCCAGCCGGCCCAACCGCACCGGACGGACCCGGGCATGCCCTGGGAAGGCTCAGCCGGAAACCGGCCGGCTCAGGCGAAGTTCGGCACGATCGTCCGGCGGATCGCCTGGGCGATGGTCGAGTAGTCCGTCAACGGGTCCTGGTCGAGCACGGCGGCCCAGTACTGGAGCATGTCCTCCACGTAGCGGTGGCCGTGGCCGCCCGGCACGGAGACGGACTGTGGCATGTCCGAGGCCACCTGCCAGAACGTCACCCACGGCTGCCACTGCAGGCTGCGGGACACATCCGAGCCGGCCTTCTCCTTGGCCCAGTCGGGCTTGCGCCACATCAGCTCCGGGCTCCACCACACCACGGGGTCGGAGGCATGCTGGGCCACCACGATCCGGGGGCTGTCCCACGCACCGTACGGGACGCCGGTGACATCGGTGACCAGGTCCTCGGGCCTGGTGGCGAAACGGACGTGCCGGCCGTCGTCGATCACGGGGGCGATCTCCGGGGTACCGCGCCGCCGGAACGGCACGAGGGACTCCCAGAACTCGGCGAACCGCGGCAGGCCGGACCAGACGGCACCGTCCACGCGGCCGATCATGTCCTCGAGGCCCTCGAAGGCCTTGGTACCGCCCAGGGCGCCCAGCGACTCCCCGCCGACCAGCAGCTTCGGCCGCCGCTCCGGGGGGCGTTGTTCCAGCTCCGCCTCGATCGCGGCGAGCAGGGCCCTGGCGGCCAGCACGGGTGAGATCCGGTCGGCCAGGAAGGCCACGCCGGAGGGCAGGTAGGTGTACTGCATGGACGCCAGCGCGCAGTCGCCGCCGGTGAGGAACTCCACGGAGGAAGCGGACCACTCTTGCAGCCAGCCGGTGCCCGTGGAGGTCAGCACCAGGAGCACCTCGCGGTCGAAGCCCCCGGTGCGGTGCAGCTCGGCGACGACGGCGGCCGCGGTCTCCTCCAGGTCCCGCCCCTCTCGCCACCCGGCATAGGCCCGGATGGGGGTCAGGGCAGGTTTGCCGGTGGCCTCCTCGATGTCCACGGCGCGGGGCCCGTCCGAGACGACGGCCTGCCCCTTGGCTCCCAGGGTGCTCCAGGCCTCGAAGGAGTCGGCCGAGCCGGAGCGTTCGGGCTCCACCGGCGGGACCCGGCCCGGCAGCAGCTTCGCGTTGGTCTCCTGGGCGGTCTTGGACAGCCACTCCAGCAGCCGGCGGTAGACCACCTTGTCCAGGACGAAGGCCGTACCCGTGGCCGTGGCGCCCGCACCGATGGCGGCGGCGACGGGGGCGGGCATCACCGGCTTGAGCGCCCCGGAGAGGTGAGTGGCGATCGCGTTGATGCCCCGGCCGAGCGACACGAGCCCGGCGGTCAGGGCCAGGCCGCCGATCACGCCGACCATATGCTCCCGGCTGCGGATGGGGCGGGTCTCCATCAGGCCGGCGATCTCCGTCTGGGCCCGGAGGTTGCGCAGCCAGGACAGCCCGCTGATTCCGAACATGAGCCACGGCAGGGCCTCGGTGGCGGGCCGGGCCTTCTCCTCGTCGATCCTGATCTCGATCCCGAACTGCCGGCCGACCGCCCGGGCCGCTGCCGTCCCGCCGGCCCCGACCACATAGCCGAACGTCTGGGAGATTCCCGTGTTCACGGCCGTCATCCACCACGCACGCGGAATGAAACTGGGGGATAGTGACACCCAACTCATGACATGGGCTCCGACCAGCCCGGCCGCGTCGGGTTTAAACCGCATGCCTCCCATTATGCCTGCCCTCCCCGGCCCGTCGGTTCGGAGTTCAGACCGGTGGTCCGGGAGAATAGCGCGCATGACGCCTTCGATCGCCACCGCATCAGCCGCCGGGTCCGCTGCCGGGTCCACGGGAGAGACCTCCTATGGCTGGCTCGGGGACATTGTCGTCTCAATCATGGAGACCATCGGCCCCATCGGTGTGGCACTGGCCGTCTTCGCCGAGAACCTCTTCCCGCCGATCCCCTCCGAGCTGATCCTCCCCCTGGCCGGCTTCACCGCGGCCGACGGGTCATTCAGTCCGTGGGAGGCCCTGATCTGGGCCACCGTGGGCTCCGTGCTGGGCGCCCTCCTGCTCTACGGACTCGGCGCGTGGCTGGGCCGCCGCCGGCTGTACCGGATCGCCGACTGGCTGCCGCTCGTGGACATCGAGGACGTCGAGAAGACGGAGCGCTGGTTCAACCGTCACGGCTACTGGACCGTGCTGCTGGGCCGCATGGTCCCGATCTTCCGCTCACTGATCTCCATCCCCGCGGGCATCGAGCGCATGAACCTGTGGCTGTTCACCCTCTTCACGCTGATCGGCTCCGGCATCTGGAACACCATCTTCGTCTGGGCGGGTTTCACGCTCGGGGACAACTGGCATCTGGTGTCCGACTACGCGGATGTCTTCTCCAACCTCGTGCTGATCGCCGTGATCGTGTTCATCGCGTGGTGGGCGACGGCCCGCATCCTCCGCAACCGCCGGCGCGCCAAGGACCCGAACTACGTGCCGCCCTCGGCGGACGAGGCGGTGGCCCGCATGGAGGCCCTCCTCGCCGACTCCCAGCACGGCCGCAAGTAGCGCTCCTGCGGGTTACCGGTAGCCGGCCTGGGCGGCCGGGAGGTACTGCGGCAGCGAGCGCGCCTCGCCGGAGTCCATGATCTTCTTGCCCAGGGGCAGGAGCGAGACCGGGATCATGCGCAGGTTGGCGATGCCCAAGGGGATGCCGATGATCGAGACGAACATGGGGATGGCGGTCAGGACGTGGCCGATGGCGATCCAGACGCCGGCCACGATGAACCAGATGATGTTCCCCAGGCCGGTGAAGACGCCCATGCCCGGCTGGGTGTCCACCACCACGCGGCCGAAGGGCCACAGGGCGTACCCCGCGATCCGGAACGAGGCGATGCCGAAGGGGATGGTGACGATGAGGATGCAGCAGATGAGTCCGGCCAGGAAGTAGCCCACGGCCAGCCACAGGCCACCGAAGACCAGCCAGATGATGTTGAGGATGAGGTTCAGGGGACGATTCATGTGCCCATGCTCCCAGCACGTCCGGGTCAACGGCTACTCTGGCGGGAGTCTTGTCAGGAGATTTCATGCAGAAGCACCAGTCAGCGGGCCGTTCCCATCCTCTCCAGCCGTCCAGCCGGGCCACGCGTCCCCACGGCGGCCCACGCCTCGGCCGTCCCGCGGCGGTGCTGGGCCTCTCCGCCGCCCTGGTGCTGACCGCCACCGGTTGTTTCGGTGACTCCCGCCCCGCGCCACAGGAGACCGCCACGGACCTGGCCGGAGCGATCTCCTCCGGCGACTACTCCACCGTGTCCCTGACACCGGACTCCGGAGACGTCCCCGAGCAGCTCACCGAAGCGTTGGCGGACCTGGAGGACGTGGACCGCACGGTCACCGTGGCCTCGGCCGAGGTGGACGGCGAGGACAACGACCGTGCCACCGCCACCCTGACCGTCGACTGGCAGCTCGATGGCGGCGACACTGAGGCAGACGCTGATGCGGACGCCGAGGCCGGCGCAAGCTCCAGCGATGCGGCCGAAGCCAGCGCTGACGATGAGGCCAGCGCGGGCACTGGCTCAGAACGGACCTGGTCCTATCGGACCACCGCCGAGATGCAGTGGGACGAGGAGTCCCAGGAGTGGCTCGTGGAGTTGGCCCCGGAGACGGTCGTCCCGCAGTTGGCCGAGGGCGGCACCGTCAGTCTCACGTCCGTCCCCGCCGAACGCGGCAGCATCCTCGACGGCGCGGGCGAGGAACTGATGATGGAACGGGATGTGGCCGTCCTCGGGCTGGACAAGTCCCACCTCGAGGCCGACGACCCGGAGGCCCTGTCCGAGGCCGCCCGCCAGGTGGCCGAGATCGCCGGGGTGGATGAGGACGCCTTCGTGACACAGGCTGAGGCCGCCGGAGAGAAGGCCTTCGTGCAGGCCATCACCGTGCGCGACAACGGGGACACCGAAATCCCGACGGACCAGCTGCTGGCCGTCCCGGGCGGCCGAGTCCTTGAGGACACCGCCGTCCTGGCTCCCACCCGCGCCTTCGCGCGGGACGTGCTGGGCACCTACGGTGAACCCAACGCCGAGCAGGTCGAGGCCTCCGACGGTGCGTTGGAGGCCGGCGTCGAGGTTGGCCTGTCCGGCCTGCAGGCCTCGTGGGAGGACCACCTGGCTGGCCTCCCCGGGGTACAGATCACCATCGACAACCCGGATCAGCCGGACGCCGGTGAGTCCGGGCCGGATAGCTCCAGCTCTCCCAGCGCCACCGCGGCCGCCACGCCGACGGCCGGCGCCGACACGGAGGAGACGGACGGGCCGGTCTTCAGCACCGACCCGGTGCCGGGTCAGGACCTGACATCCACGCTCAACCGGCGCGTGCAGGAGGAGGCCGAGGCCGTCGTCGCCGCCTCGGACGTGCCGGCCGGGCTGGTGGCTCTGCGGCCCTCGGACGGACAGGTGCTCGCCGCGGCCTCCGGCCCCGAGGGATGGCCCGTGGCCGTGTCCGGGTCCTACGCCCCGGGCTCCACGTTCAAGGTCGTCACCGCCCTGGCCATGTTGCGGTCCGGCACCGCCCCCGGGGACATGGTGCAGTGCCCGGAGACGCTCAATGTAGGCGGCATGGTGGTGGGCAACTATGACGATTACCCGGATGCGTCCGTGGGCGAGATCCCGTTCTCCGAGGCCTTCGCCGAGTCCTGCAACACCGTCTTCGTGGGCGCCCACGAGGAGGTCAGCGCCGCTGACGAGGCCGAGGCCGCCGAGGCGCTGGGGCTGACCACCGAGCCGGTGACCGGGCTCGATTCCGCCTTCCTCGGTTCCGTCCCGGACGACTCCACCGGAACCGAGCACGCCGCCAACCTCTTCGGCCAGGGCGTTGTGGAGGCCTCGCCGCTGGGCATGGCCACCGTGGCCGCCTCGGTGGCCGCCGGGCAGACGGTACGCCCCCTCTTCGTGACCGATCCGACCGTGGAGGCCCCTGCCGCCCCGGAATCCGGGGTCACGGCCGAGGAGTCCGAGCTGCTGCAGACGCTGATGTCCGGGGTGGTGGAGACCGGCACCGCCGAGATGCTGCAGGACGTTCCCGGCGCCCCCGTGCTGGCCAAGACCGGCACGGCCGAGTTCGTCGCCGATGGCGAGGACCTCGCCCACACCTGGCTGGTCGCGATCCACGGTGACCTGGCCGTGGCCCTGTTCTTCAACGTGGGGCTCGGCGGCGGCCACGACAACGGGCCGGTGGTCCGGGACTTCCTGACCGCCGTGGAGGAGCTCATCCCTTCGGAGGGGTGATCCGCTGACAGGGTCCCCGGCTCCTGCGGATCCCGGTACCCTTGACATCCTTATGTCCAGCGAACATCCCGCCCCCGCGCAGCACGCCCACGGGCACAACAACCGCCCCGATCCAGAGCTTTACCGCACCGAGCCGGTATCCTTCGTGCGTCGCGGCGAGCGGTTGAACCCCCGCCGCCAGAAGACGTGGGATCGTTCCCACGGCACGTACATCGTGGACGTGCCCCGGGACCGCGCCACCACATCCGTGGCCGAAGGCGCGGACATCGACTGGGACCAGGTCTTCGGCCGGACGGCCCCGCTCGTGGTGGACATCGGCTCCGGCCTCGGGGAGTCCACCGCCCAGGGAGCGATCAACCACCCGGAGTGGGACTTCATCTCCGTGGAGGTCTACACGCCCGGACTCGCCGCCCTGCTGGTGCGGGTCGAGGATGAAGGCCTGGAGAACGTCCGCGGCGTCCAGGCCAACGCCCCCGAGGTCCTGGACCGCTTGCTGCCCTCCGGTGGGGTGCAGGAGATCTGGGTGTTCTTCCCGGATCCGTGGCACAAGACCCGCCACCACAAGCGCCGCCTCGTCAGCCCGGCCTTCGCCGACCGCGTGGCCCGGGTCCTGGCCCCCGGTGGCGTGCTGCGCCTGGCCACGGACTGGTCCAGCTACGCCGTGCACATGCGATCAGCCATGGAGGCCCACCCTCAGCTGGCGAACGCCCATCCGGGCCGCGCCACCGGAGAGGACTCTCCGCTGACCCGGGTCCGGCTGGAGGGCAGGGAGCTGAAGGTCGGGGCTCAGCCCCTCGCTCCCCGCACCGGATCGGCCCGTGCCGGGGTCAGTGAGGCGACGTCCGGGGCCGGCCTGGAGGACCCCGTGGACCACGAGGGCGGGTGGGCGCCCCGGTTCGAGGGCCGCCCGCTGACCAGTTTCGAGAACAAGGCGCTGCGCGCGGGACGGCTCGTGTTCGATCTCACGTACGTCCGGCTCTAGCCGCCTGGCCGCACTGGAGTAGGCCCCCCGGCAGACCACTCCGAGGCCCCTCTCCGGCGTCCCCGCCTTTGCGCCCATGCCATCGGGCAGGAATACTGGGAGGCCGAATCATCCACCGGCCTCCCCCAGGGCGCCATCGAAGCGCCCGGCCGGTCCGGTCTGCGCGTCACCCTGGGCGGGTCACAACCGAAGGGACCCCGGTGCCCGACACCACCCCCTCCCCTGCCACACCCGGTCTGCCGACGAGCCCGCCGGAGACGTCCGGTGCCGTCGGGATGTACCCGCACGACATCCACCCCGGCCTGGTGCCAGGCATCGGCGTGGACGAGCAGCGCAACCGCTTCGGCCTGGACAAGCTCGTCTTCGGTATCACGGGTGCCCTGATCGTCGCCTTCGTGACGTGGGGCGTCATAGCACCGGAATCCGTGTCCGAGGTCTCCGCCTCGGCCTTCGGCTGGTCCATGACCAACGCCGGCTGGTTGCTGAACATCACCGCCATGGTGGCTCTCGGGGCCATGCTGTTCATCGGCTTCAGCCGTTTCGGCAAGATCCGCCTGGGCCGTGACGACGAGGAGCCGGAGTTCTCCCGCTTCTCGTGGGTGGCCATGATGTTCGGTGCGGGGATCGGCGTCGGGATCTTCTTCTTCGGTCCCTCCGAGCCCCTCTCCCACTACCTCTCCCCGCCGCCGGACACCGTGGCCGCCGGCACGGACTCCGCCCTGCACCAGGCCATGGCCCAGTCCCACTTCCATTGGGGCCTGCACGCCTGGGCCATGTACGCCCTGGTGGGCGGCGCCATCGCCTATGCCTCCTACCGGCGCGGCCGCGTCCCCCTGATCAGCTCGGTGTTCCGGACCCTCTTCGGGGCACGGCAGACCGAAGGCCTGGCGGGCAAGGTCGTGGACATCTTCGCGATCATCGCCACCCTCTTCGGCACCGCTGCCACGCTCGGACTGGCCGCCATCCAGATCGGCCAGGGCGTGGAGATCCTCTCCGGGGCCGGGCCCCTGGGCAACAACGGGCTCATCATCATCCTGGCCGTGCTCACCGCCGCCTTCGTCGTCAGCGCGATCTCCGGCGTGGCCCGCGGCATCCGCTACCTGTCCAACATCAACATCCTGATGACGCTGGGCCTGATCCTGTTCGTGTTCATCACCGGGCCCACCCTGTTCCTGCTGAACCTGCTGCCCTCGGGCGTCATGGAGTACGCGGACGAGATGTTCTCCATGATGGGCAAGTCCCTGTCCTGGGGTGCGGACACCGTGGACTTCCAGTCCATCTGGACGGGGTTCTACTGGGCCTGGTGGATCGCCTGGACGCCGTTCGTCGGCGTCTTCATCGCCCGGATCTCCCGCGGCCGGACGCTCCGGGAGTTCGTCCTGGTGGTCATGGGCGTACCGACCTCCATCCTGATCTTCGCGTTCACCATCTTCGGCGGTGCCGCCATCTGGATGAACCGCAACGGCGTGGAGGGCACCGACGGCTCGGCCTCCTCGGAGTCCCTGCTCTTCACCCTGTTCGACCAGTTGCCGCTGTCCCAGATCACCCCCTTCATCGTGATCGCGGTGCTGTCCATCTTCTTCGTCACCTCGGCGGACTCGGCCTCGGTGGTGATGGGGACCATGTCCTCCCGCGGCAACCCCGAACCCAACAAGCTCGTCGTGGTCTTCTGGGGCCTGTGCATGATGGGCATCGCGGTGGTGATGCTCCTGGTCGGCGGCGAGACGGTCCTGACCGGCCTGCAGAACCTGACCATCCTCATCGCCCTGCCGTTCTCCGTCATACTGCTGCTCATGGTGGTCGCCTTCCTGCGGGACCTGTCCACGGACCCGGAGGCGATCCGCCGGGACTACGCCCGCACGGCCATCAAGAATGCCGTGCGCCGCGGCATCGAGGAGCATGGCGACGACTTCGAACTGTCGGTGCGCGAGGCCCCCGAGGGCCGCGGTGCCGGCGCCGCTGCGCCGATGTTTCCGCAGCACGAAAAACTCCGC